>NZ_BFAG01000020.1 GCF_002897375.1 Deinococcus aerius | reverse complement strand
AAGCGGGCGCTGTGGTGGCGGCGTCTGGTTGCAGCACGGCGCTGCTACTCGCCGTTCCACTCAGCCCCTGGATGCTAGTGGTCCTGGTCGTGGCGCTGCTGTTCGTGACGCCCCTGGCGCTGCGGATGTCGCAACCAGCGTATCCCGTCCCGCCGCCGGGTCTGCTGGCTGCCCGCGCCGGAGAGACGGTGCTCGGGGCTCTCGTTGGACTGAGCGTGGTGGTCCTGTGCCTTCGGCGGCGGAACGCCGGGCGGAGTGACAAACGCGCTAGGCTGGGCGGCGAACAGCGCATGACGGAATTGAAAGGTATTCGCACCCCACAGCAGGACCGCAGCCGCCAGTCGTTCGAGCGCGTTCTGGAAGCGGCCATCGAGATCCTCAGCGAGGAGGGGTACGAGCAGCTCACGCTGGCGGGGGTCAGTCAGCGGGCGGGGGTCTCCACCGGATCCATCTACGGGCGGGTGCGCGGCAAGGAGGACCTGCTGGACGCTGTGCAGGTGCGGATTCTGGAGCGGGTCGAGGGGCAGCAGGCCGAGTTGCTGTCAGACATCCGCGCCGAGCATCTCCCCTTCGGCGCCCTGGTGACCAAGATGGTCTCGGCGCTGGGCGAGTTCCTGAAGGCCCAGGCCAACCTGCTTCGCCCGCTCATGTCGCGCGCCCCCTCCAACCCCACCGTCGCCAGCCTCGGCAAGCGGTCCTTTCACAAGCTGAGGCAGGGCTGGGTGGACACCCTGCTGGAGCGCCGCGCCGAGATCGGACATCCCCGGCCCGAACACGCGGTGGAGGCCTGCTTCTCGCTCGCGTACGCCGCCTTCGCCCGCTACCTCGGCCTGGGATCGACGGCGGATGTAGCGGGCGAGGGCGACTGGGACGAGCTGAAGCATGACCTGGGCGAGATGAGCGAGCTGTTCCTGCGGTACGGTCCCCGCGCCTGAGCCAGCCCGCTCTTGACTTTTGATCAAATCTAGCGCACTCTTAATTAGAACGGTAATTCTAGTTCTTGTCGTCCGCCGCCGCTCCCTCGCCGGGAACAACGGCGCCCAGCCTCTCTCCCACCCCGGAGGACCCATGCGCTTTTCCGTCTTTCTCGTTGGCCGTTCCACCGCCCCCGAACAGGACCGCGCCATCATCCAAGCCCTGACCGAGCACGCCCGGGAGGCTGAGAGGCTGGGCTACGACGCCGTCTTCATGCCCGACCATCACTTCACCGGGTACGCCCCGATGTCCAGCGACCCCTTCGTGTTCGCGGCCTACCTGGCGGGGCAGCTCAAGAAGGTCCACTTCGGCATGTCGGTCACCACGGTGCCCCTCCACCACCCGGTCCGGTTCGCCGAGCGGGTGAACCTGCTCGACCAACTGACCGAGGGGCGACTACTCGTAGGCATCGGCAGCGGCACCACCCCCGAGGAGATGATCGGCTTCGGGGTGAATTACAAGGAAACGTCCCGCATCGCGCAGGAGAACCTTGACATCGCCGAGCGGCTGTGGAACAAGGGCATTGACGACGAGCCTGTCGTGTTCGACACCGGGCACTACAAGGGGGCCGTCATCCAGCGCATCGTCCCCGCGCCCTATGGGAAGCGTCACGCCCCGCTGATGAGCGTGGCCCTGCGGGAATCTAGCGCCCTGCGTGCCGCCCAGAGCGGCTACCCCGCCTTCATCCCGGCCTTCACGCCGCCGAAGATCGGGGGCACCGAGCCCTTCACCCACGTGCAGAAGTATTTCAAGGTGTACTGGGACGCCCTGCTGGCCGCCGGTCATCCTGAGGAGGTGGTGCGCTACGCCCTCTCCTGGACAACCCACACCTACCAGTGCGTGCATGTGTCTGAGACGGACGAGCAGGCGCGCGAGGAGCTGGAGGTGATTCTGCGGGGCTACCAGGCGGCCATCGACCGCGAGATGGTCTACAACAAGCGGGCCGAGGAGATCAGCGACGTGAAGATTCACGAGACGCCTAACGCGCTCAGTGAGGACTGGATCGGGACGTGGTGCCTGTACGGCAGCCCCGAGACGGTCCGGGCGCACCTTCAGGAATATCAGGACCTCGGGATCGGCAACGTGCTGATGGGCTTCACCAACGGGCCGCTGACCGACGAGCGCCTGCGGTTGGGTCAGCAATCCATGCGCCTCTTTGCCGAGCAGGTCATGCCGCATTTCAAGCAGCCGGAGCTGGTCCGCGTATGACCGCCGCGACGAGACCATTCATCGTGGGGATCGGCGGCACCACCCGCCCCGGTTCCAGCGGGGAAAAGGCGCTGCGGGTGGCGCTGGGGCACGCCGAGCGGGCCGGGGCCCGGACGCGGCTCTTCGGCGGCCCCGAACTCGCCGCGCTCCCCCTGTATGCTCCCGAGAAGCAGGAACGGAATGAGGCGGAGGTGGCGCTCGTCGAGGCCGTGCGGCAGGCGGACGGCGTGCTCGTCGCCACGCCCGGGTATCACGGGGGTGTCTCCGGGCTGGTGAAGAACGCGCTCGACCTGCTCGAAGACCTGCGAGGCGACGAGCGGCCCTATCTCGACGGGCGGGCGGTGGGGTGCATCGTGGTTGCGGCGGGCTGGCAGGGGACCGGCGTGACGCTGAGCGCCCTGCGGGACATCGTACACGCCTTACGGGGCTGGCCCACGCCGCTGGGCGTCACCATCAACACCGTGGCCGTGCAGGCCTTCGCCCCCGACGGGAGCTGCACCGATGCGGCCACCGACGGCCAGCTCGCCACGCTCGCCGGGCAGGTCCTGCACTTCGCGCGGGCGACCGCCGCCCTCCGCAGCGGGGTGCCCGCATGACCGCCGAGCCGCCCGTCACCCCCGCCCCGTGGACGCTGGAGGAGGCGGCCCCCTTCACTGCCGGGGCGGACCTGTGGTCGACCGCCGCCCGGCCTGAGCGCGGCATCTCCCCCGTGCGGATGGTCGACGGCCCGATGGGGGTCGCCAGCCCCCACATTGACGAGCGGGACGTGTCGCTGGTGATGCCCTGCGGCACGGCGCTGGCCGCGTCGTGGGACGTGGACCTGGCCCGCCGGGTCGGCGAGGTCGTGGCGGGCGAGTGTCACCGCCGCGGGGTGCAGGCGATTCTCGGCCCGAACCTGAACCTGCCGCGCAGCCCGCTCGCCGGACGCGCCTTCGAGACGTACTCGGAAGACCCCTTCCTGACGGGCACCATCGGCGCGGCCTGGATTTCCGGCATGCAAGCCCGCGGGGTTTCCGCCGTCGCCAAGCACGTTGTCGGCAACGACTCCGAGACGCAGCGGCACTCCATGAACTCGGTGATGGACGAGCGCACCCTGCGCGAGGTGTACCTGAAGCCCTTCGAACTGGCGGCGGAGGCGGGCGTGTGGGCGATGATGATGGCCTACAACCGTTGCAACGGGGTCACCTGTAGTGAGCAGGCGCACGTCATGTCCATCCTCCGCCGGGACTTCGGCTGGAACGGTGTGCTGATGTCCGACTGGTTCGGGGTGCAGGACGGCGCCCGCAGCCTGAACGCGGGCCTGGACCTGGAGATGCCCGGCCCGCCGCGCCAGATGGGGCCTCAGGCGGCGGACTTCGTGGCGCAGGGACAGGTGCCGGAGGAACGGGTCGTGGAGGCGGCGCGGCGAGTAGCGGCCTGGGCCGGGCAGGTGGACCGCTCGCCGCAGGGGACGGAAGGCGACCCCCAGGCCGTGCTGACGGAGGCCGCCGCCGCAGGCTTCGTGCTGCTGAAGAACGAGGGGGCGGTCCTTCCCCTCAGTGCAGATCGGCCCCTCGCGGTGATCGGCCCGAACGCCTCCGTCCCCTGCTACCAGGGCGCGACCTTCGCCCGCATTGCCCTTGCGGAGGACGTGCTCACCCCCCTGGAAGCGCTGCGGCGGCAGTTCGGCGAGGTGACCCACGAGGTGGGTGTCCTGCCCGAGTACCGCCTGCCGCCACTGTCCGCCCTGCCCATCACGGCGGACAGTGGTGACCGTGGCCTGACGGTGGAGTATGCCCCGGGTCCCGGCAGCGCGCCCAGTTTTCAGGAGGTGCGGCGAACGTCCACCCTGGTCTGGTTCGGCGACATGCCGGGGGGCCTGAGTACCGGGCGGCCCGGCACCGTGCGGGCCCGCACCCGCTTGCGGCCCGAGCGCAGCGGTGTCTACCGCCTGTTCTACGGCGGGACGGGCGACGTGACCTTCCTCGTGAACGGGGTGGAGCGGGGCCGCCGTCCCTCCCCGGTTGTGTCGGGGGACGTGATGGGGCACCTGCTGCGGGGCGAGTCGGATCACCTCGACCTGGAGCTCACGGCGGGCGAGGACGTGCATCTGGAATACGTGATGACCTTCGCACCCGCCCGCGCCCAGGGGCTGTGGTACGGGGCCCAGCCGCCGGAGGTGCCGGACCTGCTCGCCCGCGCCGAGGCCCTGGCGGCCCGCGCCGAGCAGGTCGTGCTGGTCGTGGGCGAGACCGCCGACTCGGGCGTGGAGAGCCGCGACCGCACCACGACCCGGCTGCCCGGGGCCCAGCTCGACCTGATCCGCCGCGTCTGCGCGGTCAACCCGCGGACAGTCGTGGTGGTCAACGCGGCGCACGCGGTAGATACGGAATGGGCCACTGAGGCTGCCGCCGTGCTCCAGGTCTGGTTCCCGGGCCAGGGGTTCGGCGCCGCCCTGGCCGAGGTTCTCACGGGCCTGCGGGAGCCGGGGGGGCGCCTGCCCGTCACCTTCGCCCGGCGGGAGGAGGACTACCCCGCCTTCGATCTCACCCCGGACACCAGCGGCGACCTGCGCTACGAGGAGGGCGTCTTGATCGGCTACCGCGCCTTCGCCGCGCGCGGCGTCGCCCCCGCCTTCGCCCTCGGGCACGGGCTGGGGTACGCGGAGTTCGAGTACGGCGGGGTGGGTGTGGAGCCGCAGCCGGACGGGAACATTCGGGTCGCCGTGCAGGTCACCAACACCTCGGGCCGGGCGGGCAAGGAGGTCGTGCAGGTGTACCTGGAGCAGCCGGAATTCGGGGGGGTTCCGGCCCACCCCGAGCTGGCGGCTTTCGCCGCACCTGTCGTCCCCGCCGGGGAAACGCGGACGGTCCACCTGACCGTCCCCGCCCGGGCTTTCCGCCGCTGGTCGGAGGCCGAGGGAGGGTGGGTCATGCCGCCGGGCACGTGGACCCTGAATGTGGGGCGTTCGCTTCAGGACCTCCGCTGGACGGGGCAGGTCACCCTCTAACAGCATTCACCCTGACGCCCGGCGCGTCCGCCCCTTGCTGGCGGGACGCGCCGCCTCTTCCATGTCCATGATGTCGGCGATCTTGAGCCCGGTGCTCAGGATGTGGTGGTGCATCTCCTTCCCGGCCTCCCCGGCCTTCCCGGCGCGCATCAGGTCGAGGAGGCGCTGGTGCTCGGCGTTGCCCGACAGGCTGTAGTTGGTGCTTTCCAGGTGCTTGTGCAGGTAGTGCTGCACCCGGTAACGCAGGTCGCGGATCTGGGCCGCCAGGTGGGGACGGTGGGCGCGGTCGTAGATGATCCGGTGGAACTCCATGTTGTTCTGCGAGAACCGCGCCATGTCGAACTGCCCCTGCGGGTGCTCCATCTCCGCCACAAGGGCGTCCAGCCGGGCGAAGTCCTCCTCCGTGAGGTTCGGCACCGCCTTGACCGTCGCCAGTTCCTCCAACGCGGCCCGCATCTCGTACAGCTCGCGGATCTCGTCGGCGGTAAAGCGGGTGACCTGTGCCCCCCGGTGCGGCTGGATGGTCACCAGCCCCTCGGATTCCAGGGTGCTCAGCGCCTCGCGGATGGGCATGGTGCTCACCTCGAACCGCTGGGCGAGGTCCTCCAGCCGCAACCGCTCGCCCGGCTCGAAGGTGCCGCGCACAATCTCGTCGCGCAGCATGTTCACGAGGGCCGTTTTAACGGTGCGGGGGAACATAGGTGCAGTCTAGCAAAGGGTTTGATCACATATCTTTTTAGAACGAGCACTAGAGGCTGGGAAGGAGGCCGCACTCGACTCCCCTGTCCCAAAGGGGTCTTGTTTGAGGTAAATGCGCCGATGCATCGGGAGTGAGCGTCCATCATCCATCGTTCCCGCCCGTCGGCGGGCTCACGGCCTGTAATTACCCGCCCAGAGAAGCGTCTCTTCGCCAGCAGGAGAGGTGCGTGAGGGCTGTATCTGGGGTCCTACCCAACGATGTTTCCCACTTCTCCTCCCCGTGGGACGCGATCACTTGCCCACCCGCCCCCCTCCTCCCGGCTTGCCAAAAATCAGAATATCGGTTATGTTTGATCAAACATCAAACAGCGGCAACTTCGTGGGGTGACCCATTCACCTCCCGCCGTCTCCGGAAGCTGTCACGCCGGGGTTTCCCTCGTCTTCCGCCCCCTGCCTTGGAGGTACTGACATGAAACGCACCCTCGCCCTGCTTTCCCTGACGGCCCTGCTCTCCTCGCCCGCCCTCGCCCAGAGCGGCGAGCTGCGCCTGATCGCCCAGGCGAGCGAACAGGGCAACCCCAGCATGCAGGCGCTGGTCGACGCCTTTATGAAGAAGTACCCGAACGTCAAGGTGAGGACCGAGTTCTTCCCCATCGGCACCGGGTACCCGCAGGTGCTGCGCACCCAGCTTCAGGGCGGGAACGCGCCGGACCTCTTCTACGTCACGGCGGGCTCGGGCGGGCTGGTTTCCGTGCTGCCCTTTCTGGACGCGGGCTATGTGGCCGACCTGAGCAAGCGCCCCTGGGCCAAGACGGTGATCCCCACCGCCTCCCGGGGCCTGTACTGGAAGAACAACCAGCTCGCCGCCGTGCCGCTGGGCATGACGCCCATCGCCGCCGTCTACAACGTGGACCTGCTGGGGCAGCTCGGCGTCAGCCTCCCGAAGACCATGCCCGAACTGCTCAAGACCTGCGGCGTGATCCGCAGCAAGGGCAAGAGCATGTTCTCTCTGGCGGGCGCCAACCCGCAGAACGGCGGCCTGCTCGCCGCCACCCTCGCCGAGAACTACGTGCTGGGCAGCGACCCGCAGTGGAACGCCAAGCGCACGGCGGGCAAGGTGACCTTTGCCGGAACCCCGAGCTGGAAAAAGGCCCTGCAAGCCCTGCTCGACATGAAGAACGCGGGCTGCTTCATTCCGGGCGTCGAGGGCGCGGACCTGCCCCAGGCGGCCCCGGCGATGGCGAGCGGCCAGGCCCTCGCCTTCGTGATTCCCACGGGCGCCATCTCGGCCCTCAAGAGCATCAACCCGAAGCTGAACCTGGGCGCCTTCGTGCTCCCCGGGCCGACCGCCGCCAGCACGGTCCTCGCCGTGTCGCCGACGGACGCCATCGCCGTCTCCAAGAACTCAAAGAACCTCCCGGCGGCGCTCGCCTTCGCGGACTTCATCGCCACGGGCGGGGGCTCGGAACTCTACACCAAGGTGACGGGGGACATCTCCACCCGGCAGGCCGCCACCGGCCAGAACCTGCCCCCCGAACTGAGCGGGATTGCGACCGCCCTGCGGAACAAGTCGCGCATCGCCCCCCTCATCCAGATCGAGTGGAGCAACCCCCAGGTGTACACCACCCTGGGTGAAGGCGTTCAGGGTTTGCTGACCGGGCAACTCACGGTGGACGCGCTACTCGCCCGCCTGGACGCGGCCTGGAACCGCAAGTAAGACGAGGGGGCGGCGACTGGCCGCCTCCGACCCTCTCCCGGACGAGGTTCGGCCCACCGGAGGACTCCCCGTGACCAGCCACCACTCCCGCAATATCCCAGGGGTTGCCCACCCGGCCACCGGGCGGAAACGCCCGAATCCCCCCCGTCACGTGCCGCCCTGGGCCTGGGCCGTCCCCGCAGTGGTCCTGGTCTTCCTGGCCCGCTACGTCGCGGCCGTCGCGGGCGGCTGGTACGCCTTCACCGACTGGAACGGGCTGACGCCGACCGCCACCTTCACCGGCCTGGAGAACTTCCGCCAGATCTTCACCGACCAGGGGGCCCGCACCGCCCTGCTGAACACCGTCAAGTTCGCCGCGTGCTTCGTGGTGCTGACGAATCTGGTCGGGTTGTTCCTGGCCGTCGCCCTCAATCAACACCTGCGGACTCGCTACCTGCTGCGGACCGCCTTCTTCGCCCCGGTGGTGATGAGCCAGCTCGCCACGGCCTTTATCTGGCGCTTCCTGTTCGACTACTCCGGGCCGATCAACGGGGCGCTGGACGTGCTGGGGCTGGGCGCCCTCAAGAAGACCTGGCTCGCCAACCCCACCTGGTCCTTCTGGGCGGTGGTCGTGGTGCTGGTCTGGCAGTTCTCCGGGCTGGCGATGGTGATTTTGCTGGCGGGCCTCCAAGGCATCCCGCAGGAGGTCGAGGAGGCCGCCGAGATCGACGGGGCGTCCTCCTGGCAACGCCTCGTGCGCGTCACGCTGCCGCTGCTGGCCCCGGCCCTCGCCATCAGCATCCAGCTCTCGGTGATCTCGGGGCTGGCGATCTTCGATCAGGTCATGGCGCTGACGAACGGCGGGCCGCTGGGGGCGACCGAGACGCTGGCGACTCAGGTGTATAAGCAGACGTTCGTGTTCGGGCGCTACGGCTACGGCACGGCGCTCGCCCTGCTGCTGACGGTGCTGATCGCTGCGGCGGCCATTATCCAGCAACTCACCACCCGCGCTGCCGAGCGGAGGAACGCATGAGAAGCCGCAAGAACAGGCTTTTGACCCGCGAGATCGGGCTGTGGCTCCTCGCCCTGATCTGGGCCATTCCCTTCCTCTTCCTGATCGTGATCTCGGTCAAGCCCACCGCCGAACTGTTCACCTCGGCCCTGCAACTCCCCAGCCGCATCGACCTGAGCAGCTACGCCGGGGCGTGGCAGAGCGGGCACCTGGGCTCGGCGCTCGTGAGCAGCCTGATCATCACGGGCGGGAGCGTGCTGGGGATCGTGGCCCTGAGTTCCACCGCGGCCTACACTCTCGCGCGGCGGGAGGGAAACATCGCGGTCATCATGGGCCTGCTCTTCCTGATCGGCATCGTGCTGCCCTCGCAACTGGGCCTGATCCCGATCTACTCGCTGTTCAAGCGGCTGCACCTGCTGGGCACCTACACCGGGCTGATCCTGCTGAACGTCTCCACCTGGCTGCCGCTGGCGATCTTCCTGTACACCGGCTTCCTGCGCCAGCTCTCCCACGAGTACGAGGAGGCCGCGCAGATCGACGGCGCGAGCGTCTGGTACACCTTCCTGCACGTGGTCTTCCCGCTGCTGAGGCCCGTGACGGGCACCGTGGCGATCCTCTCCGGCCTGCTGATCTGGAACGACTTCTTCAACCCGCTGGTGTTCCTGAGCGGCACCGGGAAGACGCCCCTGCCGGTGGCGGTGTACTCCTTCGTGGGCAACTACGCGACCCAGTGGAACTACGTGTTCGCGGCGGTGGCGATTGCCCTGGTCCCCGCGCTGCTGTTCTTCATCTTCGCGCAGCGGCAACTGATTCAGGGGTTCTCGGGTGGGGTGAAGGGGTAGAGGAGCACCTCGGGTAAGAGAAGCTCCGTTTTTCTGGAGCGCCATGCCCGCTCACCCCCTCTGCTGCGCAGCTCTACGAGTCCCAGCCTCCCCCCTCAAGGGGGAGGGGCAGAAACAGGACGCTCTTTATCCCCGTCGTCATTCACTAGCAGAAAGGGAGGAACCATGACCCAGCCACAGATCAAACGCGGCGTCAGTCTCTACAGCTTCCAGGAAGAATTCTTCCTGCGGAAGATGACCCTCGAAGACTGCGTGGCCGCCTGCGCCAGCATGGGCGCTTACGGCATCGAGTCGCTGGCCGAACAGATGATGCCGGGCTTCCCCAACCTGGACGACGCCTTCTATGACGGCTGGCACGCCATGATGGCGAAGTACGGCACCGTGTCCGTCTGCCACGATATGTTCCTCGACACGAAGAAGTTCAGGGGCCGCCTGATGACGCTGGACGAGCAGGTCGAGTCCTTTGTGCGCGACATCCGGCACGCGAGCCGCCTGGGCTGCACGGTGATCCGGGTGCTGAACTTCGTGTCGCCGGAGCTGATGGAGAAGGTGCTGCCCCACGCCGAGCAGTCCAACATGCGGCTGGGGCTGGAGATTCACGCACCCATGCACTTCGAGCATCCCTGGGTGCTGCGGCACATCGAGTTCATGGACCGGCTGGGGTCGCCGCTGCTGGGTTTCATCCCCGACATGGGCATCTTCACCAAGCACTTCCCGCCCGTGATGGCCGAGCGGCTCATCCGGCAGGGCGCCACGCCGCACATCATCGAGTACATCCGGGAGCAGTACGACCGCCGGGTGCTGGCCGAGTACGTGGTGGGCGACGTGCGGAACATGGGCGGCAACCCGGTGGACATCCGCGCCGCCGAGATGCTGCGGCACAACAACTGGTCGAACCCGAGGCGGCTCCTCGAACACATGGACCGCATCTTCCACGTCCACGCCAAGTTCTACGAGATGGACGAGCAGGACCGGGAAACCAGCCTGGGGTACGAGGAAGTCATTCCCGTGTTGAAAGAGGGCGGCTACAGCGGCTACCTCGCCAGCGAGTACGAGGGGAACCGGCACATCCAGGACGCCTTCGAGGTCGACAGCGTGGAGCAGGTGCGCCGTCACCAGCGGATGCTCGCCCGCCTGATCGGGGAGCGGGAGGTCGCCCATGTTTGACAAGTACATCGTCGTGGAGGACAGCCTGAAGCGCGTTCCCGGCGGCGTGCAGTTCGGCGTCCGGCTGCCGTACTACCGGGGGCTGGGCCTCTCGATGGTCGAGACGATGGACGTGACGGTGGACGGCGAGCGCGTGCCGGAGGAAAACCTGACGGTCACGCTGGGGGACAGGACGGTCCCATTTGCCAGGCGCGACGACGAGACCGACACCATCTGGAATTTCGGGGAGATCGCTACCGTCACGGCGCGGCTCCCGCACGAGCTGGGACCGGGCGAGCATCAGGTCGGGGTGAACTTCGGGCTGCGAATCTCGTATTTCCCCGTCCCGATGGTCGGGCAGGACGCCAAGACGCTGAAGCTGGTGGACTGATGACGCCTCGCCAGGAAATCGACGTGCTGATCGTCGGGAGTGGGCCTATAGGGGCTACCTTTGCCCGGGTGCTGGCGGAACGCTCCCCTCAAACCAGCGTGCTCCTGATCGACGCGGGACCGCAGCTCACCCCCCGCCCCGGCCTGCACGTCAAGAACATCCCCGACCCCGCCGAGCGCGAGCGGGCACAGGTGCGCTCCCAGGGGCCGACTCAGTACGTCTACGGCACCCCGACGCCCGCCCAGCGGGCCGAGGCGGGGGAGGAGGCTCACGAAGGAGCGCCCACGCGGCCCGGTCTGCTCGCCCGCCCCGGCACCTTCCTGCTGGGCAGCCCGGAAATGCCCGCCGCCGCCCTGTCCACCAACGTGGGCGGCATGGGCGCGCACTGGACCTGTGCCTGCCCCCCGCCCGGGAATACGGAGCGCATCGGCTTTATCCCCGAGGAGGAATGGCAGGCGGCCTTCGACGAGGCCAACCGGCTCCTCGGCGTGACCCAGCAGGCCTATCCCGAAACCGACGCGGCGCGGGCGATCCGGCAGGCGCTGATGGGGGCGTTCGGGGAGAGGTTGTCCCCCGAGCGGCCCGTTCAGCCGATGCCCCTCGCGGCACGAACGGAAGGCGGCGAGCGGCGCTGGGCGGGCGTTGATGTGGTGCTGGGGCCGCTGGCAGAGGAGGGACACGGCACGGGCTTCACCCTGCACTCGGAGACACTCTGCCACAGGCTGACCGTGGACGGCGACCGGGTCACGGGTGCAGTCCTCGAACATCTCCCCACCGGAGAGCGGTACGAGGTGCGGGCGCGGGTGGTCGTGGTCGCCGCCGACTCGCTGCGGACCCCGCAACTGCTGTGGGCGTCGGGCATCCGGCCCCCGGCGCTGGGGCATTACCTCAATGACCAGCCGCAGGTGCTCGGCGCGGTGCAACTGAACCCGGCGCTCCTGCCCGAGAACGCGGGGCGGGCAGCGGGCGGCGTGTCCTGGGTGCCGTTCCACTCGCCCAGTCACCCCTACCACGGTCAGGTGATGGAGCTGGAAGCTTCCCCCATCCCCATTCCGGTGGAGCATGATACCGGCACCCCCGTCGTCGGCCTGGGCTGGTTCTGCGCGAAGGAAGTCCGGTACGAGGACCACATCGCCTTTTCCGAGAGCGAGACGGACTACCTGGGGCTCCCCCGCATGACCGTTCACCACACCCTGACGCCCGCCGACGAGGCCGTGATTGAGCAGGCCAAGGCTGAAGTGGAACTCGCCATCCGCGCCCTGGGCCGTCCCCTCACGAACGACCGCCCGTTCCTGCTGCCGTCCGGCAGTTCCCTGCACTACCAGGGCACCGTCCGCATGGGCGAGCAAGACGACGGGCAGTCCGTGTGCGACAGCCATTCGCGGGTCTGGGGCTACCGGAACCTCTTCGTGGGAGGCAATGGCGTGATCCCCACCTCGACCGCCTGCAACCCCACGATCACCAGCGTCGCCCTCGCCGTGCGGGCATGCGACGGGATCGCCGCGCTGCTGGCCGGGCGTGCAGGGGAGCCTGTGGTGGCGGGGTGACCGGGCAAGAGGGGTTGCGCCCGGCCCCCTCACGTGCCATATTTGATCAAACATCAAAAGCCGGGTAATGTTGTCGGGGAGTGCCCCACCGGAGAGGACCTTTATGATCCAGTTGCTGTCCCACCTTGCCCACCTGGAGATCACCACGCCCGACCTCGACGCCTCGGTACGCTTTTACGAGGAGCAGATGGGAATGCGGGAAGTCGAGCGCGACGGCGACTCCGTGTTCCTGCGCTGCTGGGGTGACTACTACACCTACAGCCTGGTCGTGACACGGGGCGAGCAGCCTGGCCTCGCGCACATGGCGTGGCGCACGAGCAGCCCGGAGGCGTTGGAGGAGGCCGTGCGCCGCATCGAGGCCAGCGGCGTGCAGGGCGAGTGGCGCGACGCCCAGCACCGCCACGGGCGGGCCTACCGCTTCACCGGCCCCTACGGGCACGTCATGGAACTGTTCTGGGAGGTCGAGAAGCACAGGGCCGAAGGCCAGCACCGGTCCCAGTACCCTGACCGCCCGTCCCGCCGCACCAACCACGGGGTCGCCCCCCGCTTCCTCGACCACGTGACGGTGGCGGCCAGCGACGTGAGGGGCTTTGCGAAGTGGTACCGCGAGACGCTGGGCTTCCGCATCATGGCCTACACCTCGCTGGACGAGGCGCCGGTCACGGTGTTCGCCGTGCTGACCACCAACGAGAAGTCGCACGACCTCGGCGTGGTGCTCGACGGCTCGGGGGTGCCCGGGCGGGTGAACCACATCGCCTTCTGGGTGGACACGCGCGAGGAGCACCTCGTCGCCGCCGACGTGCTGCTGGAGGGCGGGACCGCCATCGAGTACGGCCCCTCGATTCACGGGATCGGGGAGCAGACCTACCTGTACTTCCGCGAGCCCAGCGGCCTGCGGGTGGAGCTGAACACCGGGGGCTACCGCAACTACGTGCCCGACTGGGAGCCCCACGACTGGAAACCCTCGCAGGGGTCCAACAGCCTGTACCGCAACTCCTCCATGCCGCACTCCATGACCGAGAGCTTCCCGCCCGCCCCCGGCCCCAGCGCCACCGAGGAAGGGGCTCTCCCCGGCACCGAGGACGACCTCGCCGCCGCGATCCAGAACCCCTACGCCCGGCAGGGACGCGGCTGAGCCTCCCCCATGCGCATCATCGACCTGTCCGTCCCCATCCAGCCCTCCCCGCCCGGCGTGCCCGAGTTCCAGCGGGTCAGCATCACGTACAGTGGCAATGCCCAGGGCGGCGCCGAGATCGAACAGATGTTCGGCGTGCCCCGAGAGCTGCTGCGGAATGGCGAGGGCTGGGCGACCGAGACCTTCACGAACTTCGGCACCCACTCCAGCACCCACGTGGACGCGCCGCTGCACTACAACTCCACGATTGGGGGCGAGCCCGCGCAGAGCATCGACCAGCTCCCGCTGGAGTGGTTCTTCGCGCCCGGCGTGGCGCTCGACTTCCGGCACAAGGCGGACGGGGAAGTGGTCACCGTCGAGGACCTGATCGCGGAACTCTCCCGCATCGGCCACACGTTGAAGGAACGGGACATCGTGCTGATCCGCACCGGGCGCGACGAGTTCTACGGCCAGCCGGACTACTGGCTGCGCGGGCCCGGCGTGAGCGCGGACGCGACCCGCTGGCTGTTCGCCCAGGGCGTCCGGGTGATGGGCATCGACGCCTGGGGCTGGGACGCGCCCCTGGACCGGCAGGCGGCGGCGGCCCGCGAGGGGAACGCCCCCGGCGTCTTCTGGGCCGCCCATCAGGTGGACCTCCCGTATTCGCAGATCGAGCGGCTCGCCAACCTGGGCGCCCTGCCCCCCAGCGGGTTCCAGGTGGCCTGCTTCCCGCTGCGGCTGGTCGGGGGGAGCGCCGCGCCCGCCCGGGTCGTCGCCATCCTGAACTGATTCCCCTCGCCTCCGGGGCCGCTGGCCGTCTGTCCGGACGCCGCGGCCCCTCCCTTCCCCCTGGAGATCCCCATGCGTATCGCCCGAATCTCTCTCCCCACGCCCGACGGGCCACAGGCGCGGATCGTCGTCCAGGCGACCGACGAATCCCCCCTCGTGGACGTGCGCCGCCACTACGGGCTCACCTTGCAGCGGCGCGGCGCCACCCCCCAGGCCGCCCTCGACGTGGCCGGTCAGGTCGTCCCGGGCAGTCTCGCCGCCGCCCTGACCCACGGCGACCTCTTTCTCGACGCCCTGCGCGCGGCCAGCGAGGACACCAGCGGGGACGCGGTGGCCGGGGAAGGTCCCCTCCTCTCCCCCATCGACCCGGCCTCTTTTCGGGACTTCCTCGCCTTCGAGGAGCACATCGTCAACGCCGCCCACCGCAGCGGCGGCACCGTCGATCCGGTGGTCTACGAGATTCCCATCTCCTACCTGGGGAGTGCGCCCGCCTTCATCGGCCCGGAGGCGACGATGCCCTGGCCGACGTACGCGCGGTCGCGGATGGACTACGAACTCGAACTCGGCATCGTGATCGCGCGGGGGGGGCGCAACATCCTCCCCGGGGAGGCGGACGCGCACATCCTGGGCTTTACCGTCCTGAACGACTTCTCCGCGCGGGACATCCAGCTTCGGGAGATGGGGGGGCGCCTGGGGCCGTCGAAGGGCAAGCATTTCGCCTCAGCCTGCGGCCCGGTCATCGTCACGCCCGACGAACTCGACCCGCACCACCTGACCATGACGGCCCGGGTGAACGGCGAGGTCTGGTCGCGGGGCAGCACCTCCACCCTGATGTGGAGCGTGCAGGAGATGGTGGCGTGGGCCAGCGCCAGCGAGCCGCTCTTGGCGGGCTCCCTGCTGGGGAGCGGCACCGTGGGGCGCGGCTGCGGCATGGAACTGGGGCGGGAGGTCCGGCCCGGGGACGTGGTGGAACTCGACATCGAGGGCATCGGCGTGCTGCGCAACACGGTCGGCCACCCCGACGGGCAGGGCTGGACCCCCACCCGCCGACCAGCCGTTCTGACCGGAGACTGACCCCGAGGAGACCCATGTTCGAATACTTCCCCAAGAACTACGTCTGGAACCTCGCCCTTAACTTGGCGATGGAGATGGGCGCCAAGATCGGCGAACTCGACGAGATGTGCCGCCCCCTGCTCGAAGTCTCCCAGCGCGGCGA
Source organism: Deinococcus aerius (assembly GCF_002897375.1). Taxonomy (NCBI): domain Bacteria; kingdom Thermotogati; phylum Deinococcota; class Deinococci; order Deinococcales; family Deinococcaceae; genus Deinococcus; species Deinococcus aerius. Next base: position 46,989 of record NZ_BFAG01000020.1, on the reverse strand, counting down.
CGACGAGGGCACCCGGCTCTTCCTCCAGTCCTGGGAACGGATGGGGGACAAGCTGATCGGGCAGGCGCGGGAGGACGAGGCGAACGGTAGGCTGATCAGCGCCGGGAACAAGTTGGGGCGCGCCGCCATCTACCTGCTGATCGCCGAACGGATGCAGGCCAGGGATTATGAGCCGAGGAAGGCGCTGTACGCCAAGTTTCAGGACTGCTTTCAAAGGGGCGTGAAGCTGGCCCACGAGAACTGCGAGCGGGTCGAGATTCCGTATGAGGGGGCGCACCTCGCCGGGCTGTACGTCCGGGCCGAGGGCGTCTCGGGTCCCGCCCCCATCCTCGTGCAGGTCAACGGTCTGGACAGCACCAAGGAGATGCTCTACCGGGTGGGGCTGCCGGGGCACCTCGCCAAGCGCGGCATCTCGTCGCTGTGTCTCGATCAGCCCGGCACCGGGGAAGCCCTGCGCCTGCACGGCCTGACCGCCCGCTACGACTCCGAGGCGTGGGCGAGTAAGGTCGTGGACTATCTGGAAACCCGGGAGGACATCGACCCGAAGCGGATCGGGTTGCAGGGCGTCTCGCTGGGTGGATACTACGCGCCGCGTGCGGTGGCCTTCGAGCCCCGTTTCGCTCTCGGCGCGGTGTGGGGCGCGAATCACAACTGGGGCGAGGTGCAACTGGCCCGGCTCAACCGCGAGGGGGAGCGGCCCGTCCCCCACTACTGGGAGCATGTGCAGTGGGTGTGGGGCACGGGCAGCATGGACGAGTTTATGGCGCTGATTCCCAAGATCACGCTGGACGGGGTCCTCGACCGCATCCGCGTCCCCTTCCTCGTCACGCACGGGGAGCAGGATCGCCAGATTCCTCTGAAGTACGCCCACCAGACCTACGAGGGGTTGACGAACAGCCCGGACCGGGAACTCAAAATCTTCACCGACAAAGAAGGCGGGGTCCAGCACAGCAGCGTGGACAACAGCGCCTACGGGCTGGACTACATCTCGGACTGGGTGGCCGAGCGGCTGGGCGGACACACCGCCTGAAAGGAGAGGACAGCATGAGCGAGGTCAGGCAGGTCCTGATCGTGGGCGGGGGCATCGCCGGGCTGGTGGCAGCCTCGATGCTGCGCGACCGGGGCATCGACGTGGACATGGTGGAGATGAACAAGGCCTGGAATGCCTACGGTGTCGGCATCATCCAGCAGGGCAACGTGGTGCGGGCGATGGCGCAGGCGGGGTTACTCGACCGCTACCTGAGTGCCGGGTTCCCCTTCGAGGACGTGGAGTTCTACAGCCCCGACGGGGTGAGGCGGGCCCGCATCCCGGGTGAGCGCCTGGCCGGGGCTGAGTACCCCGCCAACATGGGCGTGCGCCGCTCCACCCTGCACGAGACGCTGAAGGAGGCCGCGCTGGAGAAGGGCACGAACGTGCGGTTGGGTGTAACGGTCGAGGACTTCGACCAGCACCCGGACCACGTGGACGTGACCTTCACCGACGGCGAGGCGGGGCGCTACGACCTCGTGATCGGGGCGGACGGGGCGTACTCGAAGGTCAGGAAGCTCCTCTTTGGCGATAAATACCGCCCGCAGTTCGTGGGCCAGTCGGTGTGGCGGCACAACTTCCCGCGCACGCCGGACAACGACGCGCTCCAAACCTTCCGGGACACCCAGGGCAACTCGGCGGGCCTGGTGCCGCTCTCCGAGAACCTGATGTACCTGTACGTGACGACCAGGGAGCCGGGCAACCCCTTCCACCCGAAGGAGGAACTGGCGAACCTGATGCGCGACCGCCTGAAGAACTTCGTGGGCCGCATCGCCGAGTTGCGGGGGCAAATCAGCGACCCCGCGGAGGTGGTGTACCGCCCGATGGAGGTGACCTTTATCGACGAGGACTGGTTCAGGGGGCGCGTGCTGCTGATCGGGGACGCCGCGCACACCACGACGCCGCATATGGGGCAGGGGGCGGGCATGGCGATTGAGGACGCCGTGGTGCTGAGTACCCTGCTCGAAAAGGACCAGCCCCTGTCGCAGACGCTGCGGGAGTTCATGGACCGCCGCTACGCCCGCGCCAAGTACGTGCAGGACCAGTCGCTCCTGATCTGCCGGGCGGAGATGGCGAACGACCCGACCTTCAACCACCCCAAGGTCATCGGGGAGATGCTGCACTACACCGCCCAACCGATATGAGCAATCCCCTGAAGGGCTGGCAGGTACGGCGGGGGGACATCCGCTTCCTCGGCCATGATTTGCAACGCCCCGAGTGCATCCTGGCCGAGCGGGATGGCACGGTCTGGACGGCGGACGGGCGGGGCGGCGTGATGCGGCTGGGCACGGACGGCGGGCAGCAACTGATCGTGCCGCCGTCCGCAGCCGTGACCTCACAGGAGTTCGAGACACGCTACGTGCAGTCCCAGGGCTCCCTCCCCAACGGGCTGGCCTTCACCCGGGGGGGAGACTTCATCATCGCCAACTGGGGCACGGACGCCATCGAGATCATGTCCCGCTCGGGAGAGGTGCGGACAATCTGCTCGGAGATTGACGGGCAGCCGCTGGGGAAGGCGAACTTCCCGTTGCGGGACTCGAAAGGGCGGGTCTGGTTCAGCGTGACCACCCGCGAGCAGCCCTGGACGAAGCAGCTCAACTCCCGGGCCAACGACGGGTATGTGGCCCTGCTGGACGAACAGGGAGCGCGTATTGTCGCCGACGGCTTTTGCGGCACGAACGAGATTCGCTTTGACCGGAACGAGGAATGGCTGTACGTGGTGGAGAGCACCGGGCGGCGGATTTCACGCCTGCGGGTTCGGCCCGACGGCTCCCTGACGGACCGGGAGGTGTACGGCCCCTCCGACCTCGGCGGCCACCCGGACGGCTTCGCCTTCGACGCGTACGGCAACCTGTGGATCACCCTGATCTTCGCGGATCGGCTGGTGGCCCTGACGCCCGAAGGAGAACTGCTGACCCTGCTGGACGATGGCGACGCGGAGGCGAATGCCGCCTACGAGCAGGCGTTCGCCGCCCGCAACGTGACGCCCGGGGTGATGGCGGCCAACTGCGGCGCCCTCTGCCCCTGGATGGCGAGCCTGACCTTCGGCGGCCCCGACCTGCGGACGGTGTACCTGGGCAGCCTGCGGGGCACGGCCATTCCCTTCTTTCGCAGCCCGGTTCCCGGGGCGCCGATGATCCATTGGGGCGGGCGTGGCTGACCTCTTCAGCCTGCGGGGGCAGGTCGCCCTGATCACAGGCGGATCGAGCGGGATCGGCCGGGCCACCGCGCGGGCGATGGGGGAAGCGGGCGCGGCGGTGGTGGTGTCCTCCGAGAATGGGGCGGCTTGCCGGGAAGCGGCGCAGGAACTTCAAGATCAGGGTGTCAGGGCGCAGGCTGTCCCCTGCGACGTGCAGGACCGAGACCAATTGGCCGCACTCGTCGCCGAAACGGTCCGCCAGTTCGGGGGGCTGGACGCCGTGGTCCACGCCGCGGGAGTCGCCCCGCACTCCGGGCCGATGGGGGAAGCCTCCCAGGACGAGTGGGACCTCACCATGCAGGTGAACCTGGGGGCGGCGTGGCACCTCTCCACGCTGGTGAGGGAGCACCTGATGGTCAGAGGCGGCAGCCTCACCCTCATCTCCAGCATCGCGGGGGTGCGCGGCAACCGCTCGCTGGGGGTGTACGGGGTGTCCAAGGCGGGGCTCACGCAGCTCGCCCGCAACCTCGCGGTGGAGTGGGGGCCGCAGAACATCCGGGTGAACAGCATCTCGCCGGGCCTGATCCGCACGGCCTTCGCCCGCCCGATGCTGGAGCGGCCCGGGGTGATGGAACGCCGCCTCGCCCTCACGCCGCTCCGCCGGGTGGGGGAAGTCCACGAGGTCGCGGGCGTGGCGGTCATGCTGGCCTCCCGCGCCGGGGCCTTTATCACCGGGCAGAACATCGTCGTGGACGGCGGCACGACCATCGGGGACGGGAGCTGATGACGCGGTATCTGGTGACGGGAGCGGCGGGGTTCGTGGGCCGCAATCTCGTGGATGCCCTGCTGGAACGGCTGACGCCGGGGGACGAGCTGACCCTGCTCGACCGGGAGGTGGGGGCCCGTCACCCCCGGGTTCGGGCCGTCGAGGGGGACCTGAGCGAGGAGGCGGTGTTGGAGGCCGTGCTGGCGGAGCGTCCGGGGGTGGTCTTCCATCTGGCGAGCGTGCCGGGCGCCCTCGCGGAGCGGGAGTACGCGCTGGGACGGCGGGTGAATGTGGACGCCACGCTCGACCTGTTCGGGGGGCTGGCGGACCGAACCCGTCCTCCCACCGTCGTCTATGCCAGCAGCGTGGCCGTCTACGGCACCCTCGGTGCGGCGCCCGTGGACGCGCGGACTCCGCTCCAGCCGCAACTCAGCTACGGCACCCACAAGCGGATGATGGAACTCGCGCTGGAGGACTTCTCCCGGCGGGGAGAGCTGCGGGGCGTGGCCCTGCGGCTGCCCGGGATCGTGGCCCGCCCGGGGCTGGCCTCCGGGTTCGGCTCGGCGTTCATGAGTGACGTGATCCGCTCGCTGGCCGCGGGGGAGCCGTATATCTGCCCGGTGTCGCCGGGCGCGACCGCGTGGTGGATGTCGGCCTCCCGCGCGGCCGGGAACCTCCTGCACGCGGCGTCGCTGGCCACGCCGGGAACGCTGACGCTGCCCGCGCTGCACCTCTCCGTAGGGCAGGTCGTCGCGGCCCTGGGCGGGCTGTTCGGGGCCGACCGTCCGGCGCTCGTGACGTACCGGCCCGACGAGGGCACCGAGGCCGTCTTTGGCCGCTCCCCTCCCCTGCACACCCCGGAGGCCGAGGCGCTGGGGTTCAGGCACGACGGCACTGCGGCGGGGCTCGTTCAGGCGGCCCTGAGGGCGCACTGAGGGGGCGATCCGGGACCCCCGGCGCGGCGGCCGTCTGGCCTCCCCGCCCCCTCTTTCCCTACACTGCCCCCATGCTGGGCACCATCGAGCACGCGGGGCAGGTGCTCGCCCTCTTTACCGCCGAGCACCCGGAGTGGGGCGTGAGCGAGGTCTCGCGGGCCCTGGGCCTGGGGAAGACCCGCTCGCACGCCCTGCTGAGCAGTCTCGCGCATGTGGGCCTGCTGCACCGAATGCAGACCGGGCGCTACCGGCTGGGCTTCCGCGTCCTGGCGCTCTCGCGGGTGCTGCTCGCGCACACGCCCTGGCGCGAGGTGGCCGCCGAGGAAATGCGGGTTCTGGCCGCCCGCGTCGGCGGCAGGGTGGGGCTGGCGGCCTTCGACGGCCTGGAGCTGGTGACGCTCGCCGGGGTGCCCGGGGACGGGCCGCGGGAAAGGGTCGCGCCCCTGGACACCGCCGCGGGACGGGTCATGCTCGCCCACCGCTCCCCCCGCACCGTTCAGGCTGTGCTGGCCGCCCACCCCGGTGAAGCGCCCACGTCCTCGCCGGAGGGGCTCGCCGCCAGCCTCAAGGCGGTCCGGCAGCAGGGCTTCGCGGTCCTCGTGGACGGGCCGGACGGCCAGCGGTGGGGGGTCGCCGCGCCCATCCGCAACCATACCGGGGAAGTGATCGCGGCCCTGAACCTGTCGGTGGCCGCCCCGCATTTCGCCCGGGACGGCGCCGCCCTCCAGCGGGAGGTGGTGGCCTCCGCCGCGCTGGTCAGCGCCCGGATCGGCTACGACGGGCCGCCACGCCGCGCGGGCCGGGATTCCGAATAACGGAACAGGCCCCTTGCCCCCGGGGCCGAAAGCCGGGAAGCTGGGGACGATCCGTTCAGCCCGGTTGCCCCTCACCGCCAGGAGTTCTCTTTGACGTTCCTCCCCGTTGGTCCCCTCACCCTGCACGTGCGAGCCTCCGGCGCCGGGGCCCCGCCCCCCCTGGTCCTCCTCAACCCCATCGGCAGCGACCTGCGCGTGTGGGACGGGGTGGCGAGGGAACTGGAAACCTCTTTTCACGTCATCCAGTACGACCTGCGCGGCCAGGGCCTCTCGGACGCGCCCGGGGGCGAGTACCGCCTGGAGGACCACGTGACGGACCTCCTCGGCCTGCTTGGCGCGCTGGGCCTGGAGCGGGCGTCGCTGGCGGGCTGCTCGCTGGGTGGGGTGATCGCCCAGGCGTTCGCGCTCGCCCATCCGCAGAGGGTGGAGCGGCTCGCGCTGCTGGACACGCTGCCGCAGATCGGGACCCCCGGGAGCTGGCAGGCCCGCATCGAGCAGGTGGAAGCCGGGGGTCTTCCGGCACTCGCCCCCGCCCTCATCCGGCGCTGGTTCGCGCCCGACTTCTTCGGGGCGCAGCCCGCCGCCGCGCACGGGTACACGACCCTCCTCGCCCGCAGCCCCCAGGCCGGATACCTGGGCAGTTGCGCCGCCCTGCGGGACGCCGACCTCACGGGGCAGATTCAGACCCTCCGGCTCCCCACGCTGGTCCTGTGTGGCGAGCACGACATCAGCACCCCCCCCGACGCCTGCCGCGCCCTGGCCGACCAGATGGGCGCCCGCTTCGAGCTCATCCGCGGCGCCGCGCACCTGCCGATGGTGGAGCGCCCGGGGGAAGTGGCCCGGCTTCTCCGGGAGTTCCTCACCGGGGAGTCGAGCCCGGACCGGTACGAGCAGGGGATGGCTGTCCGGCGCCGGGTCCTGGGGGACGCGCACGTGGACCGGGCGAGTAGGAACGTCACCGACCTCGACCGCGACTTCCAGACCTTCATCACCGAGTACGCCTGGGGAGGCCCCTGGTCCCGCCCCGGCCTCGACCCGCGCACCCGTCACCTGCTCACCCTCGCCGTGCTGACCGCCCTTCCCCGCGAGCACGAGCTGGAGATGCACATCCGCGCCACGCGCAACACGGGCGTGACCCCGGAGGACCTGCGCGAGGTGTTCCTCCAGGTCGCCGTGTACGCGGGGGTGCCCGTCGCCAACCGCGCCTTCCAGATCGCCAAGCGAGTTCTCGCCGAAAGGAGCGACCCATGACCCAGTCGCCGCCCAAATCCCAGGGAAGCGTCCACGCGCCGCACCTCTACCCGCCGTACACCAGCAGCGTGAGGCGGGCCCCGCACGAGCGGCTGATCCCGCTGCCCGCCGCCCTGGAGGGTCTGCACGGCCCGGTCTTCGGCGCGGGCCGCCTGCGCCCGGACGACCATGACACCACCCGCAACGCCCGGGTGAACGGCGAACCGCTGGGGGAGCGGATCATCGTGCGCGGACGGCTCCTCGACGGCAGCGGGCGGCCCATTCGCGGGGCGCTGATCGAGACGTGGCAGGCGAACGCCGCCGGGCGCTACGTCCACGGGCGGGATGAGCACGACGCGCCGCTCGACCCCAACTTCACGGGCACGGCCCGGATGCTGACGGGCGGGAACGGCGAGTACGAACTCATCTCCATCCGCCCCGGCGCCTACCCCTGGGGCAACCACCCCAACGCCTGGCGGCCCGCCCACATCCACTTCAGCGTGTTCGGCACCAACTTCACCCAGCGGCTCGTGTCGCAGATGTACTTTCCGGGTGATCCCCTCCTCGCCCACGACCCGATCTACCAGGGCATTCCCGACGAGAAGGGGCGGCAACGGCTGATCAGCCGCTTCGACCTGAACCTCACGCGGCCCGGGTGGGCGCTGGGCTACCGCTTCGACATCGTGCTCGGCGGCGGCGCGCAGACCCCCTTCGAGGAGCCCGGCCATGACGAGTGAGCCCCGCGCGCCCCTCTCCCCGCAGGACTCGAACATCCCGGAAGGGGCCTTCGGGCCCACGCCCAGCCAGACCGTCGGGCCGTACTTCCACCAGGGGCTGGTGGACTTCCAGGGGCTGACCGGCCTCCTGGGGGACCGGACGGTGGAGCCCGGCAGCGACGTTCCCGGCGAGCGCATCACCCTGACGGGGCGGGTGCTGGACGGGGACGGCCGGCCCGTCGAGGACGCCCTGATCGAGCTGTGGCAGGCGGACGCGGGCGGGACGTACGCGCGGAGCGCCGACGCCCCGTTCCCCGGGTACAGCCGCACCCACACCCGAACCCCGGGCCACAGCTACCGCGTCCACACGGTCAAACCGGGCTCGGCGGGCCCCGGCCTCGCCCCCCGGCTGAACGTGTGGCTGGGGATGCGTGGCCTCCTCACCCACCTGCTCACCGCCGTGTATTTCAGCGACGAGGACAACAGCGCCGATCCCCTCCTCGCCCTGGTGCCCGGGGAGCGCCGCCACACCCTGATCGCCCGGCGGGAGGACACACCGGACGGCGCCGTCTACCGCTTCGACATCCGCCTGCAGGGCGAGGACGAGACGGTCTTCTTCGCCCCGTGAGGCCCCGATGCCCCTGACCCCCGCCGACTCGGCCCTCTTCGGCTCCCTCTTCTCCCAGCCGGAGGTCGCGGCGCTCTTCACGGACGAGGCGTACGTGCGCCGGTTGCTGGCGGTGGAGGGCGCGCTCGCCACCGCGCAGGGGCGGCTGGGGATCATCCCCGCCGGGTCCGCCCGGGCGATCCTGGCGCTGACTGGAACCTTTGCTCCCGACCTTGACGCCCTCCGAGGGGGACTGCTCGCGGACGGCGTGCCGGTGAGCGCGCTGCTCGCCCAGCTTCGCCCGGCGCTTCCCTCCGCCGCGCGGGACCACCTGCACTTCGGCGCGACCACCCAGGACATCGTGGACACGGCGTTCGTGCTGACGGCCCGCGAGGCGCTCCGGGTGCTGCGCCGTGATCTGCTCGCGGCGGGCGACCGGCTGGCGGCACTCGCCCAGGGGTATGCGGGGACGCTCATGCCGGGCCGCACCCACTCGCAGCAGGCGCTGCCCGTGACCTTCGGCCTCAAGGCCGCCGGGTGGCTCACGCCCCTCACCCGGCACCTGGAGCGGTTGCGGGAACTGGAGGCCCGGCTGTACGTGGTGAGTTTCGGGGGGGCGGCGGGAACGCTCGCCGCGCTGGGGTCCCGCGGGCTGGAGGTGGCGGACGCCCTGGCCGCCGAACTGGGTTTGGCGGCTCCCCCCACCCCCTGGCACACCCAGCGGGACACGGTCTTCGAACTGACCGCCTGGCTCGCGGGCGTGGGGACCAGCCTGGGCAAGCTCGCCCAGGACGTGATCCTGCTCGCCCAGAGTGAGGTCGGCGAGGTGCGTGAGGGGGGCGGAGGCGGGGGGTCGAGCACCATGCCGCAGAAGCACAACCCCATCACCTCGGAGGTGATCCTGGCCGCGGCGAGCACGAACGCCGGACTGCTGGCCGCCGTCACGCGCAGCGGCGTGCAGGAGCACGAACGCGGCACTCACGGCTGGCAGGTGGAGTGGCTCACTGTGCCGCAGATGCTCGGCCTGACCGGGGCGGCCCTCTCCCATACTCGCCGCCTGCTGGACGGTCTGGAGGTGCACGCGGAACGGATGGCGCGAAATGTCCAGGACTCACGCGGCCTGATGCTCGCCGAGGCCCTGAGTTTCGCCCTGGCCGCGGTCCTGCCGAAGGAGGAGGCGAAAGCCCTGATCTGGGCGGCGGTCCCGCGGGCGCTTGCCGGTGAGGGCCACCTGGTCGCCCTCGTTCGGGAGCGGCTGGGACCCCGGGGGGACCGGGTGGACTGGGCGGCCCTCACCGAGGAACACACGCTGGGCTGCACCACCGAACTGATCATCCGTGCCGTCAGCCACTACCGGCACGTCCGCCGCCCCTAGCCCAGTTCCCTTCGGAGGAAGCGGCCTGGTTCAACCTGCTCGTCACCGGGTCTTCCCCGCCGAACCCGGCGCCGGGGAACGGGGAAGCACAGGCTTCCGCGTTCGTGCCGGTGGGCGGCGGAGATGGCCACCTCAGTCCAGGGGCAATCCGACGTAGTTCTCAGCGAGAGCGGTCGCGGCGGCCCGCGAATGCACGACGTAGTCGAGGTCGGCGAGCCGGATGCGGTGCTCGAAGGGGCTCTCGGCGGGGTTGGTGTGCAGCAGGGTCGTCATGTACCAGGAGAAGCGTTCCGCCTTCCAGATGCGGCGCAGGCAGGTCTCGGTGTAGCGGTCCAGCCCGTCCTGCCGCCCGGTGCGGTAGAAGCAGTCCAGCCCGCGGGACAGGTACACCGCGTCGGCCACCGCCAGATTGAGCCCTTTCGCGCCGGTGGGCGGAACGATATGCGCGGCGTCCCCGGCGATGAAGAGCCGCCCGTGCTGCATGCGGTCACACACGAAGGAGCGCATGCCGATCACGCCCTTCTGGAAGATGCGCCCCTCCGTGAGCGTCCAGCCGTCCACCGTCTCCAGCCGCCGGTGCAGTTCGGACCAGATCCGTTCATCCGGGTACTCCGCCACGTCGTCGGTCGGGCCGCACTGGATGTACAGCCGCTGAATCTCGGGCGAGCGGGTGCTGAGCAGCGCGAACCCCCGCTCGTGCCGGGCGTAGATCAGTTCATGGTGCGAGGGGGGCGCCTCCACCAGGATGCCCAGCCAGCCGAAGGGGTAGAGGTGCCCATACTCGGTCCGGCCCTCGATGGACTGCCGCGAGAGTCCCTGCGAACCGTCGACACCCGCGATGAAGTCGCAGTGCAGGACCTGCGGCTCGCCGTCCCGGGTGGTGTAGGTGAGCCGGGGGCGGTCGGTGGTCAGGTCGTGCAGCCCCACGTCCCGCACCCCGAAGTGGAGCTCTCCCCCATCCGCGAGCCGGGCGGCGACGAGGTCCTTGAGCACCTCGTGCTGCGGGTAGACGGTGACGCGTTTGCCGCCGGTGAGGTCCTCGAAATCCAGGTGGTGGCTCTCACCGGCGAAGCGCAGGGTGATGCCGCGGTGGAAGTGGCCCTCGCGCCGCATCCGCTCCCCCAGGCCGAGGTCCTGCATCAGGTCCACGGTCCACTGTTCCAGCACGCCCGCGCGGATGGTGCCCTCGACCTCTTCACGAGTACGGGTTTCCAGGATGACGCTCTTGATGCCCTGGCGGTGCAGCAGGTGCGCGAGGAAGAGGCCAGCGGGACCGGCGCCGATGATGCCGACCTGGGTGCGGCGGGGTGGGGTGGACATGAGGCCTCCTTCCCCGGCCACAGGGCTGGGGCGCGGTGCGGGACGTGGGGGGGAACCGCCGCGGTTGAGTGAGCCTCACTGTGCGGGATCGGGGCGCCGGGCGCAAGGCGGGTATCCCGGTATAGTGGAAGGAGACTTCGAGAGGGGCGCTTCCGGGGGGACGGGATGCTGGGAACGTTCGAGAAGGCCAGGGCCATCCTGGACCTGTACACCACGGAACGGCCGGAGTGGGGCGTCAGCGAGGTGGCGCGGCAGTTAGGGATGCCGACCTCCAGCGCGCACGTCCTGCTCGCCTCGCTGGCGGGGCTGGGGGTGCTGCACCGCACGGTGGCGGGGCGTTACCGGCTGGGGTTCAAGCTGCTCGCGCTGAGTCAGGTGCTGCTGGCGAACACGCCCTGGCGGGAGGTCGCGCAGGAGGAGATGAACCGCCTGGCGTGGGCTTTCGGGGAGACCCTGCACCTCGCGGCCCTGGACGGGGGCCAGGTCGTGCTGGTCGCGGGGGTGCAGGGCCATCTCCCCGGCAGTGTTCGTCTGCCCCGGGTGGGAACGGTCCTTCCCGCCTCTACCAGCGCGAGTGGCCAGGTGCTGCTGGCCCACCGGCCCCGGGAGGTGGTGGAGGCGGTGCTGGACGCGGCGGGACACCCGTTGACCTGGGACGTGCTGGCAGAGGCGCTGGAGCAGGTCCGCACGGGCGGGTACGCCCGGGAGATAGGCGAGCACTGCCCGGACGGCGGTTCCCTGGCCGCCCCGGTGCGCAACCACAACGGCGAGGTGATTGCCGCGCTGGCCTTCAGTGTGCCCGCTGACCGCTTCCACGACCGGGAAGGGCACTTGCGGGCGGCCCTGGTGCGGGCCTGCGCCGAGGTTTCCCTGCGAATCGGGTATCACCCGGAACTGTCCGGAGAGGGCCTGCTGGTGTGGAGCTCGGTGGGGGGGCGCGAGAAACTGCACCCCGCGCCCCGGCGCTCGGGGGCAAGACGCCGCCCGGGATCCCAAACCCGTTGAGGAAACCTCGGGTGCTCTGCATCAATTTCAAGTGCAGGCCTCCTGGTCACGGGGCCAGCGGCTCACTCCACCGGTCTGACGCTGACCTGCCCGCCTTGCAGCACGTAGGCCAGCCGAGCCGCTGCGCCCTGTGGGAAGCGGTACGACTCGATTCGGTGGTCGTACCATTCTCGCCAGCGGGGGTCCAGCCGTGGGGCCAAGCAGTCGGGCGGCGTGGTGTTCGGCGCCGGGGGCGGCGCACCCCGGGAGCCGTCCCTCCTGGCCCTGGCGCGGCCGGTCGCGCCCACCGAGGTGTTCCGCTTCGCGGCGCCCTGCGCGCAGCCCGGCGAGCTTTCCGCGGGCGTGGGGACCGGGTTCCATCACCAGGTACGCCAGGAGCGCGAGCGCTTTGCGGGACGTGACGCCCACAGGCCCACCGTCCACCCGAACCTTTGGGGTCCCAGCAGGCGGACGGCGAGGCATGCCATGGGCCCCTCACCTTACATGGTTGTGGCGGGTTGTTGGCGTCCAAAAAGCGGGAGTCTTGGAAAGACAGGGAGCCTGACGTTCAGGCCGCCTGCTGTACCGTTGCCCGCCACCTCTCGAAGGCCGCCCATTGCTGAAAGCGACGGTGGCGAGCAGGGACAGTTGAGCGGGCGGGGTGGGTCGCGGTGAGTACACGCACGGCCAAGTGCAGGCGTCGTGGGCCAGGCTCGCCCCCTTCGTGCCGGAGCTGGTCTTCGATGAGGGTGCCGAGCGAAGGCGGCGTTCTACTCCGCGCGCAAGAGTCCGTAGGGCTTGAGTTTGGGGGATGCGGCCTGCTTCGGCACCGCGGAGAGGTATGGGCCGTATGGGCTGACCGCGGAGCAGGGCTGGGCGAGAGTTCCCGACCTTCCTTAGTTCATGAAGGTGTGAGGGAGGCGGGGGTCCTCGAGCGCCCCCTTGACTTCGCCTTGTTAGTAAGTACAAACTAACTTATGACCCGCTCCACCCCTGGCTCCACGCCTCCCGCCCGGCAGTCGGGCGAGGAGCGGCGCGCGGCCGTGATTGAGGCGGCCATCGAGGAGTTCGCCGGGCGCGGGTACGCCGGGGGTTCGACGGAGACCATCGCCCGGCGCGTGGGGATCTCGCAGCCCTACGTCTTTCGCCTCTTCGGGACCAAGCGGGAGTTGTTCCTGGCGGCCGTGGACGCGGTCTTCTCCCACGTCCAGCGGGTCTTCACCGTCGCCGCCCAGTCCACCCAGGGGGACAAAATGGACGCGATGGGACTCGCCTACGAGGGGCTGCGCTCGCGGCGCCACGAGTTGCTGCTGCTGCTCCAGGCCTTCAGCGCCAGCGGGGAGGACGAGATCCGCCAGGAGGTCCGCCGCCGCTACCGGGCGCTGTTTGAGGAGGTGCGCGCCCTGTCCGGGGCCTCGCACACGCAGGTCCAGAACTTCTTCGCGTCTGGCATGCTGATCACCATCGCCTCGGTCCTCGACCTCCCGGAACTGCTGGTCTGGGAGGACCCCTGAGCTTCTTTTTCCCTTTTTGTTAGTGATTACTTACAAACTTCTCCAGGTCCAGCCTTCCGTCGTGTCCATCTTCGCCCCCCCTCACCCCAAGGAGCCGCCCATGACTGACCTCGCCACTGCTGGCCGACACGCCCTCGTCATCGGGGGAAGCATGGCGGGCCTGCTGGCCGCCCGCGTTCTGAGTGAGCACTACGGCGACGTGACGGTGCTCGACCGCGACGTGTTCCCGGAAGCGCCCGATCACCGGGCGGGCGTGCCGCAGTCCCATCACGCGCACGGCCTGCTGCCCCGCGGGCACGAGATTCTGGCCGAGCTGTTCCCCGGCCTGCTCGCCTCCCTGGCCCAGGCGGGCGCCTTTCATACCCGGGAAGGCATCCCGGTCTTGCAGGTCACGCCCGCCGGGAGACTCCCGGCCGCGCCGCTGAGGGGGCAGGGCGAGTACCTCGCCTTCAGCCGCTTCCTGCTGGAGTGGCAGGTGCGGCAGTGGCTGCGCGAGCACACGAACGTCCGCTTTCTTCCGGCCACCGAGGTCACCCGGCTGGTGGGCCGCGAGGACGGGACGGGCGTGTCCGGCGTGCAGGTGCGCTACCGGGATGGGCGGGAGGGCCCCGAGGTCCTGCACGCCGATCTGGTGGTCGAGGCGAGCGGGCGGACCTCGAAGCTGGGCGGCTGGCTTCAGGATCTCGGGTACGGGGCGGTGCCCGAGGAGAGCGTCACCTCCGACATCGGGTACGCCTCGCGCTTCTACCGGCGCCCCGAGGGCTTCCCCGCCCCCTGGCACGGACTCATCATCAACGGGCGCCCGCCGCACAACCCGCGGGCGGGCCTGATCCTGCCGGTCGAGGACGGGCGCTGGCACGTGACCCTGGGCGGCTTCGCGGGGCACCACCCCCCCACCGACGAGGCGGGCTTCCTGGCCTGGGCCCGCGACCTGCCCGACCCCGGCCTGTACGAGGCGATCCGCGTCGCCGAGCCCCTGACCCCCATCCGCGGCTACCGCACGCCCACGAACACCTGGCGGCACTTCGAGCGCCTCCCGCGCTGGCCGCGCGGCCTGATCGCCCTGGGGGACGCCGTGTGCCACTACAACCCCATCTACGGGCAGGGCATGAGCGCGGCGGCCGTGAGTGCCGCGGCCCTGGAGACGAGCCTGAGGACGGGTGGGCCGGACTTCGAGCACGCCTTTCAGAAGGCGCTCGCCCGGGTCGTCGCCGCGCCCTGGCAGGTCGCCACGGGCGAGGACCTGCGCTGGCCGGGAGTCAAGCTCACCGGGGCGAGCGCGGGGCCGGGCCTGCGCCTGCGGCACGCCTACGGAAACCTGGTGCTGGGGCAGGCCGTGCGGGACGAGGTGGTGGCGGGCGCCTTTGTGGACATGATCATGAACCTCCGGCCACCATCGGTCCTCGCGCGCCCGGCCATCCTGGCGCGGGTCCTGGGGGGCAGCCTCGCCCGCGCGCTGGGCGGGACGGTTCAGGACGCGGAGCCCGCCCTCTCCCCGGAGGTGGTCTCGCTCCTGCGCACCCGCCCCGCCGGAGCACCCTTCCACGCCCCCAGGAGGATCACGTGACGCCCTCCACCCCGGACCTCGACACCCAGGTCTCCCACCATTTCGCCGAGAACAGCGGCGTCCGCCTGCACTACGTCACCCTGGGCGAGGGTCCGCTGATCGTGATGCTGCACGGCTTCCCGGACTTCTGGTACACCTGGCGTCATCAGATGCCCGCGCTCGCCGGGGCGTACCGAGTCGCCGCCCCCGACCTGCGGGGCTACAACCTCAGCGACCAGCCCAAAGGGGGCGAGCCCTACGCCATGCGGCACCTGCTGGGCGACGTGGCGGCCATCATCCGGGACCTCGGCGAGGAGCGGGCCATCCTGGTGGGACACGACTGGGGCGGGGCGATTGCCTGGCAGTTCGCCATGCACTTCCCGGAGATGGTCGAGCGCCTGGTGATCCTGAACCTGCCGCACCCGCAGGGCCTGGCGCGCGAACTGGCCCGCAATCCCGAGCAGCAGCGAAACAGCGAGTACGCGCGCGCCTTTCAGGAGGAGGGCGCGCACGAGCGGCTCGACCTGGAGCGATTGACCGGCTGGGTGAGGGACGACATGGCCCGCGAACGCTACCGGGAGGCTCTGGGCCGCTCGGACTTCGAGGCGCTCCTGCACTACTACAAGCAGAACTACCCGCGCCCGCCGTACCGGGAACCCCGGGGCCCGGTCGTCAAGGTTCAGGCCCCCACCCTGGTCATCCACGGGCTGGACGACGAGGCCCTGCTGCCGGGGGGCCTGAACGACACCTGGCAGTGGGTGGAACGCGACCTCACGCTGGTCACGCTGCCGGGCGCGGGCCACTTCGTGCAGCACGACGCGGCGGAGGCCGTCACGCGGGTGCTGACGAACTGGCTGGCCCGGGGCCCCCTCCCCTGAGGGCGCGGGGCACCGTCGGTGCTCAGGGCAGGGAGCCGGTCAGCCCAACCAGGCGGTGTACAGGGGTGATTCCGTGCAGGTGGACCGCCAGGACCGCGGCGGGCAGCTCGGCGGCTCGTGGCAACCGGACGCGCCCCGCCCACTCCGGGTGGGGCGCGACCATTTGCATCAGGTCCAGCCGCCGCTCGTGCCAGCCCCCGAGTTGCCGGTCGAGGAGGACCAGGTGCCGCTCCAGGTCCTCCCGGATCGGCCCGTCCTCGGCCACCCGAAGCCGCTCCTCCTGCGCCCGCATTTCCAGCTCCTGCCGCCGCCGTGAGAGCAGCAGTCGGACCCGCTCGTCGTGCGCCTTAGGCAAGGAAGAAGGCGTCACTCCCCCCATTCTGCGCTCCCCGAGGTGAGCAGTGCGAGCACGGCAGGGACGTTACCACGTCCCAGGAACCCAGACCGCTCGCCAACCATGAGGACTCCTCCCCCCCCCATCCCGCCGTGTCCCTCTCCACGAAGCGCCCCTGAGGCGGCGGTGCGGTCCTGAGAACGAGTCCGCCCAAGGTGCCGTCCACCCTGGCCGATCCCCCGGCTCGTACGCTCATCGACCGAACACGGCAACGGGTTACTGCTGAGTCCACCGCTCTCCCTGAATGGCCCGACCTCTCGCCGCCATAGGAGCATCCGGCAACGCCAGCAATGGGCGAATGACCATCGAGCTGGGACGGGGCCTGAGAAGACGGCCCGGTTCACCGCGAACCTGCGCGGGACTTTCAACGGTGAGCGCACGCTTGGCCCTGATGACCCGCGAACACGGCCTTGGCCCCTGGCGAACCCCTTCCCCGACCCACCACTCCGCACTACCCCCGACGCCGTTCTGCCCTCCCCCTCTTCCCGGCGGGTGGCTGGAGAGGACCCGTCCCCAAGCAGGCGGTCCCGCTTTTGGTACCCTTCGGACAGCTCTTCCTTAAGCCGGAGGTCGAAGGGACCGCACGCTGTGGTCCTGCCTGCCTCACCTGCTCCACCGGCCGCGTCCGCCACGAGGATGAAGATGCCCCCAGTTCCGCTCCTGCTGCGCCCATGGGTCCTCACCGTCGTCGGGTTCCTCGCCCTCGCCCTGCTGCTCTCCGCCGCCAGTCGGGCCGCTCCCCCTCAGGCCCACGGCTTCACACCCGCGCCACGCCCCCCGACCCGGGCGGTCAATTACCTGATCGCGGGCGTCGCGCCCGACTACCGCGCGCACCACGTCCGCGCGCCCGAGACCTTCCGCGGCAACACCGACAGCATGTTGCTGGTGCAACTCGATCCCGTGACCAATACCGTGCGCACCCTGAGCTTGCCACGTGACACCCGCGTGTGGCTGCCCGGCCTGGGCTGGCGCAAACTCAACGCCGCCCTCCCCAAGCTCGGCCCGAACGGTATGGTCCGCGCCGTCGAGACCCTCACCGGCCTGAAGGTGCAGGCGTACGTGCTCGTCAACCTGAACGGCGTGCGTCACCTGACCGACGCCCTGGGTGGCGTGGACCTCTATGTTCCGCAGGACATGAGGTACGACGACCGGGCCGCGGGATTGCACATTCGCCTGAAGAAGGGCTGGCGGCACCTGTCGGGCCAGCAGGCCGAGCAGTTCGTGCGCTTTCGGCACGACGCCATGGGGGACATCGGGCGCGCGCAGCGACAGCAGACCTTCGTGAAGGCGCTGGCCCGCCGACTGCTCACCCCATCCGGAGCGGTCCGGCTGAGCGCCCTTCCCCGATTGCTTCAGAGTGACGTGCGGACGAATGCTCGTCCCCTTGACATCAGCGCGGCCCTCGGCATCGCCCTGCACTGGCCGCGCGTGGAGACGTTCTTGCTGCCCGGGCGTTTTCAGACGGTCAACCGCGTGAGCTACTGGAGTGTGAACGTCGCGGCCGCGCGGCGCACCCTGGCGAACTTCGGCCGGGCGCTCCCGTCCACCCCGGCCGCGCGTGACGTGCGCACCCTGCGGGTGGCGCTGGTCGCCACGGGGGGCACCTCAGCGCAACTGGCGAACGCGAGGGCGCGGCTGTGGCGGGCGGGCTACCGGAACGTGTTCGTAAGTCGGCGCGAGGTGCCGCCCGGGCGGGCGAGCGCGGTGCTGTCGAATGCCAGCGTGAGCGAGGCGGGGCGGGTGCGCCGTGATCTGGGGTTCGGGGAGGCGCGCGTCTCCGGGCAGGGGTCGGTGTTTGCGGACGTGACGGTGTGGGTGGGGTGGGACGCGACCCCAGCCGCGACACTGGGCGCGGGGAAGCTGAAGTCGCCCTGAGGTGTGCCACCGCGAGGAAAGGGCCTGCGGCGGTGAGGGGCCGCCGCTCCCGGGAGTTCTGTGGGCCCCAACCCCAGCGCCCTCTTCGCCCCATCGCCCTCACGCTCCGGCCCGGGGACTGAGGTTAACGGCGCTCACGCCCAGGGGGCGAACCCAGTACCCGGCGGTCAGCTCGGGCGTCAACACCACGCCCCTTCGGCCCAGCACGATGACGGCGACGGGTTTCTCCCTCAGCTCCGGCTGGTCGCGCACCTCGACCGAGACGTAGAAGGCGTTCATGTCCACGTGCACGACGAGGCGGGTCATAGGAGCAGTGCGGGTGACCCGACACGGTGTGGGGGGAGCTAAGCCTGGAAGAGAGGAGGCGCCCTCATGACCAACCGCAGAACGCACAGCGCCGAGTTCGGGCGAGACGCTGTTCAGCTCGCCCGAACCAGCGGCAACGTCACGGGCACTGCCCGCGACCTGGGCCTCAACGTGTCCCTGCTGCGCAAGCGGAGGAACGCCCAGCCGGAGAAGGGGGAGTCAGCTTTTCCTGGACAGGGGAAGCAGGTCCTGACCCCAGGGCAGCAGGAGATCAGGCGGCTCCGCCAAGAGAACGAGATTCTGCGGCAGGAGCGAGAAATCCCGAAAAAAGCGGCGGCCTTCTTTACCAAAGGGGCCACCCGCTGAGGTACCGGTTCATTGACGCTCACCGGGAGCAGTACCGCCTGGACGTGATGTGCCGGGTGCTGGAAGTCTCGGTGAGTGGGACCACCACTGGCGAAGAAGGCCGATCTCGAAACGCATTTGAGAGCCGTGCCGCTGCACGACGGGCCGTGTTCGAGTTCATCGAGATGTTCTACAACCGCCAGCGTCGTCACTCAACACTTGGGAACTTGACACCCCAGGAGGCTCGAACGCCAAGCTACAGCCGCTTAGCTTCAACTACGCACTACCGGGACAGGCCCGCGGTTCAGCCTTCCCACCCTTGCACACTCCCCCTACGTCGCAGGGTGACCGAAGGCGCCCCCCGGATTGAGGCCGCCCAAGTGGTTACAGCAGGAAGCCATCCGGACCAGAAGGCCATCACCGCCCCCTGACACGGGACCCCTACAGTTCCCGTAGTTCAACCCTGCACCAGAAACCTGTCGTGGCCGCTTCCCCTTCTTCCTGGCACCTTGATTCCTTTGGCCTTGGGCGGGTCCTGTTCATCCGCACGGCGGACGGCAACCGGGCCCTGATGGCTGTAGCTCTCCTGGCGCATCACACCTCCTGCATAGAGGCGGCCTGGGCCTACGGCACCCCCCACAGGTGCACCCGCTGACGCTGGTGACCCTGGCCGGACGCGGCGCCCCGTCCGAAGGCGTCATCAGTTACGCCTATTGCGGCGTCCCTCCTTCGCGCCGCACTTGCTGATCCGCACCGCCGCGTACTTGTAGTGCGGCTGCTTGCTCACCGG
Source organism: Deinococcus aerius (assembly GCF_002897375.1). Classification (NCBI taxonomy): domain Bacteria; kingdom Thermotogati; phylum Deinococcota; class Deinococci; order Deinococcales; family Deinococcaceae; genus Deinococcus; species Deinococcus aerius. Next base: position 27,426 of record NZ_BFAG01000020.1, on the reverse strand, counting down.
GTCCCACTCACTCAGGGTGAGCTCGTTCGCGGGGCGGGAGCGGCTGGGGTCGTCCCAGGGCAACGTCGTCACCTATGCCCACACGGGCGTGCTGTGGCGGGTGACCCGCCGGTGAGGAGACCAGCTATGAACAGGAGGGCGGCATGACCGCACCCAACCTCCCCCAGCCCCTCGCCACCGAACTCGATCCGGCGACCTGGGACGAATTCCTGAACCGCTCGGAACGCTGGTTCGGCCAGGTGCCAGCCGCGCAGGCGTCCTTTCGCAAGCTTGCCGAGGACGTGCTGGACCAGCTCCACGGGCCGCACCTCCGGCAACTGATCGGGGAGGTCGTGGACACCGCCCGCCGCCATGAGGCGCAGGTGGACGAGCTGTACCGCGCGATCGGGGGGAAGCCGCCGAGCCCCGGGCTGCTGAGCGTGGGCGGGCAACTCCTCTCCAAGGGCCAGGAGGCGCTGGGGGCGCTGCAAGGGCTGGCAACCGGCGCGCAGGGCTGGTGGGACGACCTGCATCAACTGTTCCTGGCGAGCCTGAACGCCATCCGTGCCTTCTCGGCGGCGGAGCAACTGGGCTACGCGCTGGGCATCCGCGAGATCGTGGACCTCACCTTCCCGATCTCGCTGGAGAAGTTCAAGCACCACCGGATGCTTCAGGAGATCACCAACGAACTTGTGCCGCTCGCCATCCTGTACCGCATGGGGGTGTAGGCAGCGGCTGGGGACAGAGGACGGGCGCTCCTTGGGCGGTTGCAGACGGGGCGCTTCAGGTCGGCACAGAGGGATGGTTTGGGGCCACCCTCACACCCTCCCCGCGTCGAACCCGGCGGGCACCCGCACGCGCAGGGCGGCGGCCTCCACCGAGAGGTCGAGGGTGGTGAGGGGCATCACCTCGCCGTCCACGCTGGCCCAGCGCGGGCCCCCCCTCGTCTGCACGGTCAGGCGCGGGGCGGAGAACTGGAGGGCGGGCCGCCCCAGCGTCCAGCCCACCCCCGCCCGCAGCAGTTGGATGAGCCTGCCCTTGCCAAACACGAGCACGTCGAGCTGCCGGTCGGCCACCGAGGCGTGGGGCGCGGCGCGCAGCGGCCCGGCCACGTACCGACCATTCGCCACGAGCAGTTGGTGAGTCCGCAGCCGCAGGGTGCCCCCCGGCGACGTGAGGGTGAGGTCGAGGGCGTGGTGCCTCCCGAGCACCTGGGTCCCCACGACCGGCCAGGCGAGCAGGCCCAGGCGCCGCTTGAGGGCGGGGGTCAGGACGCGGGCGATCTCGGCGGAGAGGCCCAGGGCCACGCTGTTGAGAAAGGGCCGCCCGTTGAGCAGCCCCACGTCCACCGCCGCCGTCTCGCCCCCGGCGATCACCCGCGCGGCGCCGGCCAGGTCGAGGGGCACGCCCACGCTGCGGGCGAAGGTGTTGCCGGTCCCCAGTGGCAGGACGCCCAGGGCCGTCCCCGTCCGCGCCAGGACCCCGGCGGCGTGCGAGAGCGTGCCGTCGCCGCCCCCCACGATCACGCAGGGGGCGCCCCGCGCCACCTCGGCCCGCAGGATGAGTTCCGCCTCGTGCGGGCCGCGCACGGGGAGTGGGGTCACGCGCAGGCCCTCGGCCGCCAGCGCCTCAGTCGCCGCCGCCAGCGAGGCCGCGCCCCGCCGCGACCGCAGGTTCACGAGCAGCTTGGGGGCGGGGTCCGGCCCGGTGGACCTGTCCTGGAAGGCGCGGGGCATGACTCACTATGCCGCCCGAGCTTGGCAGGAAGAAACCGGGACGGCCCGCGCACATGAACGCACGGCCCGCCCCTCCTCACGCCCGGGAGTCCCGGCCCGTTCTAAGGTGCCCCATGCTGGCGGCGCGTGTTCATTCCTTCGGCGGTCCCGAGGTCCTGCGGCTGGAGGAGGTTCCCTGGCCGCACCCGGACGGGGACGAGGTTCTGATCCGGGTCCAGGCGAGCAGCGTGAACGGCACCGACCTGGGCCTGCGGCGGGGCGGCGGGCCGATCTCACTCGTCGTGCGGCGGCCCTTCACCGCGGGTTTGGACGTGGCCGGGGAGGTCGTGGGGCTGGGGCCGCGAGTGACGGCTTTCGACCTCGGGGACCGGGTGTATTCGCTGCTGGGGCACAGTGGCGGCGGGGCCGCCGAGTACGTTACCGTGCGGCAGTCGCGGGTGGCGCTCGCCCCGCAGGGCATCTCCCCCGCCGAGGCCGCCGCCGTGCCGCTCTCCGGTCTGACGGCCCTTCAGGCGCTACGGGGCGGGGCGCAGTTGCACCGGCGACGCGGGGCACGGGTGCTGGTGATCGGCGCCGCGGGTGGCATCGGCTCGTTCGGGGTGCAGCTCGCCCGGCACTATGGGGCCACGGTCACGGGCACGGCCCGCCCGGAGAAGCACGCCTTCGTCCGGGAGCTGGGCGCGGAGGAGGTCTTGGACCCCGGCAGCGTGGACTTCTCCGGGCGGACCTGGGATGTCATCTTCGACACGCCGCCCGCGCTGCGCTTCTCGCAGGTTCGGGGGGCATTGGCGCCGGACGGAGTGTACGTCTCGACGCGCCCCTTTCCCACCCGTCCCGGGGACGTGCGGGCCATGCTGGGGGGGGCGGGGCCGCGCTTCGCCGGGGTCCAGACGAGGGAGCGGTCGCAGGACCTCGCCTTCCTCGCCCGGCTGATCGAAGGGGGCGAGCTGCGCGTGCCGCTTGACCGGGCCTTCCCGCTGGAGCAGATCGTGGGCGCCCACCGCTACGCCGAGAGCGGTGAGGCGCGGGGCAAGGTCGTCGTGACGGTGTAGTGTTCCCCCATACGGACAGGGGGACGGGTCACTTGTCAAGCTGCGGCCAGAGAGCCGCATTCCCATCCACTCCATTCCCCAAAGGAGAGCCATGAACCTCGCCATTCTCGGCGGCACGGGCCGCACCGGACGCCTGCTGATCGACCTCGCCCTCCTGCGGGGGGACACCGTGCGGGTCCTGGCCCGCGACCCGGGCCGACTCCACCGGCACGAGGAGCGCCTGATCGAGGTGCAGGGCGACGCCCGCGACCCGGAGGCGGTGGGCCGCGTGATCGCGGGGACGGACGCCGTCCTCAGCGCCCTGGGGCCCGTGCGCGGCGGCCCGCCCGACACCATGACGCTCGCCGCCCGCAACCTCACCACCGTGATGCCGGGAGCGGGGGTGCGGCGCCTGATCACCCTCACCGGCGCGGGCGTGCCGCACGAGGGGGACCGGCCCGGACCCATCGACCGGGTCTTCCGCGTGCTGCTGCGCCTCACCCAGCCGGACGTGCTGAAGGACTCGCTGAACCACGCCGACCTGATCCGCGCCTCCACGCTCGACTGGACGATCGTGCGGGTTCCCCGCCTGACCGACGGCCCCGCCGCTCCCACACGCGCCGGGCTGGTCGGCGATATTCGCCCGTTTATCACGCGCGCGAGCGTCGCCGAGTTCATGCTCGATCAGGTGGGCAGCGACCAGTACGTGCGCCAGGCCCCGGCGATCAGCAACTGAGGGCGGGGGAGTCTCGGAAGTCTCCCCCACCCCGCCCGGCCTCCCTCCGCTCAGCGCGCCGAGAAGGCGTAGACCGTGCGCGACGTGAAGGTTTCACCCGGCCTCAGCACCGTGGACGGAAAGTTCGGGTGGTTGGGCGAGTCCGGGAAGTGCTGCGTCTCCAGGCACAGGGCCCAGCGGTGGCCGTACACCCGCCCGCCCTTGCCCACGATGCTCCCGTCCAGGAAGTTGCCCGAGTAGAACTGCATCCCCGGCTGATCGGTGGACACCTCGACCCGCCGCCCGGACTCGGGATCGCGGACCTGGGCGACGGAGCGCAGGCCCTCTCCTCCCAACACGAAGTTGTGGTCGTACCCACCTGCGAAGCGCAGTTGCTCGTTCGGCTCGTCTACCCGCGCGCCGATGGGCGTCGGCTGCCGGAAGTCGAAGGGCGTGCCCTCCACCGGCAGGAGTTCCCCCGTCGGGATCAGCGTCCCGTCAATGGGCGTGATGTGGTCGGCCCGCAGGGTGAGTTCGTGCCCCAGAATGTCCCGCCCCGCGTCCCCGCCCAGGTTCCAGTACGTGTGGTTCGTCAGGTTGAGGATGGTGGGCGCGTCGGCCCTCGCCTCGTAGTCGATCTGGAGCGCGTTGTCCCCCGTGAGGGTGTACGTGACCCGGACGGAGAGGTTGCCCGGGTACCCCTCCTCGCCGTCCGGGCTGAGGTAGGTGAGTTCGAGGGCGGGTCCGTCTGCGAGGGGACGGCCGGTCCAGAGGCGCTGGTTGAAGCCCCGCGTGCCGCCGTGGAGCGAGTTGGGGCCGTTGTTGACCGGAAGCTGATAGGTCTGCCCGTCGAGGGTGAAGCGGCCCCCCGCGATCCGGTTGCCGTACCGCCCGATCAGCGCGCCGAAGTAAGGCGAGGTCTCCAGGCTGAAATACGGCTCGGCGTGGTCGTGGCCGAGGACGATATCGCCGGGGTTCCCGTTTCGGTCGGGCGTGAGGAGGCGTACCACGACGCCCCCGTAATCCATGATGTCGGCCTGAATGCCGCTTGGGTTCCGCAGCGTGTAGAGGGTGATCGGCTGCCCATCGGGAGTCATGCCCCAGGGCTGCGACGTGACTGGCTGTTGGGTGTCCGTCATAGGTTCTCGTTCGATTCTTGCGCAAGGAACGGAAATCTCCTCCTCACATCTCCAACTCGGTTCTCGCGCGCTCCCAGTCGCTGACGCGGGTGATCTCGTCCAGGTCCTCTGGCGTCAGTTGCAGCTCCAGCGTGCCGAGAAGTTCCCCGAGCTGCGTGGTGTTGTTCGCCCCGATGATCGGCGAGGTCATCTGGGGCTGGGCGAGGAGCCACGCGAGCGCGACCTGCGCGGGTTTGGCCCCGTGCCGCCCCGCCACCGCCTCCAATGTCTCCACGATGTCGAAGTTCCGGTCGCTGAAGCGCCGCCGCGCGTTCTCGTCGGCGCGCACGCTCTCGGGCAGGGGCTGGCCGCGCCGGTACTTGCCCGTCAGCATCCCGCCGCCCAGCGGGCTCCACGGGATGATGCCGATGTCGTACGCCTCGCAGACCCGCATCAGTTCCCGCTCGAAGTTCGCCCGGGTCGGCGAGAGCAGGCTGTACTCGGGCTGGATGCTGACGTAGGACTCCAACCCCTTCTTGTCGCTCGTCCACAGCGCCTGCATCAGCCGCCACGCGGAGTAGTTGGAGCAGCCGATGTAGCGCACGTATCCGCGCCGCACAAGTTCGGTGAAGGCCTCCAGCGTCTCCTCGATGGGCGTCTGGTTGTCCACCCAGTGGGCTTGGTACAGGTCGATATGGTCCACCTGAAGGCGGCGCAGGCTGTCCTCGCACGCCTGCATGATCCAGCGCCGGGACAGGCCCTCGCGCTGGTGGATGCTCTTTCTCCCGTCACGGCCGAACTCGCCCATCGGGCCGCGCACCTTGGTGGCGATCACGATGTCCTGGCGGTTCCCGCGCGACTTCATCCAGCGCCCGATGATCTCCTCGGAGACGCCGCCGGGGTTGCCCTGGGTCCAGGTCGTGTAGATGTCGGCGGTGTCGATGAAGTTGCCGCCCGCCTCGTAATAGGCGTCCATGATGCCCTGGGAAGTCTCTTCGTCGGCGCTCCAGCCGAACTGCATGGAGCCCAGGCCGATGGGAAAGAGATGCAGGCCGCTGCGGCCCAGTCTGCGGTACGTGGTCATGGGAAGGTCCTCCTGGGGCTGGGCTTCGTGGCCGCTGCGTGGTGGAGAAGGTCTCTTCCCCACAGCCCCCCTACCCTTCACCCCGGGCGGGGCGGGGAGGTGAGCCTGGCCTCCACCCGCCGTTAAGGGAGGGCGGGGGAGCGGTTTTCTGCCCTGGCCAGGATTGCGCCTGGTGTGTCTGACCCGGATGATGCAAGCCTCCACCGTGGAGAATGACGTGTGGGACAGAAATCAAAGCTCCTCCCCCTTGAGGGGGGAGGCTGGGTGGGGGTGAACGGGCATGGCGTCACCAGGCCAATCAGAATCCCCGAGTATCCCTCTTTACAGGGTCGTCTGTAGGGCAGGCGCCGCCTGCCACCCCTCTTCCACAGGGGGAGAGGGGGCAAAAGGACGATTCCACTGTACATTTGCCATCCAGCCAAAGAGGCAACGGAAGCAGGTGCGGGCTTCTATTGCCTCTCTTGGAGACGTTTCGTTGTCGTGGGCCTTGTTTACCTGGTCTGCGCGTCGGGGCGGGCCGGAATGGCGCTCAGGTCCACGATCAGCCGCTCGCCCGGGCGCTCGACCACCGCGAACTTGGCCTGGCGGGCGGCCTGCTGGAGGGCCGCATCCTGCGTCCCGGCGGTCGTCCCCAGCCGGATGGTCTGGAGGGCTCGTCCGCCGCTCAGGGGGTTGGCCGAGTAGAAGGTGACGGCGGTGGCGCCGCGCAGGGCCGGGCCGAGCGCGTTGGGAACGCCCTGCCGGTCCTGCGGGCCGCCGTTTCCGCCGGGGGCGCGGTCGCCAGCGTGCCCGTTCATGGGGGCGCCGGGCTGGTCCGGGCCGGGCGGCATCCCTCCCGGCCCGCCCGCCGGGGGCTGCCGGTTCTGGGCGTCCCCCAGGTTCACCACGCGCTTCCCGAAGGGGGTGGTCACGACCGCGTAGGTGGCCCCGGCGGGCGCGTTCTGGAACAGTCCGCCGCCCATCTGCGGGCCTCCCTGCGCGGAAACTGAGCGGGTCTGGAGCAGTCGACCGCCACCCAGCGGATCGCCCTGGTAGTACGCCACCTGCACACTCTGGGGGGCACGCTGCTGGGGCGCGGCCTGCTGCTGCCCCGCCGGGGAGGGCGCGGCCCGCTGGGCGGTCGTGGGCGTGGCGGCAAAGGCACTCGCGCCGAGGAAGGTGGCGGCGAGCAGGGGCGTCAGGATATTGAGTCGGGTTCGCATGGTCGGGCTCCTTCGGTGGGCGTGACGCTCACCTGGGCGGAGTCTGGGGGAGGGGTGTTCAGCCCCCGGGTAGGAGTTGTTCAGAAGTTGTAAGCGCGGGAGGAGCGGGGGCGCCCGCACCCATGCGCCAGCAGTTCGCCTTGAGGACTACGGAGTACGGCCGCCCCTTCCCACGGGCGCCCGTCGTCATTCCTCTCCCCCGCAGCGGAGGGACGCGCCCCGCCTTCCCAGACCCCGCGTCCGGGCCGTAAACAAGTTCTGAACATCCCCTCCCTACTCTCCGGGGCAAGAAGCGGCAAAGGCGGGAACCCTCGCCCCCCCGCGTCCCAGGAGGACCAGCCATGAGCGAACAGCGCATCATCACGCCCTACCCCGCCGACGACCACGACCACCACGACGACCTCAACAACCTCGGCCTGACGGCGGATGTCAACATGATGACCCGCTCGGTGGTGGACCGCCGCCGGGTGCTGGGCCTGGGCCTGCTGGGCATCGGGCTGCTGGTGAGCTGCGGCGCGAGCGGCCTCGCCGCAGTCGGAACGAGTACCGGGACCGGGACGAGCAGCGGCGCGGGAACGGCAGCCTGTCCCACCGCCATCCCCACCGAGACGGCGGGACCGTATCCCGCCGACGGCTCGGCGGCGTCGGGCCAGTCGCTCAACGTGCTGACCCGCTCGGGGATCGTGCGCCCCGACCTGCGGACCAGCCTGGGGACCGGCCACACCGCCGAGGGGGTGCCCCTGAAGGTCGTCCTCAAGCTCGTGAATGTGAACGCGAGTTGCGCTCCCCTGGCGGGCTACGCGGTCTACCTGTGGCACTGCGACCGCGACGGCAACTACTCGATGTACAGCGCGGATACCGTCAGTGAGGATTACCTGCGGGGCGTGCAGGCGGGGGGCGCGGACGGCACCGTCACCTTCCAGACCATCTTCCCCGGCTGCTACTCGGGCCGCTGGCCGCACATCCACTTCGAGGTCTACCCCACCCTCGCCTCGGCGACCTCGGCGAAGAACAAGATTCAGACCTCTCAGCTCGCGCTGCCGGAGGCCACCTGCCGCGAGGTCTACGCCACGGCGGGGTACTCGGCCAGCGTGGGCAACCTGAACCGCACCTCGCTGGGCCGCGACAACATCTTCAGCGACGGCTACAGCACCCAGCTCCCGACGATCACGGGGAGCGCGGCCTCGGGCTACACCGCCACCCTGACCGTGGGCCTCGCCCGCTGAACCCCGCCTGCCCGGAGGCCCCATGAACATTGGACCGATGGAACTTCTTCTCGTCGTGATCGTCGCCGCGCTGATTTTCGGGCCGGGGAAGCTGCCGGAACTCGGCAAGAGTCTGGGGCAGGGCATCCGCGAGTTCCGCCGCGGCACGCGCGAGTTGAAACGCGACCTCGACCTGAACCCGGACGAGCGGGGCTGACCCCCACGGCCCTGGGCCTCACCGCCGCGCGGCCCGCCGTCACCCGGGCGGGCCGGGTTCCTGGGCCGGGCGGCGCGCCGTGAGGATCATGGATACGACCTCACCGACCTGGCGAACGAACTCGGCGGGGTCGAGGGGTTTGACGAGGTAGGCGTCGGCTGCCCCGCAGCAGGCGCGGTCCTCGGGGCGGCCAGAGGTCGTGAGCATGGCGACGCGGGTTCGGCGCAGCGCCGGGTCGTCCCGGATGGCCCGCAGCACGTCCTCGCCATCCAGGCCCAGCATCTTGAGGTCGAGCAGCACCAGCGCGGGCAGCCCGGGCGGCCTCCCGGCGTGGCGCCCCACCCCACGCAGGAAGTCGAGGGCCTCCTGCCCGTCCCCCACCGTACTCACGTGCCCGCGTAGGCCGCAGCCGGTCAGGGCGAGCAGCGTGAGTTCCACGTCGAGTTCGTTGTCGTCCACCAGCAGGATGTGGGGCCGGAGCGGTGCCGGCGCGGACGGTGGACCCTTCAGGTCAAGCGGCGCAGTCATGAACACCTCGGGGGCGCAGGAGGACCAGGCGACTGGGTTGAACTTGATAGCCCAAGGGTAGCGGGAGGAGGGGAAGGCCCGGACGGGATGGGATAAAGGCCACCTTAACGTCACCTGCGCGCCCCCAAGAATGGGATGAAGAACCCTTCATTTTCAGGGGTAATGGGGAGCGGGTGGGCCAGTCCCTCCCCCGCTCTTCTCCTGCCGGTGAGGGCGGGGCGCAAAAGAGTCGCCCTGCTGGGCGTTAACAAAGTCTCCCAGGGCTGCGGAGTCCGACGCTTTCCCTCAGGATGACAAGGTCGCGGGGCCGCGCCCCAGGCCCACGAACAGACGGGGGAGGCGTACTCATACGAATTCGGGTTGAACAGGTCCAAAACCGGTTCAACCCGAGCGGAGCGAGCAGGAACGTTGAGGGGTGCCGGGACAGGAGTGATCGAAGCGGCGCTTTCCGGCTTCGAGAACGGATGGGACGGAAACCGTATCAGAGGCGCCTGCCTCCCCGGACCCTAACGGAGCCGTCAGTCGCCCGGCACGCCTTCCCGCAACGCCTCGGCGGGGACAGGCTTGCGTTTCCCCAGGTCAAAGGCGTCTCCCGCCGAGAGGACGTGCAGGCGCACGTCGTAGAGCGAGAGGGGCTCGTCCCGGCGCGCCTCGGCGATGTTGGAGTGGGTGATGCCCGCCCCGTCGGCCACGTACACGGCGCCGCTGCCGATCACGCGGAAGTGGCCGCCCTCCACCACGATGGCCGTGTCCTCGTCGATGCCGATGCCCAGCACGCGGGGATTTTGCGCCACCGCGCCCAGCAGGCGGCCCATCCGCCCGCGCTCGGCGAAGTGCTGGTCGATGATCACGCCGCGGATCAGGCCCAGCCCGGGCGCCATCGCCAGGTCGCCGATGCGGTAGGACTCCTTGCTGTGGCCCTTCACCAGCATGGTCTCGCACATCGCCGAGGCGCCCGCCGAGGTGCCCGCGATCACGCCGCCCGCCTCGTACACCTGGCGGATGCGGGCCTCCAGCGGCGTGTCCCCGATCTGGCTGGTGATGCGGAGCTGGTCGCCCCCGGTGAAGAACACGCCGGTCGCCCCGTCCAGCAGCCCCAGTTTGTCCTCGCCCAGCGCCTCGGTGCGGTCCTCGACGTACAGCTCGACGAGGTCGCCCACGCCCAGGCCCTCGAAGCCCCCCTGGTAGCCCTCGAAATAGCCCTCGGGCTCGTGGGAGGCGACGGTGGCGATCACGAGTCGTCCCCCCCTCACCCGGCGGGCGACCTCGCGCAGGATCTCGCGCCGCCCCTCCTTGGCCTCGTGCCCGCCGATGATGATCAGGGTGCCGCCCGGCTGGGCGCCGGGGTTGTCAGGGGTGTGCTTGGGCATTCGGTTCCTCCTCGGCTTTTCTCAGGTAGACGCGCGGCTCCCGCTGGCCGGAGTACTGGTAGGCGACGGGCATGTCCGGGCTGTTGTGCCACCAGCCGACGGTGCCGTCCGGCGCGAGGGCGATGCCGCCGCCGTCCCCGCCGACCCGCAGGCGCATGGCCTCCAGCACCTCGCGCAGCGCGTCGTCCGGGGTGCTTCCCGGCAGGCGGTGGATGAAGCGGGCGGCGGTCATCATCCGCGCGAGGCTCTCGCCCTGGCCGGTGAGGGCAATCGCCCCCACCCCGTCCTCGGCGTAGAAGCCGCAGCCAGGCTGCGGGGAGTCGCCCACCCGTCCGGCAGGCTGCCCGCTCAGGCCCCCGGTGGACGTTCCGGCAGCGAGGTGCCCCTGCGCGTCCAGGGCCACGCAGCCCACCGTGTCGTGACTTTCGACGGCCCCGCGCTGCTCGGGCGAGATCAGGTCCGCCGGGTCGCACAGCTCGGCTCCGTGCGCGGCGGCGAAGCGGTGGGCGCCCTCGCCGATCAGCAGGATTTCCTTCTCGCGCAGCAGGCGCCGGGCCACGCTGACGGGGTGGCGGACCCCGGAGAGCCCCGCGACTGCACCCACGTCAAGCGTCGCCCCGTCCATCAGGGCGGCGTCCATCTCGACCCCCCCGTCGGCATTCAGCGCCGCGCCGTATCCCGCGTTGAAGGTGGGGTCGTCCTCCAACACGCGGAGGGCGGCCTCGACCGCCTCCACCGCGCTGCCGCCGCCCTCCAGCACCCGGCGCCCGGCGTTCAGCGCGGCGAGGCACCCCGCGCGGCTCGCGGAGATCTTTTCGGGGGGAACGGGATGCGCGCCGCCGTGGACGATGATCGCCCAGCGGGGCTCAGTCATGGTAGGCCCCCTGGTGGGCGGGGTCCTCGGGGGTGCCTCCGGGCGGGAGGTGCGAGGAGTCGAAGTCGCGGATACGCCGCCAGGTCTCCTCGACCTCGGTGGCGAGGTAGATCAGGAGGTCGCCGGGCCGGGCCATCCGCAGCCCGTGGTCCACCGCCGCCCGCTCCGACAGGATGGTGGTGATGCGCCCCGGGTCAAGGCCCCCCGCGACGGCGCCCTCGGTCAGGATGCGCGCCCCTTCCCCGCTGGCCCGGCCCCGGCGCAACTCGTCCTCGCGCACGACGAGTTCGTCGAACATTCCGGCGGCGATCTCGCCCATCTGGCGGATGTCCTCGTCGCGGCGGTCGCCCGCCACGCCCATCACGCCGATCACGCGGCCCCGGGGGGGGCGGATGTGCCGCACGAGGTCACTCAGGTGCGCCAGCCCCGGCGGGTTGTGCGCGTAGTCGAGCATTACCCGGAAGGGGTGGCCGTCGTAGAGGTTCAGGCGGCCCGGGCTCTGCTCGTAGGAGGTGGAGAAGGTGCTCAGGGCGGTGCGGATGACGGGCAGCTCGACCCCCTGCGAGGCGGCGATGGCGACCGCCGCGAGCGCGTTCTGAACATTCACCTGCGCGTAGCCGCCCAGGGTCGCGGGGATGTCGCGGGCGCGCAGGACGGGCGTGCGCTGGCTGTCCTGGTACAGCACGATCTCGTCGCCCAGGACGGTGGCCTCGCGCAGCACGGCCAGGCCCCCCTGGGCGATGTGCGTCCGCAGGACCTCCGAGGCGTCAGGGCCGCCCTGCATGGAGAAGAGGGCGAGCCGTCCGCGCGCCTTTTTCCGCATCCGCAGGGTGAGCGGGTCGTCGGCGTTCAGCACGCTCGTGCCCGAGTCGGTCACGACCTCCACCACGAGGGACTTGACCCAGGCGAGGTCCTCCACCGTCTCGATGCCCTTCAGGCCCAGGTGGTCGGGCTGGATGTTCAGCACCGCGCCCACGTCGCAGCGGTCGAAGCCCAGCCCCTCGCGCAGGATGCCGCCGCGCGCGGTTTCGAGCACCGCGACCTCCACGTTGGGGTCGCTCAGGACGACCTTGGCGCTCTTCGGGCCGGTCGTGTCGCCGCTGAGAATCTGCTCGCCGTCGATATAGATGCCGTTGGAGGTCGTCAGGCCCACCAGCTTCCCGGCCTGGCGCAGGATGTGCGCCGTCATGCGCGAGGTCGTGCTCTTGCCGTTCGTGCCCGTGATGGAGATGATCGGCATGCGGCAGGGCGTCCCCTTGGGAAACAGCATGTTCAGCACGGGCGCGGCGACGTTGCGCGGCTGGCCCTCGGAGGGTTGCAGGTGCATGCGGAAGCCGGGCGCGGCGTTCACCTCCACGATGCCGCCGCCCGTCTCGTGGATGGACCGGGTGATGTCGGGCGAGATCATGTCGATCCCGGCCACATCCAGCCCAATGACCTGCGCCGCGCGCCGGGCGATGGTCTTGTTCTCGGGGTGGGTCACGTCGGTGCGGTCCACGGCGGTGCCCCCGGTGGACAGGTTGGCGGTGTCGCGCAGGGGGACGACTTCACCCGCTCCCGGCACACTTTCCATCGTTCGTCCCGACCGGGCGAGGAGGTCCAGAACGTGCCCGTCAATCTTGATCCGCGTCATCACGTTCTCGTGCCCGTCACCGCGGCGGGGGTCGCGGTTCACTTCCTCGACGAGTTCCTGAATCGTGCGCTGACCATCCCCCACCACGTGGGCGGGCACGCGCTCGGCGACCGCGATCACCTCGCCATTCACGACGAGGACCCGGTGGTCGTTGCCGGGGAAATACTGCTCGACGACCACGTCGCGGCTGTGCTGCCGGGCCTCCTCGAAGCCCTTTCGGACCTCCTCCTCGGTGGTCAGGTTCAGCGAGACGCCGCGCCCGTGGTTGCCGTCGAGCGGCTTGGTCACGACGGGGCCTTTCAGGCGGCGGGCAGCGCGCGCCGCCTCATCCGCCGTCTTCACGACCACGCCCTGCGGCACCGGCAGCCCGGCGCGGTCGAGGAGCTGCTTGGTGAGGTCCTTGTCGCTCGCGGTCATCGTGGCGATGTGGGGCGTCAGGCTGGTGATGCTGGCGCGGATCTGGCGCTGGTACTTGCCGTAGCCGAGCTGCACCAGGCTGTGGTCGTCCAGCCGGAGAAAGGGAATGCCCCGCCGCTCGGCCTCGCTCACGAGCGACTGGGTGGTCGGCCCCAGGGTAAAGCGCCTCGTCAGCCTCCGCAGCTCGGCGAGTTCGGCGGCGAAGTCGAAGGGCGAGTCCGGGTCGATGCCGCTCAGTCCGGCGGGCAGCAGCAGGTCCACGCCCTCCAGCCCCTGCAACTCCGGGGGCAGCAGGCTCTGCACCAGGCGCAGGGCGACGGCCCCCGCGATGAGGCCCACGCGCTCGTCGCGGTAGGCGTACAGGACGTTGTAGACGCCGGGCTGGCCCTTCACCGACCGCGTCTTGCCGTAGGTGACGCGCCCGCCCGCCAGGGTCTGGAGTTCGAGGGCGACGTGTTCGGTCACGTGGCCGAGCCAGGTGCCGCCCCGCAGGCGGCGGATGAAGCCCCCCGGCTCGCGGTAGCAGCAGCCGTGCGTCTGCAGCGACGGGAGCAGCTCCAGCAATCGGTCGGTGAAGCCGGGGAGTGTGTTCGACGGGTACTCCTCCAGCGCACCCAGGTCGAGCTGAAAGCGGATCATCGGCTCGTAGCCGTAGATGTTGGGGCCGCGGTACACCTGCTTGTCCAGGACTCGCTGGGGTGCAGAGGGGCGCGGCGAGCCTCTCGACTCGCCGGAAACGGATGGGTTGCTGCTCACGGTGGAGGCTCCTTGCTTGGGGGTTCAGGCCATGAATTGAACGTCCTCACGCTAGAGGCTGTTCCAGCACGCCGTTTACCGCTTTGAGCCCGAGGCTTTGGGAGATTTCTCATGCCTCCCTCAATTCGGCTAAAGACACGCTCAGCGTGGCGCCGGGAGGCGGCGGATTCCGTCAGAAGGGTGACAGGTGACTGAAGAGCAGATGACAAACGTTTGTTCTCCTCTTATCCTGGCCCGGGTTCCCACAACCTGTTTTCGCCCCTCGCCTCATCCCAAGGAGAACCATGCGTCTGTCCATCCTGGCCCTGTCCTGCTCGCTGCTGCTCGCCGCGTGCGACGCGGGCACCACCCCCCGGACCCCACCCCGCCCTCCTGCCCCGCCGTGACCGGCCCCGTCACGGGCATCCCCACCATTCAGGGAAGCGGCGCGGCCAGCCCCCTGGTGGGCCAGGGCGTGACCGTGCGCGGCGTGGTGACCGCCGATTACCAGACCGGCCTGGGCGGCTTCTACCTCCAGGACGCCAAGGGCGACAATGACCCCGCCACCAGCGACGGCCTGTTCGTGTTCACCGGCAGCGCGCCGCAGAATGTCGCGCCCGGCGACTTCGTGCAGTTCACGGGCGTGGTGCGGGAGTACAAGGCGAGCAGCGACAAGAAGGACGACACCGCCACGCAGCTCGACACGCTGAGCGACTTCACGAAGTGCGGGGGCGGCCTCGCCCTCAAGCCGGTGGAGGTGAAGGCCCCCTTCAACGACCTGGAGCGCTACGAGGGCATGCTCGTCACCTTCCCCGAGAAGCTGACGGTCACCGACAACTTCAGCTTCGGGCGTTACGGCGAGCTGGGCCTGGCGGCGGGCGGGCGGCTCTTCACCCCCACGAACGGCAACGTGAGCACGACGGCCGAGCAAAACGACGCCCGGCGGATCATCCTCGACGACGCGAGCAGCAAGCAGAACCCGGCGACCCTTCCCTACCTCGACACGAATAAAACACGCCGGACGGGCGACAGCGTGACGGGCCTGACCGGCGTGCTGCGTTACGGCAACGACGCCTTCAAAGTCGAGCCAACCGTGGCGCCGACCTTCGTGAACGAGAACCCGCGCCCGGAGCGCCCGAAGGATGTGGGCGGCACCCTGAAGGTGGCGGGCGCGAACGTGCTGAACTACTTCGTCACCTTCGGCCCCAATGACCGCGGCGCGAACAACGCCTACGAGTTCGGGCGCCAGAAGGCCAAGGTCGTCGCGGCGCTCAAGGGGCTCGACGCCGACATCGTCACGCTGATGGAGGTGCAGAACAACGGGGACACGGCGCTGCAAGACCTCGTGGGCGGGCTGAACGAGGCGTACGGCGCGAATACCTACGCGGCGATTCAGACCGGCGTGATCGGCACGGACGCGATCAAGGTCGCCATGATCTACAAGCCCGCCCGCGTGACGCCCGTTGGAAGTCCGCTGGTGGACGACAACGCGGACGGCGTCTACAGCCGCCCGCCCCTCGCGCAGACCTTCCAGGACAAGGGCACGGGCGGCGTGCTCACAGTCGTCGCCAACCACCTCAAGAGCAAGGGGAGCTGCCCCACGAGCGGCGATGTGGACACCGGCCAGGGCTGCTGGAATCAGCTCCGGGTCCAGCAGGCGCAGAAGCTGCTGGGCTTCGTGGACCGCCTGAAGACCCGCAGCGGCGACGCGGACGTGCTGCTGATGGGCGACTTCAACGCCTACGGCGACGAGGACCCCATCAAGGCCATCGTGGCGGGCGGCTTCGTGAGCGAGAACAAGCGCATTCCCGCCGAGGACCGCTACTCGTACCAGTTCGGCGGGCTGTTCGGCTACCTCGATCACGCGCTCGCCTCTACCAACCTCGACACGCAGGTCACGGGCATTACCGAGTGGCACATCAACGCCGACGAGCCCACCCTGATCGACTACAACGTGGAGTTCAAGAACAACCCCAACTGCACCAGCGGGAACCCGGCGGGCAGCTCCTGCACCTCCCCCGACCTCTACCAGCCCAACGCCTTCCGGGCGAGCGACCACGACCCCGTGCTGATCGGCCTGAACCTCACCCGCGACGAGGTGCGGCCAGCCCTGAGCGTGAGCGCGGGGGGCGCGACGAGCGCCACGGCGGGGCAGGCGTACACCCTCGGGATCAGCACGAACCCCACGCCGGACAGCCTGAAGGTGAACTGGGGCGACGGGAGCGCCGAGGAGACGCTGACGCCGACGGCCACGAGCGCCACCCATACCTTCGCCGCCGCCGGAGCGTACACCGTCACCGTGACGGCCACGGCGGGCACCCAGACGGTAACCGCGACCCTGAAGATCACCGTGAACCCGGTGCCCACGGGGGCGGGCAAGCTCGTCGTCAGCCAGGTGTTCGGCGGCGGCGGCAACTCGGGGTCGGTCTACAAGAACGACTTCATCGAGGTTTTCAACGCGGGGGACGCGCCCGTGAACCTCGCGGGCTACTCGGTGCAGTACGCGAGCGCGTCGGGCTCTGCCTGGCAGGTCACGCCCCTGACCGACTTCAACCTCGCCCCCGGGCAGTATTACCTCGTGCAGGAGGCGGCGGGCACGGGTGGCACGGCGGCCCTGCCCACCCCGGACGCGGCCGGAACCATCGCCATGGCGGGCGCAGCCGGTCAGGTCCTCCTCGCCGAGGGGACGGCGGCGGTCACGAGCAAGGCGGACGCGAACGTGCGCGACTACGTGGCCTACTCGGGCCTGACGAGCACCACGAGCGCCAGCCGCGCGAACGGGGGCTGCACCGACACGGACGCGAACACTGATTTTGCGGCGGGTGCGGTCGCCCCGCGGAACTCGGGGGCGGCGCTGAACGTTTGCCCGAAGTAACTTCCAGACATTCAGGAGGCAGGTGACCCGACTGAAGGTCACCTGCCCCTTCTCTTGCCGTCAGTGAACCGGCTTGATTTCCGACAGGGAGGTCGAACTCGATTCGATGCGCTGCTGCCGGAGCTTGCCGAGTTCCTGGGCATCGACGGCGTTGTCGGCCATCACGATGGTCTGGCACAGCAGCAGCAGGGAGGCGCTGATGCTGCCCGGGAGGGGACGGGTGCCCGAGGGGTCCAGCACCACGCCCCGGCCCCCATCCGTGAGGATCAGGACGGTGGGGCCGACGAGGAGTCCGGCGCTGGCCGGGGAGGCCCACGTCCTGGCCCGGCACGCCATGAGTTCCGCCCGCCAGCGGTCCGCGTCCCGGTCACCGGTGTCCGGGGAAGGCGGTGCCCACGCGATCAGGTCCCCGATCAGGTCGTGGACGGCCCCGCCCTCATCGTGGCCCAGCCGGGTGAGTGGCCCCAGCAGGGCGTCGCGGGTCGTCTCGCCCCGCTGCCAGGCCAGGGCGGCGCCCAGGAGGCCAGCGCCCTGGGGAGAGTCGGAAGGAAGGTCGGTCGGGCTGCTCATCTTGCACCTCCAGCGGATGGCCTCAGTTCTCGCGCTGTCCCCGAGGGTAGCCCAAGGCGGGCCTGCCGTGAAGGCCGGGCGGCCCCGATCCAGGGGCTGACGAGGAGCCAGGAGGTGGGCCTCGCCCGCGCGGCCGACTTTCTCCCTTCCCTCCCCGCGGGTGAGCGGGGGCACTGGTCCGCACCGGCACCCCAAGATGTGAAGTCGCCCAAGACCCTTTTATCTCCTTCTCGGCAGCAGCACAGATCGTGTGGGGTGGTCTTCACGGGCCTTTCGCGGATGAGCTTTGCGGGCACCGGACAATCAGCCTTGTCGGAAGACACCCGCCATGGGGCGTGCCCGAAGTCAGGACCAGGCAGGAAAGAGAGGAAGGTATGACCGGAAACAAGACGGACGTTCGCTCGGGGGGCAGCGCGCGGGGCTTTGCCAGGATGGACCCGGCCCGGCAGCGCGAGATCGCCAGCAAGGGGGGCAAGGCGGCGCACGCGAGCGGCCACGCCCACCAGTTCACCTCCGAGGAGGCCCGGGAGGCCGGGCGCAAGGGGGGACAGGCCTCCCACTCCGGGGGGCAGCGCGCCCGCAAGCCGCAGGTCACGCGGTAGGGCCCAGTTCATACCGCTGAGCGCGGCAGGCCAGAGAGGCTGGGGACGTGAATCTCCCCAGCCTTTTGCAGTTCCGGGAAGACCCGCAGTCAAACGCGCTCAGGGCGGCTTCCCCGCCCCCGGGCAGGACCGCGCGCCAGGACGGCCCAACCGGCAGCAGGCCGGGTTCTGCCAGATGCGCAGGACATACACGTGCCCCCGGGATAGCAGACGGAGAGCGGGGGCCTCCGGGTTCTCGGGACCTACCGGCTCAACGCCATCCCGTCCACGACGTACACCGACGGCAGCCACTCCCTCAAGGCCGCCTTCGACTGGGCCACGGCCCCCCGACCGGGAGGGCAAACCGGGAGGTCAGGCCCGCGCCGGGGTGGCGGCACCCGTGCGGGCGGGAACGGGGGCGGGGCGGACGGGCGGGCGGAAGGAGCGCAGCCGCAGCGCGTTGCTCAGCACGAAGACGCTGGAAAAGCCCATCGCCGCCGCCGCCAGCACCGGGCTGAGCAGCCACCCGAAAGCCGGATACAACGCGCCCGCCGCGACCGGGATCAGCACGACGTTGTACGCGAAGGCCCAGAACAGGTTGAGCCGGATGTTCCGCAGGGTCGCGCGGCTGAGGGCCAGGGCATTCGGCACCCCACGCAGGTCCCCGCTCATCAGGATCACGTCGGCGGTCTCGACGGCCACGTCCGTTCCGGTGCCGATGGCGAGGCCCACATCCGCCTGGGCGAGGGCCGGGGCGTCGTTGATGCCGTCCCCGACAAAGGCCACCTTGTTGCCCTTCGCCTGCAACGCCTTCACCGCGTCACTCTTGCCGCTGGGCAGCACCTCGGCCAGCACCTCGTCGATGCCGAGCTGTCGGGCGATGGCGTTCGCGGTGCGGGCGTTGTCCCCGGTGATCATGGCGACCCGGAGGCCCTGGCGATGGAGCGCCCTCACCGCCTCCGGGCTGCCCGCCTGGATGGGGTCGGCCACTGCAATCGCGGCGGCAAGCTGGCCGTCGATGGCCGCGTACAGCGGGCTCTTGCCCTCGTCCCCCAGCCGCTCGGCCTGGGCGGCGAAGGAGGCGACGCTCAGGCCGAGCCGTTCCATGAGGCGGTCGGCGCCGACCTGCACCAGATGGCCCCGCACCCGCGCCTCCAGCCCGTATCCGGGCACGGCCTCGAAGCTCTCCAGGGGAGGGAGAGCCACGCCTTCCCTCTTCGCCGCGTCCACGATGGCGCGGGCGATGGGGTGTTCGCTCTGTTCCTCCGCCGCCGCGACCAGCCCCAACACCTCCGCACGGTCGAAGCCGGGGGCGGTCACGAGGTCGGTGAGTTCGGGTTTGCCCTTGGTCAGGGTGCCGGTTTTGTCTACGGCGATCACGTTCACGCCCTGCAAGCCTTCGAGCGCCGAGCCGTTGCGGAAGAGCACGCCGAGTTCGGCGGCCTTGCCGGTGCCGACCATGATGCTCGTCGGGGTGGCGAGGCCCATCGCGCAGGGGCAGGCGATGATGAGCACGGCGACCGTGTTCACCAGCGCGAAGCTCAGCGCCTGCTGCCCACCCACCAGCAGCCAGACCAGGAAGGTCAGGGCGGCGATCCCGAGGACGATGGGGACGAAGACCGAGACGACCCTGTCCGCCAGACCCTGAATGGGAGGTTTGGAGCCCTGGGCCGTCTCGACCAGCCGGATGATCTGCGCAAGGGCCGTATCGGCGCCAATCCGGGTCGCCTTGAACTGGAAGGCGCCATTCTGGTTGATCGTCCCGCCGACCACGGGGGCACCTGCCTGCTTGGCGACCGGGACCGGTTCGCCGGTGATCATGCTCTCGTCGACAAAGGAGTTGCCGGAGACGACCTCGCCGTCCACCGGCACCTTCTCGCCGGGGCGCACCGAGATCAGGTCGCCGACCAGGACCTCGTCGACCGGGAGTTCGAGTTCCTGACCGCCACGGACGACACGTGCCGTTTTGGCCTGGAGGCCCAGCAGCTTCTTCATCGCCTCGCTGCTTCTTCCCTTGGCGACGGCCTCGAAATACTTGCCCAGCAGGATCAGGGTGACCACGACCGCCGAGGCCTCGTAGTAGACGTGGGCGGTGCCCTCGGGGAAGACCTGCGGGGCCAGGGTGGCGACGAGCGAGTAGAGGAAAGCCGCGGAGGTGCCGATCATCACCAGGGCGTTCATGTCGGGCGAGCGGTGGCGCAGGCTCTTCCAGCCCAGGCGGTAGAAGCGCAGCCCCGGGCCGAACTGCACGGGGGCGGCCAGCAGCAGCATGATCCAGCTCAGGGTGGACATGCTGACCCGCTCGTGCAGCCACTCGCCAAAGGACATGGAGAGCATCGGGAGCATCGCCAGGATCAGGAGGGGCACCGCGAAGAGGGCACTGAAGGCAATGGCCCGGCGCAGACCCCGCACCTCCCGATCGCGGGCCTCGCGTTCCTGGTCGCTGCGGTCCACGCCCGCCTGGCTTTCCAGCACGGCGTACCCAGCGTCCACCACCGCCGCCTTGAGCTGCCCCGGGCTGACGCTCGACGGCAGGTACCTCACGCTGGCCCGCTCGGTGGCGAGGTTCACCGAGGCGTCCAGCACCCCGTCCACCCGCCTCAGGGCGCGCTCCACCCGGCCCACGCAGCTCGCGCAGGTCATCCCCTGCACGCCCAGCTCCAGTTCGCTCACGACGGGCTCGTACCCGACATCCCTCACCTTGTCCAGCAGCGCCTGGGGGGTGGTCTTTTCCGGGTCGTAGGCCACCGTCGCCCGCTCGGTGGCGAGGTTCACAACAGCACTCTCGACCCCCTCGACCTTCTTCAGGCCCCGCTCGACGCGGCCCACGCAACTGGCGCAGGTCATGCCCCCCACCCCGAGTTCGATGGTCTTCGTCATGTCCTGCTGCTCCTTTCGGATAATCCCCCCGGGGGGGATACCAGTAAGACCACCATAGCTCCTCTCGATTCGAAGTGCAAGCAACGTTCTGGAAGGGGTTGGAAGCGGTGAATGGGGATGGCCGGAAGGAGTGGCGATGGCATTCTCGCCCTACCCACCCCAGGAGGGGCTGGACGGGGGGCACGAACCAAGACGGACGCAGGAGGCTTAAGGGTCACCCTGTTCCCATCTCGCAATCTGTATCCGTTTATTCGGATATAAGGATAAGAGATGCGAGATCAGGCCGTGACCCAGCCTCACGAACAAGACCTCCTGCGCGTGAGCGAGTTGTTCCGGGCGCTCTCCGAGCCCGTGCGGCTGCGGCTGCTCCTCCTGCTGCGTGACCAGGGGCGCACGGTGGGCGATCTGGTGGACGCCCTGGGGCTGCCGCAGAGCACCGTCTCGCGCCACCTCGCCGTCCTGCGCGGGGCCTCCCTCGTGCGGGGGGAGCGGCGCGGCACCCGCGTCACCTACCACCTCGCGGATGTACACGTGGCCCACATCGTGGGGGACGCCTTCCTGCACGCCCGGCACGAACGGCTCGGCCTGCCCGAACGGGACGCGCATTGACCTCTGCCCCCTTTCCCCAGGAGAACCCATGACCCACTCGCACGCCCACGGGCACTCCCACGCGCCCGCCCACTATGGCCGGGCCTTCGCCATCGGCATCACCCTCAACGTCGCCTTTGTGGCCGTGGAGCTGACCTCCGGGGTCCTGGCACGGTCCCTCGCCCTGATCGCGGACGCCGGGCACAACGCCTCGGACGTGCTGGGCCTGCTGATCTCGTGGGGGGCCTACGTCCTCTCGCGGCGCCGCCCCAGCCCCCGCTTCACGTATGGCCTGCGCCGCTCCTCCATCCTGGCGTCGCTGACCAACGCCGTCCTGCTGCTTGTCGCCGTGGGGGCGATCCTCCTGGAAGCCGCGCGCCGCCTCCAGGCCCCCGAGCCGGTCGAGGGCGGCCTGGTGATCGGCGTGGCGGCGGTCGGCATCGTGGTCAACGCGGTGACCGCGTACCTGTTCGCCTCAGGGAGCAGGCACGACCTGAACCTGCGGGGCGCCTACCTGCACATGGCCGCCGACGCGGCTGTCTCCCTGGGTGTGGTCGTCGCGGGGGCCCTGATCCTGCTGACCGGTTGGCTGTGGCTCGACCCGGCCATCAGCCTGATCGTCGCCGGGGTGATCACGGTCGGCACCTGGGGCCTGCTGCGGGACTCGGTCCGGCTGGCGCTGGACGCCGTGCCGGAGGGGGTGGACGCGGCGGGCATCCGCGCCTACCTGCGCGCCCTGCCCGGCGTGGCGGGGGTCCACGACCTGCACGTGTGGGGCCTGAGCACGAGTGAGACCGCCCTGACCGCCCACCTCGTGATGCCGCAGCCGCGCGTGGACCAGGCCTTCTACGCCGAGTTGCGCCGCGCCCTGCACGACCGGTTCGGGATCGAACACGCCACCTTCCAGATCGAGGCGGGGACGGGGGCGGGTTCATGCGCGCTCGCCCCGGACGAGGTGGTGTGACGCGGCAGCACGGGGACGGGGGCGTCGGGTGCCCCTGATCCTGCCAGCCGAAAGGTTCTCCCGGTGGTGGCCACGTGTTCTCCCCCGGTGTGAAGATCACCTCCTCACATCAGACTGTGCGGGCTGCCGTGGCACGACGAGAAACCCACCGGGGCAGGACGGCTCCTTCTATGTCCGCAAAACCTTGATCAGGCGCGCTTACAGGCCTAAACTAGTCGTAATCCCCCCAGGGGGGATAGAGAACGGAGGAGAGGATGAATACCACTGAACTGAACGTCACCGGCATGAGCTGCGGTCACTGCCAGAGCAGCGTGACCAAGGCCCTGAAGAGTGTTCCCGGCGTGACGGAGGCCCGGGTAGACCTGCAAACTGGGAAAGCCGTCGTGGAGGGCGACGCCAGCCCCCAGGAATTGGTCAGGGCCGTGGTCGAGGAGGGCTATGGCGCCCAGGTCGTGACCGGCTGATGACCAGGACCCCGCGCAAGGCGCCTCACGCCCCCACCGCCGAGGACGAGCACAAGCACCACCTGTGCATGCCCGAGGAGAGCCGCAAGAAGGCGGCGCGGCGCCTGGCGATTGCCCGCGGGCACCTGGAGAGCATCCAGCGCCAGCTCGACGATCCCCACGCCTACTGCATCGACGTGCTGCGCCAGCTCAGCGCGGTGCAGGGGGCGCTGTCCGGCGCGGCGGAGGTGGTGCTGCGCGGGCACCTGGAAGCGCACGTCGCCACCGCCGCCCTGCGCGGCGACGAGAGCGAGATCGTGGAAGAGCTGATGGAAGCGCTCAAGTACACCTGACTGGGGAACACGCTGGGCCGGGAGCCGCGCCGCTTCCGGCCCTCGTCTTGGAGCAGGTGAGCCGCCGAGCAGACCGCAGCGCCCACTCCGTCATCGTCATGGTGGGTGCCCTTTTGCAGGGGCGCGTCCGTCAGTTCCAACCCGCCAGGAAGAATGTTGGATGGGGAGACCACCACGTCTCCCCTTCTCGCACTCGGACGATGGGCGGTGGAAGAAGCCCCGCGCTCCAGCTATTTCCCAGGAGCGTACTGCGCCAGCCCCCCCGCCTTCTCGAACGAGGCCTGGAGGTCGGCGGCGGGCTGCGTGGGTTTGCTCTTCGGGTCGCCGGGCAGCGTCCGGGCGAAGACCTCCAGCACGTCCGGGTAGCTGTCCCCGTCGGCGTCGCCCCCTGCCTGCAACACGGAGAAGAGGACCTGGGGAAACTTCGAATGCTTCCCGGCCTCGGCGTCGGCGCGGAAGGCGGACCGCAGCGCCTCGCCGAAGGAGTTCCAGGGCGGACCTCCCGTGTCCTTGACATGGCAGTAGGTGCAAGCCATCACCCGGCGGTCGAGTTGCCACAGCGGGTTGTCCCGGTCGTAGTGGAACTGCACCACGGCCTGGTTGCGGTACTTCGGCATGGCGAGGGCGACGGGGGCGGCCAGGACGACGAGTCCCGCCAGGGCGCAGGCGAGCGCCTCCGTCCGTCCCAGCCGCTTCACCCCAGCCACGCAGGTCCCCCGAAGTCCCCGCCCAGGATGCCCCGCGCGTCGAGGTTCAGCCAGCGGGTCAGCGCCGCCGCGTACACGCCGCGGAAGTCCTGCCGGTACTTGATGTCGCCGTCCGACAGGTCCTCCAGGTCGGGGCTGTCGCCGTGGATGCCGCCCTTCACGCCCTTGCCGAAGGCGAACATCACGCTGCCCTTGCCGTGGTCGGTGCCCGCGCTGGCGTTCTCGGCCACCCGGCGCCCGAACTCGGAAAAGCCCATCACAACCACCCGGTCGGCGAGGCCCTGCGCCTCCAGGTCCGCCTGGAACGCGGCGAGGCCGGAGGCGAGGTGGCCCAGGAGTTCGTCCTGCTCAGCGCGCTGCCCGGCGTGGGTGTCGAAGCCGCCCAGCGAGACGTACAGCACCCGCTGGCCGGTTCCGGCGGCAATCAATCGGGCGGCGTCCTGAAGCTGCGCGGCGAACTGGCCCTCGGGGTATTTGGCGCCCGGGCGGTACTTGGAGACGTTTTGCTGCACCTTCTGCGTGTTCGTGAGCATCTGCCGGGTGGCCCGCTGGAGGTACGCCGCCTCGCCCGTGCGGGAGGTGTTCAGCATCGTCTGGAAGGCGCCGTCCAGCCCTGCCGGGAGCTTGACCTGGAAGTTGTCCACCCCGTCGATGCTGGGCAGGCTGAAGTCGGCGGCGCGCAGGGCCTGCGGGGTGGTGCCGCCGATGTTCGACGCGCAGAAGGGGTCGCCGATCTTCTCGGCGATGCGCCCGATCCAGCCCTCCGCCTGCGCCTGGGTGGGATCGGCGGTGTGCCAGATCGCCATGGAGGCGAAGTGGCTGCGGTTGGGGTTGGGGTAGCCCACATTCTCCATCCAGGCGAGGTGCCCGGCATCCCACAGGCCCATCAGCGGCTTGAGGGAGGGGTGCATCCCCAGGTCGGGCGTCAGGGTCAGCACGTCCTTCTTCGGGATGGCGATGTTGGGCCGCGCGGCGTAGTAGGCGCCGTTCGAGTAGGGGATGAGGGTGTTCAGGCCGTCGTTGCCGCCGGTCAGTTGAATCACCACGAGCGTCTTCGTCCCGCCCGCCTGCGCCGCCGCGCGGGCGAGGAAGCCGGGCATCCCGCTCGTCACGGCGACCGCCAGGGCGGAGTATTTCAGGAAGTCACGTCGGTCCAGGGTCATGGGTTACCTCGGGGGCTCAGGCGAGCTGGAACTCGGGGCTGATCAGGGTCAGGTAGGTGCGCTGCTTCGGATTCAGCCCGTCCAGCGCCGCCTGGAGGGGAGAACGCTCGGTGCCCAGCAGGGCGAGCGCGGTTGGGGGCTTCTCCAGCGTCGGCGCCTTGGCCCCCAGGGTGAGGGCGGCGGCGAGCTGCATGCGGGTGAGCAGGGCCGAGTCGTTGATCCACTCGCGGCCCCCATCCCAGCCCTTCACGGTGTCGGGTTGCAGCAGCAGTTGGCCCATCTTGCTCGCGGTCTGGACGAGGTTGAGCATCTGCTTGGCGTCCAGCCGCGGCTGGCCCAGCGTCCGCACGGCGCCCACGACGAATTCGACCGGGGAGCGGATGATGGCGGCGCGGCGGGTGTAGAAGACCTCGCTGGAGAGCAGTTCCTCCAGCACCGCGCGGACATTGCCGTTCGTGCGGCGCCAGGTCTCGGCGCTGGCGGCCACGGCCCCCTCGTCGGGCGTGTCAGCCACGAAGGCGCGGTGCAGCTTGCGGGACACGAAGGCGGCGGTCTGCGGGCGTGTGGCGGCGATCCGAACGATGTCCTCGCCGCTCAGGTTGCCGCTCTGGCCCAGGTAGGTCTTGCTCCCGGTGTCGTGGAGGTTGGGCCTCGAGACGAAGCGCGGCTCCTCCAGGAAATTCTTGTTGCCGCGCCCGCCCTCGTAGGTCCAGCCGGTCAGGGCCCGGGCGCCCTCATGCACGTCCTGCTCGGTGTAGTTGGGTTGAGCGGGCGTGCCGAGGCCGGTCGTGAAGAGTTCCAGCAGCTCGCGGCTGAAGTTCTCGTTGGGCTTGCCCTTCCGGTTCTGGTCGTTGTCGAGATACCGCAGCATGGCGGGGTGCCGCGCCACGTCGAGCGCGAAGGCCGCGAAATCGGTCGTGGCCGCGTGCCGCCGCAGCAGCGCGAGGTAGCCCGTCAGCATGGGGGCGTTCTTCACCTTGTCGGTGCCGATCACGAAGTGGTTGCTCCAGGTCAGCGCCAGTCGCTCGCGCAGCGGGTGCGGGCCGTAGAGCATCTCATACAGCCAGGCGCCGCGGGCGAGCTGCGCCGCCGCCCCGGGCCGGGTGCCCTGCGTGGGGTCGAAGGGGTTGCCGGGCGCGAGGTCCATGCCGAAACTCAGCGCCTCCCGGGCCACCTCGCGGGCGTCGCGGCCCACCAGGGCGCGAATCTGCGCGTCCGTCGCGCCGAAGGCAGTGCGCCGCAGGAAGTGCGCGGCGTCCTCGGGGGTCAACTTCCGGGTGTGGGGTTGCAGGCTCATCGGTTCTCCTTATCTGCCAGAGTCAGCGGTGGGCAGAAAAGTTCCCAGCGCCGTGGGATTCACCGCCCGCACGTTCGCCAGCACCTGGGTCAGCGCCGCGCCGGGCAGGTTGCCCACCAACCACACGAAGCGCCCCCCCACCCGGCGGGAGGCGACACCGGGGGCAGCGGCCACATCGCGGGCGGCTAGGACGAGCGCGAGCACATTCACCCCATCGGTGAGGGACACGTCCAACCGGCCATTCGCCCGGACGCGCACCCCCTCGGGCACGAAGCCGGGGGGCAGCCGCAGGCCGGGGAAGGCGGCCAGGACCGCCGCGCGCAGCCCCTCGGGAATCGCGGGCACCCGGACCTGAACCCGCGTGGGCTGGGCGTTCACCTTCAGGAAGGCCGCGCGCCGGGCGAGCGACCCGTCCGGCATCCGCTCCTCGAAGGCCAGGGGGATGTTCCAGGCCTGGTCGATCCACAGGGTCCAGCGGGCGGCCTGCCCCACCTTCGGCGTCAGCTCGAAACGGGTGGACTGGCGCCCCGCCACCGGCTCCGTTCCCGCCCGGCTGACGGTGAAGTTGCGCGCCAGCAGCGCCGGGCGGAAGGGGACGGCGGGCAGGGCGTTCGCCCGGCGGGTGGGCACGCCCCGCGGCGGAAAAAGGACCGTGACTTCCACTTGCCCCCGCGCCGCCACGCTGCGCGCCTGGCGCAGGGCGGCGCTTAGGTCATCGGCGTCAGCCGCACTCGCCCCACCTGCCAGCAGCAGGGCGGCCAGCAGGAGGCGCCTCACGGTGCACGCCCCCCGCGCATGGTCAGATCATCAAGCCTCATCTCTCCTGTGAGCCGGAAGAGAGGCAAAAAGTTCCAGGACCAGGCGGAGCGCGCCGTTCTCCCGACGGACTTCCCTAGAAACGCCGCCTTGCGGGCAAGCGAGAGGCATGAAAAAAGCCCCTCCGTGGTGGAAGGGCCCTGGGCTTCTGTATTGTTGAAAAAGAAAAACCCCCGCGCTGACCGACTGTTCCGGGACCCTGCGGTCCGAGTATCATAGGCGCAGCCGTGTTTCACGACCCAGTTCGGCATGGGATGGGGTGGTTCCGCGGCGCTGTGGGCACGGGGGTGTCTGCGTTAAAGGAAAAACGCACGACATCTGCGATGTCGGAGCAAAGAATAAGGG
>NZ_BFAG01000019.1 GCF_002897375.1 Deinococcus aerius | reverse complement strand
GCCGCGCAGCCGCGACATCTCCTCCTGGCTCACGCTGTCCACGTAGGCCAACCCGCGACGAATGAGTTCCTCGGCGTACTCGTAATACCGCTCGTAGTAGTCCGAGGCGAAGTAGAGGTGGTCGCCCCACTCCCAGCCCAGCCAGCGCACGTCGCGCATGAGCCCCTCGGCGAACTCCATGCTCTCGGCCTCGGGGTTGGTGTCGTCCATCCGCAGGTGGCAGCGCCCGCCGAAGTCCAGCGCCGTGCCGAAGTCGAGCGAGCACGCGAAGGCGTGGCCGAGGTGCATGTAGCCGTTGGGCTCAGGCGGAAAGCGCGTGACGATCTGCGGGTACTTGCCCGAGGCGAGGTCGCGCTCCATGATCTCGGTGATGAAGTTGGGGGCCACGCGGGAGCCGGAGGCCGCCTCACCCCCGCCCGCGTCGCGGGGAAGGGCCGTGCTGGGGAAAGAATCGGGCGCCGTCATGGGGTCAGGATAGCGTTCCCCCTCCCAGCGCCTCACGGTCTGCCCTGGACCTGGGCGCTACGGTGGCCCCATGACCCTGCCCGTCACCGTCCGCCGCGTGACCGACCCCGAGGACCCCGCACTCGCCGCCTTCGGCCAGATTCAGGAACAGAGCTACTACGCGCCCGACATGCTCATCCCCCCACAGGCCTTCCCGCACCTCGTGGCGGGCGGGGGCCGGGGAGAGCGGCGCGACCGCATCCTGGTCGCCGAGGACGCCTCGGGCCAGGTACTTGGCGGCACCGTCTACCACCTCCTGCCCGAGGCGGGCTTCAGCTCCTTCGTGGCGGTGGCGAGGGAGGCGCGGGGCCGGGGCGTCAGCCGCGCCCTGCACGCGGCGAGGCTGGAGGACATCCGGGCCCACGGGCTCAGGGGTCTCTTCGCCGACAGCGTCTTTCCCGGCCGCGAGGACGCCGCCGACCGCGAGGCCGAGGCCCGGGTGGGCACCGACCCGGTCGCGCGACGACGCGCCCTGCACGCCCTGGGTTACCGCACCGTGGACGTGCCGTACTGGCAACCCGTGGGCGGCCCGAACGGCGGCCCCCTGACCGACCTCGACCTCATCTACGACCCGATGGACGGCGCGACCACCGTGCCCACCCGCCTCGTGACCTCCACCCTCCGCGCCTACTGGGGCGCCTGGCTGGGCCAGAGCCGCGCCCGGAGAGAAGCCGAAGCCCTGGCCGAGCGGGCGGGAAGTGACACCCTGGCCCTGCTACCCGCGACGGAAACGCCGACGTACTGGCGGGGAAAAGGAGTGGAGCAGTAGAAGGGCCGGCTGACGCCTGCCACCCCCCACCCCGCCTCCCCCGCCGGGGGGAGGAGCAAGTGCGCCGAAGCTTCTGTTTTCAAAGCCGTGTATTGTGGACGGCCCATTCCTGCCAGCAACTTGCTCTCGCACCGCCTTCACCACGTCGGCTCGCGCAGCGAGACGGTGGGCACGCGGCTGAGGATGCAACAAGATCAAACCTTGCGCGTTGAGCAGCACGACCACGGGCGCGGCGGGCGAGCCCTTTGCCGAGCGCAGCGGAAAGCTCCCCCCTACCCCCACCGGGGGTAGGGGGGCTGGGGGGGTGGGGGTAAGCCGCAGCAAGACGCCCTGCCCCAAAAAAACATCACGCCCCCAACCGGAAGCGTGACTCCAAAGCATACGCCTCAAGCCGCAGGCTGCTCGTTCCCCGCCTCCGCCTCGGCCGCCCGTCGCCCCCGCGCGGGACGCTCCGGCGCCGTCTCAGCCGCCCCGGCGCCCACGGGAACACCGATCCGCGCCAGCGTCTCCCCGAACGCCCGCATCGCGTCACTCGCCTCCAGCTCCGCGACGGCGCGGGCATTGAGCGCCTTGAGTTCCTCCCGCGTGACGGCGTACTCCGGCGCGTCGTGGCCCTTAAGGGTGCGCAACACGCTGTAGGCATTGCCCGCCTCGATGGTCGCGCCCTTGCTGGTGGTGACGCTGGGGTCGGTGGTCATGTCGCTGCCGACCAGCGTGATCGCCTCGGGCGAGATGAGCGTGACCCGGTCGCCCCGCTCCTCCATGTGCGCGGCGAGTTGCAACAGCCCCCGCAGATGCAGCATATGCGTGAACAGGTCGAGGTGCGCGAGCATCGCCCCCGCTTTTTTCAGCAGTGTGTCCATAGCTCGTATTTTTCTGTTTTTGGCAGAATTGTCAAGTCCGCTTAGGCTTAACACTTGAAGATTTTCGCGCGCTGACAGAACGAGGGCCTCTTAAAAAGACGCAAGGAGGGGAAAGACTCCCCTCCCTGGGCCGGTGAACCGCTCCTCAGTTTCGAATCTGGGCTCGGGGTGCCAGCGTCAGCTTGACCTCGATCTTCTTGCCGTCCCGCAGCACCGTGAGGGTGACGGTCTGGCCCGGCTGGTAGCGGCGGACGGCGTACTGGAAGTCGGAGAAGTTGGCGATGGGGCGGCCGTTCACGGCAGTCACGATGTCCCCCGAGGTGCGCTTGCCGTTCTGGTCGAAGGCGAGGGGCCGCAATCCCGCGCGGGCGGCGGGGCTGTTGCTGGAGACGGAGGTAAAGAAGGCGCCCGGCGTGTCCCCCAGGTCGAGGTCGAAGGCGTCGCTGAACTCCTTGAAGTTCTCGGCGGGCAGCGCGAAGGCGAAGTCGAGGCGGGTGTCGAGGCCGATGCCGATCACGGGGGCGTCCCGCTTCACGCCCTGGCGCAGGTCGGCGAGGGTCTGGCTCGTGCGCGTAACGGGAACGGCATAGGCGGTGATGTTCCCCCCCCCGGCGCTGGGCGCGCCGATCCCCCGTCTGGACCCGCCCACGCTGATGTAGCTCACCACGCCCATGACCTCGCCGCGGGCGTTGATGATCGGCCCGCCGCTATCCCCCGGGATGAGCTGCGCGTTGAGTTCCAGGGTGCCGGGCGGGAAGTCCGCGCGTCCGGCGTCGCTGTCCAGCCCGGTCAGCCGCCCGGTCTTCGGGGTCAGGAAGGCTCCGCCGCCGTTGCCGATGGCGAGCGCCGGGTCACCCACGGCGGGTCGGGCGCTGGCGAGCGGCATAGAGGGCGTACCTGCGGGCACGTTCACCTTCAGCAGGGCGAGGTCAGCCTGATCGTCGTAGCCGATCACCTGCACGGTGTAGCGCTTCTTGTCGAGCGTCACGGCGCTCAGGCGCTTGGCCGCGAAGACTACGTGGTAGGCGGTGAGCGCATACCCGTCACCGATCAAGAAGGCGGTGCCCACCCCGTCCGGCTCGGTGCAGTCGTTCACGGGGCAGTCCTCGATCCGCAGGGTCGCGGGGCGCAGCTTCTGGTACAGGGCGCGCAGGCTCGCCTTCTCGCTGGCACTGAGGGGGGCGGGGGTGTTCGCCTGCCGCTGGGCAGGGGTCGTGGGGGCGGCGGTCTGGGCGGACACGGTGGCGCCGAGCAGCAGCGCCAGCGACAGGGTCAGACCGCGCGTGGCGGCCCTCCAGGCTGCGTTCATGCCTCAGTCTGATCGCTCGGGCGGGATACGTATGTGCCGCGAGTTCCGTTCCTGAACCACCGGTGCCTGGGGGCGGAGGGCAACCCGAGTTTGCGCTCGACCAGGCCGCCCAGCCGCGACAGGATGCCGGGACCACTCCAGCCGGTCACGCAGGCCGCCGCCAGCAGCAGCGCGGGGGCGGGGGCGGGCCGCACCAGGACCGTGAGCAGCGCCGTCACCGTCAGGGCCGCGATTCCTGCCGCCATGGAGAGGGCCGCCACCTGCCGCAAGCGGGGCAGGACGGCGCGGGCGAGCTGCCGGGCGAGCTGGGTCACGGCCCCCGCGGTAAAGGCGACGCCCAGCAGCGGCGTGAGGCCGGAAAGGGGAGTGGGGTCGGTCATGGAAACCTCCTCTGGCAAAGGGAACGGGAAGGCGGGGCGGGAGGAGAACGACTGGGGGGTAGATACGCCACCAGCGTAATATGTCCATAGTTATAAAGTCAAGACTGGAGATTCCAGTTGTGCGAATCCTCACACCGTAGACTGGCCCCATGACTTCCCCTTCTCCCCTTTCCGACCTGCATACCTGGTTGCGCGAACGGCGCGACGCGCTGGGGCTGCGGCAGGACGAGGTCGCCCGGCGCACGGCGGCGCACGGCGGCGAGGCGGGCACGGTCACGCAGCCCTACCTCAGCCGTCTGGAACGGGGGGTGCGGCCCCTGAGTGCCCTCACGCCCGCCCGGCAGGACGC
Organism: Deinococcus aerius; assembly: GCF_002897375.1. NCBI lineage: Bacteria > Thermotogati > Deinococcota > Deinococci > Deinococcales > Deinococcaceae > Deinococcus > Deinococcus aerius. Next base: position 67,683 of record NZ_BFAG01000019.1, on the reverse strand, counting down.
GCTGCGGCGGGCGCTGGAGATCAGCGCGGGCGAATGGGTGGCGCGGACCGGGCTGCCCCTGCTCTCGCGGGAGGGCAGCGACGACGCGCTCACCGCCCTCGAACTGTTCCGCGTGCCCGTGCGTGCCCTCGCCACGGCGGGCCTGCCCCTGACGGAAGATTCCAGCAGCGTCATCGACATCGAACTCGTCCCGGCGCGCGAACACCGCCCCGGGATGCTGGTGCTGGAGGTGCAGGGCGACTCCATGACCGAGCCGGGGGGCGGCGGTATTCGTCCGGGCGACCGCGTGTACGTGGACCCCGGCGACCTCGACCTGCGCGAGGGCCGGGTCTACGTGCTGCACGTGCCCGGCCTGGGCCTGACCGTCAAGCGGCTGCGGCGCTACGGCGACCACGTCTGGCTGACCAGCGACAACCCCGACCATCCCCCGGTGCGCCCGGAGGAGGCGACCATCGTGGGCCGGGTGTACTACCACCAGCCCCGGGGAACGCGGCTGTAGCGGGGGCGCTACCCTGGGCCAGATGACCGCCCCCCTCACCCGCGTCTTTGTGTACGGCACCCTGATGCCCGGCGAGCGCAACGCCGATGTGGCGGCACGGGGAGGCCGGTTCGAGGCCACCCCCGCCCGCCTCCCCGGCTTCCGGCTGCTGCACCTCCTGCCGGAGGCGTACCCAGCGGTCGTGCCCGGCGAACCCCATGAGGAGGTGCGTGGCTATGTCCTGACCTACCCCCAGGACGGCTGGGACCGTGCCCTGCACTTCCTGGACACGCTGGAGGGTGTTCATGAGACCCCGCCGCTGTACACCCGCGAGCAGGTATCGGTCACGTCAGAAGACGGGGAAAGCGTCTCAGCCTGGGTCTACGTGTATGCCCTCGCCGCACGCCTCCACCAGCCCGGCGTGCTTCCCGTTCCCGGGGGCGACTGGCGCCATCTGCCCGACCGGGCACGGCCCTGTCCTGGCGACCGCTAGCCACAAAAAAACCACCCCGGAAGGTCCAGGGTGGCGGGGGAAGAGCGAACTTCAGCGGATGACGCGCTGGCCGCGGCGGATGCTCAGGCGGTCCGTCAGGGCGATGTACTCGTCGTAGTTGGTGCGCTCCAGATACTTCAACAGGCGGCGGCGCTGGCCGTTGAGGAGTTGCAGGCCGCGCTGGCCGTGCTTGTCCTTCTGGTTCTCGGTCAGGTGGCGCGACAGGTTGTTGATGCGCTCGGTCAGGAGCGCGACCTGCACGGCGGTGCTGCCGGTGTCGCTCGGGCTCTTGGCGTAGGTCTGAATGGTCTGCTTTTTGTCGATCACGTGGTACCTCTCTTGTTATGAAGTCCCGCTCGCGGCAGCCGGGGCGAAAAAGACAGCCGGACCCCACCGCTCGCGGCGGCAAAGGGGAGCTTAGCACAGAACTCGCCCTTGACAAGAGGCGCCCTCCCCCCTAACATTTCTTTCGCCCTTCACCCTGCTCGGGTGGCGGAATTGGTAGACGCGCACGTTTGAGGGGCGTGTAGGTTTCCTGTGTGGGTTCAAGTCCCATCCCGAGCACCATAGCGCCGCCGGAGTGTCGAAGCTCCGGCGGCCCTGCTTTGGTCTCCCCTGTTCAACGGTTGGCCTTGTGCTACACTCCGCCTCGCATTGCTGGCGCAGCGCAGCGGGAACGCCTGAACCTGGTCAGGGCCGGAAGGCAGCAGCCATAAGGGATGATTCCCGGGTGCCGCTGCTCACCGGCAATGCTTTTTTGTTGCCGTGGCAGCATCAAGCATGATCTGCACCCGAGCCGCGACGCTGGACGACGCGTCCTCCATCAGCCGCATCTACAACCAGGGCATCCGGGACCGGGTGGCGACCTTCGAGACGCGGGAACGCAGTGAGGCGGAGGTGCGGGAGCGGCTGAACGGCCCGCATCCCGCTGTGGTCGTGGTGGACGAGGCCGGGGAGGTCGTGGCCTTCGCCTGGAGCGGCCCCTACAGCGACCGCCCGGCTTACGCGACCATTGGGGACCACGGCGTCTACGTCGCGCGGGAGGTCCGGGGGCAGGGGTACGGCGAGGCCGCCCTGCGCGCGTTGATGAACGCGGCACGCGAGGCCGGGCTCCACAAGCTCACCAGCCGCATCTTCACCGACAACGCGGCGAGCCGCCGACTGCACCTGCGCTGCGGCTTCCGCGAGGTCGGCGTCCACCTTCGTCACGCCCGGCTGGACGGCGAGTGGCGCGACGTGGTGATTGTGGAGGCGCTGCTGGACGAATGAACCCTCAGGGCAGCAGGAGCCTACGTGCCACCTCCAGGAAAGGGGCACCGAGTTGCGGCAGGCCGTGGTGGCCCAGGTAAAGCCCGGTGGAGACCCGCTCCAGGTAGGCCCATTGCCAGACGGCCTCGGCCCCCGCTCCCGCCGCCCGCGCCATCTGCTCGCACCAGGCCCGCAACTCCGACTGCGGCCCTGACGAAGCCAGAAGCCGAGCATTCCAGCCTCGCAAGGCCACCCCGAGGTCGTACTCCGGCTCGCACCGGAAGCCCTCCGGGTCCACGAACACGTAACCGGTCTCCGCGCCCGGGCGGCTGGCCTCGACGGGCAGCAGATTGCCCACGTGGGGGTCACCGTGGACCAGGACCTGCCGGGCAGGGTCACGGGCGGCCAGCCTCTCCCGGGCGTACCGCAGCGCCTGATCCACCACGGCCCAAAGCTCCGGGTCCTGCGCCGTTCCGGCCAGGTCGCGCACCAGGGCGAGGAGTCCGGCGGCCTTGTGCTCCGGCGGTTCCGGCAGGGACTGGCCGAGTTCCGCCGTTCCCTCCCAGGCCTGCACCAACGTCCCGGCGAGGACGTTTAACACGGCGGGCACGTCGTCCACCGTCTCTTCCATCGGCGGCCCGAGGGACTCCATGAGGAGGGCTCCCCTGCCCACGTCATGCGCGAACACCTGGACATAGCCCTGTCCCCGCGCGGCAACGAGGGTCGCCATCTGCGTTTGCAGAACGGGCTCCGGCAGGGCCAGCTTGAGGACGGCCCGCCCACCATCCGCGGTCGCCACCCGGCACACATAGGAACGGCTGCCGCCGGGCAGCACCTCGCCCCTTCGCAGGCCCCACTCGCGGCATTGGTGTTTGGCGGCGTCCGGCAGCGAATCGAGCCACAGCCGACCGGGAGCGCCGAGGCTCTCCGCGTAGGCCCGCACGGCGGGCTGTGCCGTGACGGGGCCGGCTCCTTCCAGGGTCACACCTTCCCTTCCTCAGCGCGTCTTCGGAATCAGCACCAGCGACTGCGTCTCCTTCACCACGGCGAGTTCGCGCAGCCGCTCGGGGTCGAGGTCGCCCGATTTCGCCAGCGTCTCGGCCTTCTTGCGGTCGATCACGGCGACTTCCAGCGCGGCGGCGTCCCCGAACACGTCGCGGAAGTGGTCGACCGGATACTCGACCCGGCGCGAGACCTTCAGCTCGGCGCGGTAGAGGTCAGTTTCGGCCCGGGCACCCGAGGCGAGCGCGGCCTTGATCTGCGCGGCCAGGGCGTCGCGTTCCACCTCCAGCCCCTGCAAGGTGTCGCGCAGGGTGGCGTACCGTTCCAGCAGGTCTTGCAGGGTGGCTTCCTCGGTGGGGTGCAGCGGCGCCGTCATGGCTTCAGCCTAAAGCAAGAGGAGTTCGCGGGACGGGGCGCCCACCACGCTCCCCCCTCAGGTGGGCCGCGCAGTGAGCGAGGCCTCGGCCTCCTCCAGCAGGGCGAGCAGGTGCCCGACCGTGCGGTGGGCCTCCAGCGGGTGCCGCAGGTGGAAGCCGGGGTTCACCGTGTACGTGTTGCGGCGGCCCTGACGGGCGCGCGTGAGAACGCCCGCCTGCTCCAGCTCCCGCACGATGCGCTGCACGGCGCGCTCGGTAATGCCGACCCGCTCCGCGACCTGCCGCAGGGTGCTGCCCGGCTCCCGCACCAAGCACAGCAACACGTGGCTGTGGTTGGTCAGGAAGGTCCATTGGCTGTCAGGGACGGGATCAGTCATGGGTGGGGTGGGAACCGGCGGGTGGCGAGGCGAGCGGCCCCCGCTTCTGTCACGACTGTACATAGTCCAAGGAGCGAAATCAAATACACGAAAGGTTTTTCGCTATCATCTCCTCAGCCATGAGGCCCGATTCCTCAAGCTCGCAAGGAGAACCCATGAACACGACTGTCTCCCAACCCCAGAACGCCGACGCGCCCCACTCCACCCTCACGCCCATCGCCGTCGCGCCCGGTGACGGCATCGGCCCCGAGATCATGGGGGCCACGCTGCGGGTGCTGGAGGCGGCGGGAGCCCGCATTGAGCCCCATCCGGTCGAGGTGGGCAAGGAGGTCTACCTGCGCGGCGTGAACTCCGGGGTCGCGCCCGAGGCCTGGGAGGCCATGCGGCGCACCGGGGTGCTCCTCAAGGGGCCGATCACCACCCCGCAGGGCGGCGGGTACAAGAGCGTGAACGTGACGCTGAGGAAAGCATTGGGCCTGTACGCCAACGTCCGCCCCGCCCGCGCCTACGCGCCCTTCGTCGCCACCCACCATCCCGGCATGGACCTCGTGATCGTGCGCGAGAACGAGGAGGACCTGTACGCGGGGATCGAGCACCGCCAGACCGACGAGGTGTACCAGTGCCTGAAGCTGGTCACGCGCGACGGCTGCGAGCGGGTGATCCGCTACGCCTTCGAGTATGCCCGCGCCCACAGCCGCCGCAAGGTCACGGCGATGAGCAAGGACAACATCATGAAGCTCACCGACGGCCTCTTCCACCGGGTCTTCGACGAGGTGGCGCGGGAGTACGCGGACATCGCGGCCGACCACATGATCGTGGACATCGGCGCGGCGCGGCTGGGCGCGCGGCCCGAGAGCTTCGACGTGATCGTGACGCTCAACCTCTACGGGGACATCCTCTCCGACATCGCCTCGGAGGTGGCGGGGTCGGTGGGCCTGGGGGGCAGCGCGAACATCGGGGGGAGTGTGGCGCTCTTCGAGGCGGTCCACGGCAGCGCCCCCGACATCGCCGGGCAGGACAAGGCCAACCCCAGCGGCCTGCTGAACGCGGCGGCCCTGATGCTCACGCATATCGGGCAGGGCGACGTGGCCGCGCGGGTGCTGAACGCCTGGCTGCGGACGCTGGAGGACGGGGTGCATACGGCGGACATCGCGGGGGAACACACGACCCAGCAGGTGGGCACCCAGGCGTTTGCCCAGGCCGTCATCGACCGCCTGGGCCAGATGCCGCAGCGTCTGCCCGCCGTGAGTGGGGAGGCAGCTTCCCAGATTCAGGTGCAGCTCAAGCCCAGGACCCGCGCCGAGAAGGTGCTGGTGGGCACCGACGTTTTCCTGGATTGGCAGGAGGCTGGCCGCCAGCCGGACGTGCTGGGCGCCCAGCTCCAGAAGGCCGAGGGCACCGACTGGAAGCTCGACATGATCTCCAACCGCGGGGTGAAGGTCTGGCCGCAGGGCCTGCCCGAGACGACCTGCTCGGACCACTGGCGCTGCCGCTTCCTGTGGCAGGGGGCGCGGCCCCTCACCCACGCCGACGTGCTCTCGCTGCTGGCCCGCGTCTCGGAGGTGGGGCTCGACTTCGTGAAGACCGAACACCTCTACACCTTTGACGGCCAGCTCGGTTACACGGCGGGGCAGGGGCAGTAGCCAGGCCGAGTCGGGAAGGCTCAGGGGGCCGGGGGCGAGCGACCTGACCCCCGGCTCCCGCCCCCGCGTTTAGACGGGTGCTACCCGGGGCACACCTCTTTTCAGGTGGCCGTTCTAGGATGGCCGGGTGAACGACCCGGCGTCCGACCTGCCGCCCGCCCCCCTGGCCCCCGACCTCGAACGGCGGATTCTGAACGCCATTCGCCGGGGCGCCAGCATGCAGGACATCGCGGAGTTGCGCCCTGGCCGCATGGCCTCGCCGGAGGACGCGATCCAGGCCCTGCAAGAGGGGAACGCCCGCTTCTTCTCCGGCCAGGCGACCCGGCCCGAGGCCGACGCCAACCAGCGCCGCGCGCAGATCATGGAGCAGTCGCCCTTTGCGGCGGTCCTGGCGTGCAGTGACAGCCGGGTGCCCGTGGAGATCGTGTTCGACCAGGGCCTCGGCGACCTGTTCGTGGTGCGGGTGGCGGGGAACGTGGTGGCCGAAACGGGTCTGGGCACCCTGGAGTACGCGACCGAACACCTCGACGTGCGCCTGGTCGTGGTGATGGGCCACGAGGGCTGCGGGGCCGTCGCCGCCGCGCTGCTTCCCGAGGAGCAGGTCGCCCGCGAGCCCGAGAACCTGCGCCGCCTGATCGAGCGGATCCAGCCCTGCGTGCGGGACATGCCCCCCATCCGCGACAAAAAGGCCCGGATGCGCGAGGCCGTGCTGAACAACGTCCGCTGCCAGGTCGCCAGCCTGCGCGAGCAACCCGTCATCCAGGCGGCCGAGGCGCGCGGGCAGATCCGGGTGATCGGCGCCTTCTACGAGATCGGCTCGGGGGCGGTGGACTTCCTGATCGAGGAGGAGGACCTGCGGCCCTGAGCCGTGCGGCGGGTAAAGTGGCCCCATGCCGTCCCCCCTTCCTGTCCTGACGGGCGAGCAGGTGATCCTGGCCCGGTTGCGCCGCGAGGACGTGCCCGAACTCGCCCACTACTTCCACAATCTGGAACTCACCACCTACCTGGGCGGCTCCGGGGTGTCGTACAGCCTGGAGGACGAGCAGGCCTACTTCGAATCGGTCAGCCGCAACAACCCGTCGCAGGTGACCTTCGGCATCTACGAGCGCACCTCCGGGCGGCTGATCGGCGGGGTGGACCTGCGCGACATCAACCACCGCCACGGCACCGCCGAACTCGGCATCAGCGTCCACGACCCCGACGCCTGGGGCGGCGGCTTCGGCTCCGAGGCGACCCGGCTGATGGTGGCGTACGGCGTGTTCCACCTGGGGCTGCACAACATCCTGCTCAAGGTCTTTTCCTTCAACACCCGAGCCATCCGCGCCTACGAGAAGGTGGGGTTCGTGGTCTGCGGGCGGCGGACAGGGACAGTGCGACTGGGCGGGGAGCGGTACGACACCATCTTCATGGAGATCACGGCGGAGCGGGTGGACACCTCCGCCCTGCGCGCCCAGATCAGGCTGCTGGAGTAAGAGCAGAGGATGACCTCCAATGCCCGCGAAAGGCTGTCCCAGCTTGGCTTCCAACTGGTCGGGGAATGGACCTTGCGGCACGAAAAGCTGGTAATTCCCTCTGGTCATGACCTGCTTCAGGCGCAGGGCGGCGTCCTATACGCATTCCTCGACGAGGACACGCTCCTTTACATCGGCAAGTCGAAAAACCACCTTGCGATGAGACTCCAGCGGTACCGAACCCCAGGGAAGAGTCTGGGGAGTACCAATACGGAGCTGGAGCTAGCTATTCGCCGGAGGCTTTTGCAAGGGCGTAGAATTTTCATTCTGGCCTTCCAGAGAACTGATACAGCCCTTTACCCAGGCTACGTGCTCGACCATGCTGCGGGTCTCGAAGACAGCTTGATCAAGCAGTTCAGTCCCCCATTAAACGGCAAACAACGGCGAGGCGGGTAGGGCTGTGGGCTGACGTGCGCCCCGGCGACCTCCCCCTGGCTGTTGAGCCTGCCCGCCCGTCACCGGACTTCCAGAGTCTAGCGGACGGGCCGCGCTAGAATGTCCGGTGTTACGCGCCCCCAGCTTCCAGGTGGGCGCGTCTTTCAAGGAGACACTGAACATGGCCGGTCACAGCAAGTGGGCACAGATCAAGCGCAAGAAGGGCGCGAACGACAAGAAACGCAGCGCGATGTACTCCAAGCACATCCGCGCCATTCAGGCGGCGGTGCGCTCCGGGGGCAGCGGCGACCCGGCGGGGAACCTCAGCCTGAAAAACGCCATCGCGGCGGCCAAGGCCGACACGGTGCCCGCCGACAACATCGAGAACGCGATCAAGCGCGCGGTGGGCGCGGCGGAGGGGGCCGCCGAGTACAAGGAGGTCACCTACGAGGGCTACGGCCCCGGCGGCACGGCGATCTTTATCGAGACGCTGACCGACAACGTGAACCGCACGGTCGCCGACATCCGCGCGGTGTTCAACAAGCGCGGCGGCTCGCTGGGCACGAACGGCTCGGTCGCCTGGCAGTTCGAGAAGAAGGGCGTGATCCTGCTCCCCGACACCTCGGAGGCCGCGCAGGAGGCCGCCATCGAGAACGGCGCCGAGGATATCCAGGAGTCGGAGGACGGCCTGGAGATCAGCACCGCCCCGAACGACCTCTACACCGTGCAGGACGCGCTGGCGGCGGCGGGGTTCAAGCCCGAGAGCGGCCAGATCACGATGATCCCCACGAACACCGTGGCCGTCAGCGGCGACGACGTGCGCAAGCTGATGACGCTGATCGACGCGCTGGAAGACCTGGACGACGTGCAGAACGTGTACTCCAACGCCGAATTGCCGGAGGGCGTGGAGGCGTAAGCGAAGGTTGAACCGTAGCGTCACTTCTCCATGACCACCCGGGCTAGGATCGTGATAGGAGGTGCGGCGTGATAGGACTCGTTCTGCTGGGCCTGTTTCTGGCAGTCATGGCCTTCTTCGCGTATAGGCAGGAGCACCTGAACCGGGCAATGGACGCCAACGACGATTCGCGCCGTGAGGCGGGATATGTCGGCCCCCATGTTCCGGGTCCCCACTGATCCAACACTCCAAACGGGGGGCAGAGAGCTTGCAGAAGCCTCTGCCTCTCAGGCTTTTCTCTCCGGGCCGTCCCGGCTCTGGAAGCTGCGGTGCCAGGTCGCTTTCGCCTGTTGGGCGCCCCCTCACCCCTGGCTGCGCCAGGCCCTCTCCCACGAGGGGAGAGGGTCAACAAAGCCAAACAGACAAGCACGTTGTCCTTGGTCGAGATAAAAGCCTGTCTGCCGTCTGCCCCTTTCTCTTCTTGCGCCCTACAGCACCAGTGCCCGCGCATTCCCGCCAAGACGGTCCCACAGCGTAAAGGCGGCCCGCGCCCCGGGGCGGATGATTCCCTCGTCCTCCCACCCGGCGGCGAGGGCGGGGCCGCGGGTATGCGCCCACAGCACGTCCTCCTGGGTCAGGGCCTCTCCGGGCGCGATGGGCTCTCCCTCGTCATCCCGCCGGGTGATGGCGGCGGCGAAGTTGGCGCGGTACTCGGGCGGCGCCACCGGGGCATCGGACCCGAAGGCGAGGAGGGCTCCGGCATCCCGCAACGAGCGGAAGGCGTAGCTCGTCTCCGTGAGGTGCGGCAGGAGGTGGCGGATCATCGCCCCGTCGGCCTGGAGGTGGATGGGCTGGACGCTGGCCGTGAAGCCCCGGAAGCGGGGAATGTCCTCCGGGCGCAGGTGCTGGGCGTGCTCGATCCGCAGCCGCACGCCCTTCTCGGCGGCGAGGGGACGCAGGGCGTCGTAGGCGCCCAGCACCTCGGTGTTCGCCCGGTCGCCGATGGCGTGGGTCACGGGCGTCAGGCCCAGGCGCAGCGCCTCGGCCCCCAGCTCACGGATGAGGTCTGGGGAATCGAGGGCGATGCCGGTACCGCTGCCGTCGGCAAAACCGGGTGGGTGCAGCCAGGCGGTGCGGCTTCCCAGCGCCCCGTCGGCGAAGAACTTGACCCCGCCCCACTGGAAGAGGCCGCCGGGATTGAGCCCCACCCCGAGGTCCCGGGCAAGGGAGAGCCGGGCGTGGGGAAGGGTCGCCCAGACCCGCAGCGGCAGTTCCCCCCGAGCCGCGAGCGTTTGCAGGGCGCGCGGCGCCTCGGGCGGCTCGAAGGCCATCGTGTGGGCGCTGACGTAGCCGCGAGCGGCGAGGTCGTCCGCGCCCGCCTTCGCCGCCGCCAGGTACTCCGCCTCGCTGGGGACGGGCCGGACGCGGGCGACGAGTTCGCTGGCGCCCTCGAGCAGGGTGCCCAGGGGGCGGACGATCCTGCCGCCCTCGGGGTCGGGAGTGGCATTGGTCACCCCGGCCAGGCGCAGCGCGAGCGAGTTCGCCCAGCTCAGGTGCAGGTCGCGCGAGTACAGCAGGACAGGATGGTGCGGGCTGACCTCGTCGAGGACGGCGGCGGTGGGGTACTCGTTCAGGCCCAGCTCGCTGAGCAGAAAGCCACCGCCGCGAATCCAGGTGCCCGCCGGGGTGTTCATGGCCCGCTGCGCCACCCGGGCCTGCACCTCGGACACACTGCGGGCGCCATGCAGGTTCAGTTCCGAGAGCGAGAAGCCGTAGGAGACGAGGTGAATATGTGCCTCGGCCAGCCCGGGCGTGAGGATCAGGTCGCGGTGATCGAGTATCCGCGCCCGCGGGGCGAGGGCGGCGACCTCCTCGCGGCCCCCCACGGCCAGGACCCGCCCGCCCCCGGCGAGCACCGCCTCCGCTTGCGGGCGCGCGGGGTCGAGGGTCAAGGCCCGGGCGTGGAGGACCTTCAGATCGGCGTCGGCGCTGGTCACGCCCCTCAGCTTAACCCATGAAGGCAAAGTGAAGTTTTATATCTACATTTCTCACATACTCGTTAAACTACCTTCATGCCCCGGATCATGGTCGTGGATGACGACTCCGCCATCCTCAAACTCATCAGCGTGATCCTGACTCGTGCAGGACACGAAGTCCGCACGACTCACCAACCATTAGAAGCTCTTGATCTCCTCCAGGTCTTCACCCCCGACCTCCTCATCAGCGACGTAGTTATGCCCTACATGACCGGGCTGGAGTTTCTGGAGCGGGTGCGGACTCATGAAAAACTCAACAACCTTCCCTTCGTGCTGCTCTCCAGCCACGCCGAGCGCGACGATGTGCGCCGGGGCATGAACCTGGGGGCGGACGACTACCTGCCCAAGCCCTTCACCCCGCAGGATTTGCTCACCGCCGTGGACGCCCGCTTGCGCCGCGCGGGCCTGACGCGCCAGGGCGAGAGCGCCATGTCCGCGCGTGGCCTGGGGACCGCGCAGGTCGTGTGGCAGGGCGCGCCCGTCTCGTGGGTCTCGCGCAAGGCGCTGGAGCTGTTCTTCTACCTGCTGGAACACAAGGAGGTCACCTCCTGGGAGGCCGCCGAGGCCCTGTGGCCCGAGAAGGACGAGGCGCGGGCAAGCAGCCTCTTTCACACCACCCTCCACCGCCTGCGCCGCAGCCTGAGCAACGAGGCCGTCGTGAGCACCAACCGCCGCTACGCCCTGGCCGCCGACCTGCGCGCCGACTACGACGTTCACCGCTTCGAGCTGCTCGCCGCCCAGGCCGAGCAGGGCGCCCTGGGGCTGGAGGAGCTGCGCGAGCTGACCAGCATGTACGGCCACTTCCTGCCCGGCGCCGACAGCCCCTGGGTGGACGACGTGCGCGCCCGGCTGGAGCAGAAGCAGTTCAGCGTGCTGGGGCTGGCCGCCGGGGCCGCCAGCGCCGCGGGCCGTGCCAAGGACGCCGCCCTCTTCCACCAGCGCGCCCTCGCCATCGACCCCATGAGCGAGTCCGACTGGCAGGGCCTGACCCGCACCCTGGATGCCCTGGGTGACCCCCGCGCCCGCCTCGCCGCCCAGCGGGAAGCCTGGTGGGCGATGGACCTGAATTGACGACGAATTGACAACTGAAGAGCAGTCGCGCCCCTCCTGGTCCCCATGCCAGGAGGGATTTCAACGCCAGAACTGGTGGAACAAGGCGTCCATCCCTGTCCCCCGCTCGCACCCCGAACCGCAACTCCGGTTGGTGTTCCTCTCACGTCGGTTCCAAAACGCGACTTCAAACTGCCAGACATGCGACACCTCATCTTTCCCAGCAAGCAGCAGGCGGACGCTTTTATCGAGGATCTGCGCGCCCAGGGCGTGATTCAGCCTGAAGTCGGGCACACCACCCTGAACCGCCGTATGGCCGAGACGCAGACTACCCAGACCCAGACGACCACCACGGTTGACGGGCAGGCTGCCGCCGAGGAGGCGGGCGAGGGAGCTATCGAGGGAACGGGCGTCGGCGCGGCGGTCGGTACCGTCGCGGGGGCGGCCAGCGCCGTCGCGGCGGCGGCCACGGGCGGCCTCGCCATTCCGGTCATCCTGGGCATGGCGGCCCTGGGCTCGGGCGTGGGCGCGGCGGTGGGCGCGATTGGCGGCGCTGCGGATGCCAACGCGGACGGCGCCCACGACAGCTCCTACATCGAGGACCATCGCTACGACCAGATCCATGAGGGCGTCGGCGGTGGGCGTGCGGTGGCTGTCGAGGACAACATCCCGTCCGATGTCGTCGAGGCCGCAGCGTCCCGGCACGGCGGGCAGTTCGTCTAAAGCGGGCGAGGCAGGACGGGGAGGTAGAGCGGAGGCTCGCCTCCCCGTTTTCGTCTCTGCCCCACCGTGCATCCGGCGGATTCGCCCCCTGAGCCCCGCTGATAGACTCTCCCCCATGACCGCGCCGCTCACCACCGCCGACATTCGGGAGAAGTACCTGCAATTCTTCGAGAGCAAGGGGCACCTGCGCCTGCCCAGCCACTCGCTGATCGCCCCTGACCCCACGACCCTCTTCACCGTGGCGGGGATGCAGCCCTTCAAGCCGCAGTTCATGGGCGCCCCGGCCAAATTTCCCGGATACGGCGAGAACAGGCGGGTCACGACCGCGCAGAAGTGCCTGCGGGTGGGCGATATCGAGAATGTGGGGCGCACCCTGCGCCACTGCTCGCTGCTGGAGATGCTGGGCAACTTCTCCTTCGGCGACTACTTCAAGCGCGAGGCGCTGACCTGGGCGTGGGAATTCCTGACGAGCCCGGAGTGGATGGGTCTCGACAAGAGCCGCCTCTACGCCACGATCTACGAGGAGGACGAGGAGGCCTTCCTGATCTGGACTCAGGAGATCGGGCTGCCCGAGGACCGCATCCTGCGCTTCGGGGCGGACGAGAACTTCTGGCCCGCTGACGCGCCGAAGGAGGGACCGAACGGGCCGTGCGGGCCGTGTTCGGAAATTTTCTACGACCGGGGCCCGAAGTACGGCGAGGACACCTGGGCCGACTACGCCCAGACCCGCGAGAGCGCCCGCTTCCTGGAAATCTGGAACTGCGTCTTCCCGCAGTACGACCGCCAGGACCCCCTCCCCGACGGCACACCCGTGCTGGCCGACCTGCCCTTCAAGAACATCGACACCGGCATGGGGCTGGAGCGCATCGCCACCGTCGTGCAGGACGTGTACGACTTCTACTCCAACGACGTGTTCGCGCCCATCGTCGCGCGGATCGCGGAGCTCAGCGGCAAGCCCTACGAGGGGCCGCAGAGCCTGTCGCACCGGGTCGTGGCCGAGCATATCCGCAGCGTGAGCATGACCATCGCGGATGGGGTGGCGCTGTCGAACACCGGACGCGGCTACACGGTTCGCAAGATTCTGCGCCGGGCCTCCCGTCACGCCTACCTGCTGGGCCTGCGCGAGCCGACGCTCTACCAGCTCGTGCCCCTCGTCGTGGAGAAGATGGGCGGGGCGTACCCGGAACTCGTGGCGGAGGAGGAGCGCGTCACGGCGGCGATCCGGGCCGAGGAGGAACGCTTCCTCAAGACGCTGGAGGGGGGAACGCAGCGCATCACGTCGCTGCTGAGTGGGCTGGAACGCGGCTCGGTTCTCTCCGGCGAGGAGGCCTTCGTCCTGTACGACACCTACGGCTTCCCCCTCGACCTGACGAAGGAGATCGCGGAGGAGTACGGCATCACCGTGGATGAGGCCGAGTACGCCGAGAGCCTGGAAAAGGCGCAGGAACTCGCCCGCGCAGGGAGCAAGTACGGCAAGTCGGAACTGTTCGGCGGGAACCAGGAGGCGCTCGAAGGCCTCTCCCCCACCCGCTTCGTGGGCTACGAGGAGCTGGAGGCGCAGGGCGAGGTCGTGGCCCTTGTGAGCGCGGGAGAACGGCTCTCCCACCTGCCGGCGGGCAGCGAGGCGACCGTGGTGCTTTCCCGCACGCCCTTCTACGCCGAGGGCGGCGGCGAGGTGGGCGACACCGGGCGGCTGGAATGGGACGGCGGGCACGCCCTGGTGCGCGACACCCGCAAGACCCCGGCGGGCGTGTTCCTGCACGACGTGCTCGTGGAGGAGGGCGAGTTGCGGCCCGGGGACACGGTGCGCGGGATCGTGTCGGGCGAGCGCCAGGCGATCCAGCGGCACCACACCGCCACCCACCTGCTGCACGCGGCGCTGCGGGCGGTCCTGGGCTCCGGCGTGCGGCAGGCGGGCTCGCTCGTCGCGGCCGAGCGGCTGCGCTTCGACTACACGCACGGGGCGGCCCTGAGCGCCGACGAGATCGCCGGGATCGAGCGCCTGGTGAGCCGCTGGGTGAGCGCCAACTTCCCCGTGACGTGGCGCGAGATGCCGCTGGAGGAGGCGAGGGCGGCGGGCGCCACGGCCCTCTTCGGCGAGAAGTACGGCGACACCGTGCGCGTGGTGACCGTGGAGGGCGGCGTGCCCTTCGAGGGCCGCACCGTGACGAGCATGGAGCTGTGCGGCGGCGCGCACGTCCGCCGAACCGGGGACATCGGCGCCTTCGTGATCGTATCCGACGAGAACGTGGCCGCCGGGGTGCGCCGTATCGAGGCGCTGGCGGGCGAGGCGGCGACCACGTGGGTGCGCGAGCGGCTGCAAACGGCGGGACGGGTGGCGGGCCTGCTGAACACCGGCCTGGACGGGCTGGAAGCGCGTGTGGCGGGCTTGCAGGCGGGGCTCAAGGCCGCCCAGCAGGAGACGGCCCAGGTTCGCCGCCAGCTCGCGGAGGCGCAGATGGGCGGGGGTGGCGCGACCCAGCAGGTGCGTGAACTCGGCGGCTTCCGGGTCGCGGCGCTGCGGCTCTCGGGCATCGAGGGGAACGAACTGCGCGGCGCCGCCGACAAGCTGCTCGACCAGAGCGGCGCGGACCTCGCGGTGATCGCCAGCGACCGCGGCCTGGTCGTCAAGGCGACGAAGGACGCGGTCGGACGGGGCGCGCACGCGGGGCAACTCGTCGGCAAGCTCGCGGCGGCGGCGGGCGGCAAGGGCGGCGGGCGGCCCGACATGGCGCAGGCGGGCATCCAGAACCCGGAGGCGGCGCTGGGCGCGCTGGAAACGGCGTTATAAGTCAGGCTGGGGAACGCAGTGGGGCCGGGGCGTGAGCTTCCGGCCCTCTTCCCCTCCTCGTCGGGTCCTTCTGCCCCCGCAGCCGCTCATTCAGGGACGACGAGCCCTGACGTGCCACCCCTTACCCCAGCCCGAGCTCCGCCCGTTGCGCCCGGGTCAGGCTGGCGACCACCAACTTATGACTCCCGGCCAGCAGGTCGCTTAACAGGAGCTCCGGCAACGTTCCGTCCAGCGTGGCCGTAACCCAGTGGCGCTTGTTGAGGTGGTAGCCGGGCCGGATCGCCGGGTGGGCCGCGCGCAGTTCCTCGCCGTCCCCAGGCCGGACCTTCAGGCTCAGCGTCACCGGGTCCGCCGTGATGTCGGTCAGGGCGTACATCCTGCCGCCGACCTTGAACACCAGGGTTGTGGGGCCGAAGGGAAACGTCTCGGACGAGCCCGGCAGGGCCGCGCAGGCCGCGCGCACGTCGGCGATGGAACGCATGGGGAGAGTATGGGGGATGCTGCCCCCTTCCTCACGCGCACTCCGAAGAGGGGTCCGGTTGACAAGAAGTGACGCGCATGCCCCGTCCTTCAGGGCGGGGTCAAGCGGCACCCGCCCGATAGGGCGGCCAAGCCGGAGCTTTCCGGTTCGTGCTAGACTGCAAAAGCAATGCCCCCGCGCGGTTCCAGCCGCCGGGAGCGTGGCAAAGCGGATAGGAGCCGCTTCGCATGTCAGACAGTACCACGTCTATCAAGACGTTTCGCTATCGTTTGTACCCCACACGGGCACAAGAGGCCGCCATGTTTGAGACATTGCGCCTCACCCGCACGCTGTACAACGCTGGCCTAGAACAGCGCCGGGAAGCCTACCGGAAGCACGGCAAGACCCTCAGCGCCTACGACCAGCAGAAGGAACTCACCGCTCTCAAGGAAGCCTGCCTGGAGTTCAGCGGGGTCTACAGCCACGTCCTACAGGACGTATTCGACAGGCTCGACAAGGCGTACAAGGCGTTCTTCAGCCGCGTCAAGAAGGGTGCGAAGCGGGCTGGGTTCCCGCGCTTCAAGCCTGCGACCCGCTGGGATTCGTTCAAGTTCAAGCAGTGCTGGAACAATGCGAAGAACGATTGGACGGCTTGTGGGAAGCCCGTAGACGATGGACGGCGTATCTCCATCCCCAAGATCGGGAACGTCAAGATCAAGCTGCACCGCCCCCTTGAGGGCAAGCCCAAGTCCCTACAGATCGTGCTGGACGTAGACCAGTGGTACGCCGTCTACACCTGTGAAGTCCCTGTGCAGCCCCTCCCCACCACGGGGAGCAGCGTCGGGATTGACCTGGGAACAACATGGTTTGCCGTCACGTCAGACGGGGAGTTCATTGAGAACCCCCGCCACCTGGGGAGGTCACTGGGGAAGCTACGTGTCCAGCAGCGCACCGTGTCACGGCGCAAGAAGGGTGGCAACCGCCGCAAGAAGGCGGTGAAGCAGGTCGCCAAGACGTACCGCAAGGTCAGGCGGCAACGGCTGGACTTCCAGCACAAGACCGCCCGGAGGCTCATCCATGAACACGACCTGATCGCGCACGAAAACCTGCAAGTGGGCAACATGGCCCAAAGCAACCTTGCCCGCTCCATCCTCGACGCGGGGTGGGCCGGGTTCCTGTTTCAACTCGCCGCCAAGGCTGAAAGTGCTGGGCGCCGAGTCATCGCCGTAGACCCCCGCTACACGTCCCAACGGTGCCATGCCTGTGGACACACGGGGAAGGAGAACCGTGTGAACCAAGCGAGCTTCAGGTGCGTGCAATGCGGCCATACGGCGAACGCCGATCACAACGCGGCGAAGAACATTCTGGATCGAGGCACGTCCACGGAACGTGGCGAGCCGTTGGGACGGGCCGTCCCTTCAGGCGAGAACGGTAGCGGGGTATCGCATGCCGTCGCCTGAGAAGCCCCCTACTTCAGTAGGGGGAGTGGTCACCGGCTAGCTCTTCTCCCCGAAGCTGAAGATTTCGAGGTCGTCCACGGCCCGCCCCGCCCCGCGGAGCTGCGCGAGGTCCTCCGGGCGGGCCTGTTCGCGGGGCGTGCCCTTGCCCGTTCCTATGGCGGCGGCCATCACGTCCTCGGGGACGGCAGCGAACAGGTGGGCGAGCTGCTTGGGCGTGGCGTCCAGCAGGGCGTCGGACAGCACCTCGTCGGGGACGACCTCCGAGACGCGGGCGCGGGCGGCGGCCACCGAGGCGGCGTCCACCTCGGGGCGGGCGGCCGTTTCCTCGTCCAGCCCGGCGGTTCCGGGGGGCTTGGGGCTGCCACCCCGGCTTTTCCTCAGGACCAAGGCCGCGCCCGCCACGGCGGCGAGGAGAACCAGCAGCATCACGAACATCACCCGTCCACCCTAGTGAGTGGCGGCCCCTCCGCGCTTCCCCTGACCGGAGGGGGTGACGTGAAAAAAGGCACCAAAACGGCAGTTCTCCCCGGAGGATGAAGAAGGGGCCGGGGGTTCCATCCGCCCCGGCCCTGCTGTGCCTGCCTGCTCAGGCCTCGGTGTAGGTCTTCTCGATGGGCATCCCGACCGCGTTGCCCCACTCGGTCCAGCTTCCGTCGTAGTTGCGGACCTTGGGATAGCCGAGGAGTTCGCGCAACACGAACCACGAGTGGCTGCTCCGCTCCGCGATGCGGCAGTAGGCGATCACGTCCTTGTCGGGGGTCACGCCCTCGCCCGCGTACAGGGCGCTCAGCTCGTCCGCCGTCTTGAAGGTGCCGTCCTCGTTCGTCGCCCGCGCCCAGGGGATGTTCCGCGCGCCGGGGATGTGGCCGCCGCGCAGCACGCCCTCCTGCGGGTAGTTCGGCATGTGGGTGACCTTGCCGGAGAACTCGTCGGGGCTGCGAACATCTACCATCGCGCCCTGGCCCGCGCGCACGGCCTCGATGTGCGCCCTCACCTCGTCGCGGTAGGCGCGCAGGCTCTCGTCGCGGCGCAGGGGTGGGTACTCGGTGGGCTCGTAGCTCGGCACCTCGGTCGTCAGCTCGCGGCCCTCGGCGACCCACTTCTGGCGGCCCCCGTTCATGAGCTTGAGGTTCTGAACGCCGTTGTAGCTCAGGAACCAGTAGGCGTAGGCGGCCCACCAGTTGCTCTTGTCGCCGTACAGGATGATCTGGTCGCCTTCCTTCAGACCCAGGCGACCGAGAAGCGCCTGAAGCTGCTCGGGCCCGATGAACTCGCGCATAACCGGGTCCCAGAAGTCCTGCTGCCAGTCCACCTTCACCGCGCCGGGGATATGGCCGGTGTCGTAGAGCAGGATGTCCTCGTCCACCTCGATCAGCCTAATACCGGGGGTGTTCAGGTTCTGGGCCACCCAGTCGGTGCTCACCAGCACGTCTTTCGCGTATTCCATGTCTGCCTCCTCCAGGCTCGTCGGGAACGATTCTACCCACGCGCGTCATTCATTGACCAAAAAGGTCAACTGGACAGGCCTCACCATAGCCTGCCCGGCGCCGGGGGTACAGTGGCCGCATGACCCACCCCGCCCCCCTGCCCGAGAAGCTCCAGAACATCGTCAACGTGTTCCGCTCGGCGCCCAAGCCGCTGCGCCTCCAGGCCCTGCTGGAGTACAGCCGCAAGCTGCCCCCCCTGCCCGAGAAGTACGTCGAGCATCCCGAGTTCCTCCAGCCCGTGCCCGAGTGCGCCAGCCCCTTTTTCCTGGTGACCGAGCGGACGGACTCCGGCGGCGTGAACATGTACTTCAAGGTGCCCGAGGAGGCTCCCACCGTGCGCGGCTACGCGGGCATCCTGCACGAGGCGCTGCAAGGCGAGAAGCCCGAGACGATCCTGAATATCCCGGATCAGTTCTACATGGACATGGGCCTGACCGAACTCATCACGCCCATGCGCCTGCGCGGGATGGGCGCGATCCTGATGCGGCTGAAGAACGACGTTCGGGAACACGCGGGGGGGTAAGAAGCCCTGGGCCAAAGAAGGCCCCTCACCCCGCTGCTTCGCAGCGCCCCTCTCCCTTGGGAAGAGGGTTGGGGGAGGGTCCCTTCAGCGCCGCGACATTCTTCCGTCGAGCGCGCTCAGCCGTCAGCGGCCAGTTTGGGCGAGTTCCGGCTGACCGCTGTGTCTTTTCCCTTCAGCTTGAAGGCGCCAGTCGGCCGTCCGCGTGCGCCCGCATCAGCGCCGCCAGCGCCCGGCCCCGGTGGCTGATCTGCCGCTTCTCGGCCACCGTCATCTCGGCCAGGGTGCGGGTTTCGCCGTCGGGGACGAAGAGGGGGTCGTAGCCGAAGCCGTTCTCGCCGCGGGGGCCTTCGAGCAGGGTGCCCGTCAGCTCGCCCCGGTACGTCTCGATCTGGCCGTCGGGGTGGGCCAGGATGACCACGGAGACGAAGCGGGCGCGGCGATTCGCCATGTACCGCATCCGTTCGAGCAGGTAGAGGTTCCGCTCGGTGTCGGTCGCACGGTTCCCGAAGCGGGCGCTGTACACGCCGGGCTGCCCACCCAGCACCTCGACCTCCAGGCCGGAGTCGTCGGCCAGGGCGGGCAGGCCCATGGTCAGGGCCGCCGCGCAGGCCTTGAGCGCGGCGTTCTCCTCGTAGGTCGTGCCCGTCTCCTCGGGCAGGGGCAGGCCGTTCAGACCCTCCAGCCGCCAGCCCAGGCCGCCCAGGGCCTCCTCGATCTCGCGCACCTTTCCGGCGTTCCCCGTCGCCACGACCACCCGCATCCCGTCTCCGCTCCTGCCTGCATCGCTCGTCACCCGCTGAGTCTAGGGGAGGGACGGGGGTGGGCGCGTGAGGTTTCCCCGGTGTGACGTTTGACAGCAACCTGTGAGACCGGAGGTGGCAGAGTGGGGGCGCAGTTCCCAGATCCCCTGCCCCTTCCCCCCGTCCCGGAGTGCCTATCCCCGATGTCGGCCGAAGCCCAACTCAGGCGGTATCACCAGCTCGTACAGATGCTGGCCGCCCTCGCGCGCAGCAGCGGGCAGGTGGACGCGGTCGTGCAGACGGTCCACTGGCAGGCGGGCGCGCTCTTTCCCGCCCAGGTCACGCTGCTGGCGCTGCTGGAGCCGGAGGGCGACTGGCGGTGGGAACTCTACGAGGGCGAGCAGCGCTACACCCAGCGCCTCCCCTTCTACCCCGAGGGCATCCTGGAGACGGTGCTGCGGGGGGAGCCGCTCTCCATCCCCGACATAGAAGCCTACCTCGCCGAGCATCCCGTCCGCGTCCGGCGGCTGGTGGACCACGACGAGGTTCTGCTGGAGATCGGGGAGGAGGAACCCGAGGAGCCCGTCCTGTCCATGCTGTTCGTGCCGCTGGAGGTCCGGGGCGCCCGCGTGGGCGTGCTGTCGGTGCAGAGCTACGCGCCCGCCGCCTTCGACGACACCGACCTGCAATTCCTGGACCTGCTGGGCCAGCATGTCTCCATCGCCTTGGAGAACGCGGGGCTGCGCGAGGAGCTGGAGCGGGCGACGCTCACCGACGCCCTGACTGGCCTCCCCAACCGCCGCGCCTTCGGGCGGGACGCGCCGCTGGCCCTGGAGAGAGCCCGCCGGGAGGGGCGCGACCTGACCCTGGTGATGCTCGACGTGCACGACTTCAAGAGCGTCAACGACACCTTCGGGCACCCGGTGGGCGACGCGGTGCTTGCCACCCTCGGGCGGGTGTTCCGGGAGGCCCTGCCCGCGCCGGGGGCCGCCTTCCGCCTGAGCGGCGACGAGTTCGCCCTCCTCGTGTGGGAGGCCGAGGACCGGCTGGGCGACCTGGCGCGGCGGATCGAGGAGGGGTTGCGGACCGCCGAATGGCCGCCTGGTCTCGGCCCGGTGTGTCTTCAGGGGGGCGCGGCGCAGGCCGGGCCGGGGGCTTCCCTCCACGACTGGCTCTCGCTGGCCGACGCGCGCATGTACTGCGCCAAGCGGGGGCGGGCGCGCGGGCTGCATGTGTGCTGGGGCCTGGACTTCGGCCGGGAGGATGTTTCGGCGTGAGCCTCAGGCGTCGCCCAGCGGCAACTCCGCCCGCACCCGCCACCGCTCCTCGCCCTCGCGCTTCTCGAAGAGGGTGACCGCGCGGTACGTCTGCGCGTGATGGGGAGCGGTCATCTCCTCCAGCCGCTCCCGCAATCCCGCCGGGTCCTCCCCGCCGTAGGGCTGCACGAGCGTGAAATGGGGTTGCCAGGAGTCCAGGCCACGCGGCGTACGCAGCAGCCGCATCCTGGCCTGCTGGAAGGGCCGCGGGTACTTGCCCTGCGCCACCTGTTCGCCGAAGGGCGAGGCCGTCACGAAGCGGCTCAGCCGGGCGAGGAGCAGCGTGTGCAGCACGAGCAGGGGACTGTTCGCGTCGAAGCGGTGCACATAGGTCTCGCCGCCGTCCCACACCTCTATTCGTCCGCCGGTCAGGGTGAGGGCCGAGCCCGGAGTGAGGCAGGCGACGCAGGCCCGCGCCTCCGCCTCGATGTCCGGCCACCACGCGGGGTCGGTGTAAAAGCCTTCCACGACCGTCAGGTGAAAGCCATAGGGCCCGGCGTCGGTCTGATCCTCGTGCCGGAGGAACTCAGGCAGGGTCAGCTCGCGCCCCGCCCGCACGTCGAAGCCGAGGAGTTCACTGCCCAGGCGGTAGTAGGGGTCGTCCGCCTGCGGGCAGAGGTAGACGGCAAAGCGGGTGCCCTGCCGGGCGTCCGGCATCAGAACACCCGCCAGCGGTAGAACAGGAAGGCGAGCGTGGCGGCCAGGGCGACGGCGATACTCAGCACGATCCAGAAGCCCTCGGGATTGCTGTGGAACGGCAAGGGCACGTTCATGCCGAAGATGCTCGTGACAAGCGTGGGGATCGCCACGAGAATCGTCGTCACTGTGAGCACCTTCACGACCTGGTTGACGTTGTTGCTGATGACCGAGGCGAACGCGCCCGCCATGCTCGTCAGGATGTTGCTGGCGATGTTCGCCATCTCGATGGCCTGGAGGTTCTCGATGAGCACGTCGTCGAGCAGGTCCGAGTCCTCCTCGTACATCTCGAAGATGCGGTCGCGCTTGACGCGCTCCATCATCGCCTCGTTCGCCTTGAGGCCGGTGATGAAGTACACCAGGCTCTTTTCGAGCTTCAGGAGGTCCATGAGTTCCCGGTTGCGGGTGGCCGTCTCCATCCGGTCCTCGATGCGGTCCACCTGCTTGTTGATCTGCCGCACGTCGATCAGGAACCGCTGGGCGTTGCGCAGGAACAGTTGCAGGGTCAGGCGGTTCTTCTTGGAGGTGGAGACCCGGCGCACCAGCCCGTTCACCACGTCGTTCACGACCGGGTTCTCGGTGGCGCACACCGTCACGATACAGTGGTCGGTGTGCAGGATGCCCAGCGGCACCGTGTCGTAGGGGATGTCGCTGTCCTCGCCCAGGCGGTAGCTCGTCTGCATGATGATGAGGAGCTGGCCGTCCTCGCGCTCGAAACGGCTTCTCTCGTCGGGGTCGAGGGGGTAACTCAGGTAGTCGAGGGGGAGGCCGGTCTCGCGGCTCACCCGGGCGAGTTCCTCGGCGGTGGGGGCGGTCGCGTTGATCCAGCAGCCGTCAGTGTAGCCGTCGAGGACCTGGAGCTTGCCGCCGATGCTGCGGTAGTAGGTCAGCATGGCCGACCCGCCTTGTCTTCAGTGTGGGTCATGGTGCGTCCTCCGGGAGTGGGATGGCGTGCAGCCGGAAGGGGCAGCCGAACTGGGCGGGTCGTGTTCGGTCTGGGGGTCGGGATTCACGTCATCACCTCCTCTCCGGCTCCGCTCGGCAGGGCGGGCACCAGCGGGCATGCTAGCGGGGCGGACGCGGCGGGGGCAAGGGGATATTCGCCAGGGCGCCAAAGAAAACCGCCCCGGCACGGGACCGGGACGGGGGCGTGAGAGCCTTTACAGCCCGAAGAAGGCCTTGTTCTTGACGATGAACTCTTCCTCGCCGCTCGGCACGTCCTCTTCGGGGAAGATGGCGCTGACGGGGCAGGCGGGCACGCAGGCGCCGCAGTCGATGCACTCGTCGGGGTGGATCAGATACTGGTCGCCGCCGTCGTAGATGCACTCCACGGGGCAGACTTCGGTGCAGGCCTGGTCCTTCACACCGATGCAGGGGCTGGTGATGATGTGCGGCATGGGGCACAGTATGCACAGCCCCCCGGAGCGTGGCAAGGCCGGCCGCCTCACAAAGCAGACAGGCTTTTGCCCGCTCAGGAGCGGTAAAAACCGAGTGGGCGAGTCAGGATTGGGGGGAGGAAGAGCGCCCCAGGTGCGCCTCGGCGAGCCGCAGGTCGTCCTCCTTGTCCACGTCGGCGCCGATGGCGGCGTGGGGGGTGACCAGGGCACGGGCGGGGACACCCAGGATGACGCTGACCCGCTCCTCCAGCTCGCGCACCGTCAGGCGCCGGGTCAGCAGCCGCAGCAGGATGCCCGGCCCGATCAATCCCGCGAGTTTCAGCGGCGCCTTGCGCGCGGCGAGCACCTCGCGGAGGCGGGGCAGGAACTGGCCGACCAGGCGCGGATCGAGGATAAAGACGTTGCCGCCGGTGAAGGTGTCGTCGCGCAACCGGGCGTAGGTCCGCTTCACGCCGGGAAAGGCCCGCTCGCAGTCACTTCGCCGGACGACGGGATAGACCAGCCCGGCCTCGCGGGGGGCCGTATCCAGCACCTGGGCCAGTTGCGCCGCCGTCACGAGGGGAATATCGGCGGTGACGACGAGCACGCGCTCCCCGGGGGCAAGGCCGGAAGCGGCCAGGGCCTCCACCCCCGCCTCCAGGTTGCTCAGCAGGGTGCCGTGGTCGGTGACGCGCTCGTCGAGCAGGGCGTTCATCGCGGGGACGGTTGGGCCGACATAGGCGACGCGAGCCACCCTCCCACTCTCCCGCAGGGCCCGCAGGACGTGCAGCGCCATGGGCTCGCCCGCCACCGGGATCAGCGCCTTGACCGGGACGCCGTGCGCCGCCGCGAAGGGGTCGCCGGGGTCGCCGCCGCCCAGCACGACGGCGCTCCACTGCCCGGCGTTGCCCTGAGTCATAGGGCAGAGCCTAGCACCCGCTCCGCCCGGCGGGCCTCACCCGTCGGGGGCCGCTCGGGGAGGTGCAGCGTGGCGACAAAGCCCCCACCCGGCGGGCTCTCCAGCGTGAGACGGCCCCCGTGGAGTTCCGCCGCCCGCCGCACGAGCGCGAGGCCCAGGCCGTGCCCGCCCGCGCCGAAAGCCGCGCGGCTCGCGTCGGGCCGGTAGAACGCCTCGCCCAGCCGCGCGAGCACGTCCGGCGGGACGCCCGGGCCGTCGTCGCGGACCTCGACCCGGCCCCCGCCGGACTCATCCCTTCCCACCGTCACAGTGACGGTCGCGCTGGGGGCATGGAGCACCGCGTTCGCCGTCAGGTTCCAGACCGCCTGCCCCAGCAGCACGCGGTCGCCCCACACCGTGACGGGCGCGGGGGCGACGAGATCCACGTCGGCCTCGGGGCGCAGCTCGCGGGCCCGGTCCACCGCGTCCGCCGCGAGGTCGCGCAGGGGCACCTCCACCCGGGCCAGGGCCGCCGGGTCGCGGGCGAGGAGGAGCAGGTGGTTGGCGAGGTCCGCGAGCCGGGTGATGTCGGTCCCGATCTCGCGCAATTCCATTCGGTACCGCTCGGCGTCGCGGTCGCGGGCGAGGGTGGCGTCCACCCGGGCGGTTAGGGCCGCGAGGGGGCTGCGCAGGTCGTGGGCGGCGGCCCGCACGAAGTCCTGCTCGCGCTCGCGGGCGTCGGCGAGGCGGGCGAACGCTTCCTGAAGGGTCAGCGCCAGCCGTGAGAGTTCGTCCCCCGCCCCCGCCCCCGGCACGGGACGGCGCAGGTCTCCCCCCGCCCCGATCTCGCGCGCCGCCCCCTCCAGCGCCCGCACCGGGGCGAGGAGGCGTCCGGCGACCGTCCAGCCCAGCAGCAGCGACAGGCCCAGCGCGGTGGGCAGCAGCCACGCGAGCGCCTGCCCGAAGGCCCGCCGCGTCTGGGAGAGGACCGGCGCGTTCGACACCACCGTGAGCAGCGTGCCGTCATGCAGGGGGCGTACGACCAGGAGGCGGTCGCCCAGCGCATACACGTTCGGCGGCAGGTTCGCCTCCACCCCGGGGGGAAAACGGGGCGTCTGCGCGCTGCCCCCCGGACCCAGGAGCCGCAGTTCCAAGTTGCGGGTCTGCTCGTCGGCATCGGCGATGCGTTCCAGGTCCCGGCCGCTGAGCAGCACAAAGGGCTGCGCCGCCCCCTCGATCCGCTCCTGCACGGCGCTCGTGGCCGTCAGCAGGGCCGCGACCTGTGCCGCCCGCAGATACTGATTGACGACCACGAAGAGCCCCGCCACCACGAGCGCGACCGCCAGCGCCGTCGCCAGCGCGGCCCAGAGCGTCAGCCGGGCGCGCAGGGTCAGGTGGGGCAACCTCAGGCCCACGCGCCTACCCTGCCGGACCATGCCCCGATCCACTCCCCACTGACCACTCCCCACTCACCCTTCCACCCGGTAGCCCCGCCCCCGCTCACTGCTGATCGCCCCCGGCGCGAGTTTGCGGCGCAGGTAGCGCACGTACACGTCCACGATCCGCGCCTCGCCGCCGAAGTCGGGGCCCCACACGCGGTCGAGCAGTTCCTCGCGGGTGAACCAGCGGTCGGGGGAGCGGGCCAACGCTTCCAGGAGGGCATATTCGCGGGCCGTCACGGCGACCTCCTGGCCGTCCCACGTGACCGTGCGGGCCACCGTGTCGAGGACGCCGCGCCCGCCCGCGAAGACGACACGGGGGGTTCCCTGCCCCCGCTCCCGGCGAGTCAGCGCCCGCAGCGTCGCCAGCAGTTCCGGCACCGCGAAGGGCTTGACGAGGTAGGCGTCGCCCCCCAGGTCGAGGCCCTCTACCCGGTCACTCAGCTCGCCCCGGGCGGTCAGGAACAGGATGCCCGCGTCCACCCCCGCCCCCCGCAACTCCCGCGCCACCGAGAAGCCGTCCAGGCCGGGCAGCATCACGTCGAGCACGATCAGGGGGTACTCGCCCAGCAGGGCCTCCTCCAGTCCCTCGGGCCCGGTCTGCCGCCAGGTCGCCGCGTAGCCTGCCTCGCGCAGGGCCCCCAGGGTGGGCTGCGCAATTCGGGGGTCATCCTCGACGAACAGCAGCCGCATGGGCCCCAGTCTAGAGGGTGCGGTTAGGGGGCGGTTAACTGCCGAGGGCGCGCAGCAGGCCCCAGATCAGCACTCCGGCGGCCAACAGCACGAGCAGGCCGAGCAACGGCAGCAGCCAGGGCAGGCGCCGTTGAAGCAACGTACTCCGCACGCGCGCATGGGCCAGCACCGGGGCAGGCAGCCCCCTTGCCGCCAGCGCCAGAATGGTCGGCACCACCAGCAGGTCGTCCCCCCACCCGGCCAGCGGCACCACATCGGGGATCAGGTCCACCGGGCTCAGGGCGTAGGCGAGCGCGAGCAGGGCGGCCAGCCGCGCCCGCCCCGGCGTTCGGCGGTCCCCCACCGCGAAGAGCAGCGCCAGCGCGTCCCGCCAGAAGAGCCGCAAACGAGCGATCACGCCGGGGAATACGTCCCGTTGGGATGGAAGGTTCCGGGATGCTAGACTCTGGGGTGGCGACGGGCCTATGCCCGGCCCCGGAGGTTATCAGGCAGGCGGCTCATCCCCGGGTGAGCAGGCGTGTACCGCGAGGACACGCGAGGAAGAGGAACGGCACATCACCGAGAAAACGCCCTGCAAGGCGGGGTGGGTGATGCTTTCTGCTCGTTCCGGTTCCCCTTTTGGGACACAGTCGGTTCGGGCGCGTTCGCGTTTGGCCTAACCCCCGGCCCTGTGCTACCCTCTTTCACTGGTGACTCGCCCCCGGGGCGAGCTTGGCCTCTGCCCGGGCAGCGTTTCCGGGCAGCATGGCAGGAGGATTGAAGAGATGTTTGCGATCATTCAGAGCGGCGGCAAGCAGTACCGCGTGCAGCAGGGCGACGTGGTGCGCGTCGAGAGCCTCCCCGGCGAGGCGGGCGACCAGCTTCAACTCAAGCCCCTGCTGATCGGCGGCGGGCACACGCTGCTGGGCGACGAGGCCGCGCGCTTCACCGTGACCGCCGAGGTCGTCGAGCACGGCCGCGGCCCCAAGATCTACATTCGCAAGTACAAGAGCGGCATCCAGTACCGCCGCCGCAACGGCCACCGGCAGAACTACACCGCCATCCGCATCACGAGCATTGCCTGAGAGAGGTGAACTGACATGGCACACAAGAAAGGCGTGGGTTCGTCCAAGAACGGACGCGACAGCAATCCCAAGTACCTGGGCGTGAAGAAGTTCGGCGGCGAGAAGGTCGTCGCCGGGAACATCCTGGTCCGCCAGCGCGGCACGAAGTTCAAGGCGGGTCAGGGCGTCGGCATGGGCCGCGACCATACCCTCTTCGCCCTGGTGGACGGCAAGGTCGTCTTCACCAACCGCGGCGAGCGCGGGCGCTTCATCAGCGTCGAGACGGTGGCTCCGGCCAGCACCGAAGTCGCCGCCGACTGAGACGGCCCACTCAAGGCTGCGCTGCGGCACGCCCTGCCCGGATACGGGGCGGGGCGTGCTTTTTTAGGGTCGGGTCAAGGCCAACGCGAGGTCCCTTTCAGGGAGAACGGGAAGAAACTGTCATGCTGAGCGCGGCGGAACGTCCCCCAGAAGGCGGGACCCTTCACTTCGTTCAGGATGACCAGCGCCCCTCTCCCTGACTCGTGGGGGAAACCTGGATAAAAAGGAAGTGCATTTATGGCGTTTCGTGACGTGCTGGATATCGAGGTCGCGGCGGGCAACGGCGGCGACGGCAGCATGAGTTTTCACCGGGCCAAATACATGGAAAAGGGCGGCCCGGACGGCGGCCACGGCGGGCGCGGCGGCAGCATCATTCTGCGGGCCATTCAGGGCGTCGAGAGCCTGGAGCGGCTGGTCGGCAAGCGCAAGTTCAAGGCCGAGAACGGGGCCTACGGCGAGGGACGGCTGCGCCAGGGCTCCGACGGCGAGGACCTCTACATCGACGTGCCGGTGGGCACCACGGCCTTCGACCGTGACACCGGAAAGGTGATCGCCGACCTCACCCGTGTGGGTCAGGAAAAGGTGATTGCCCGCGGCGGCTTCGGCGGGCGCGGCAACTCCACCTTCGTGAGCAGCACCCGGCAGGCCCCGCGCTTCGCGGAACTCGGCACCCCCGGCGAGAAACGGCGCGTGCGGCTGGAACTGCGCCTGATCGCGGACGTGGGCCTGGTGGGTTACCCCAACGCGGGCAAGAGCAGCCTGCTCGCGGCCCTCTCGCGGGCCAACCCCGCCATCGCGGACTACCCCTTCACGACCCTCTCCCCCATTCTGGGCGTGGTCGAGAGCGCGGACGGCGAGGAGCGCTTCACGATGGCCGACATCCCCGGCATCATCGAGGGCGCCTCGGAGGGCAAGGGGCTGGGGCTGGAGTTCCTGCGGCACATCAGCCGGACGCGCCTGCTCGTGTACGTGCTCGACGTGACCCGCGACCCGGTCGAGGAGCTGCGCCAGCTTCAGGCCGAGTTGCGGGCCTACGACCCCACCCTGCTGGAGAACGTCGCCGCCGTGGCGCTGAACAAGATCGAGCTGGTGGAGGGGGACCTGGTGGCTATGGTCGAGGACGAGCTGGCGGAATTCGGCCTGCCCGTCCTGCCCGTGAGCGCGAAGGAGGGCCTGGGCCTCGCCGAGTTGCAAGGCGCCCTCTTCCAGCTTCTCCCCGACCGCGAGCTGTGGGCGCAGACCCACGCGCTGGAGGAGGACACGGAGGAGGTGCGCGAGGAACCGCTCTCGGTCACCTTCCGCGAGGACGCGCCCGAGAAGCCCGGCGGCGAGCCCGAGCGCGTCTGGGAGGTGCGCGGCGGCGGGTTCGAGGCGCGGATCAACCGGTTCGCGCGGCATATCGAGGACGCGGCGGAATACCTCTCGGGCCTGTTCAAACGGCAGGGGCTGTATGGCGCGCTGAAAAAGGCCGGGGCGCGCGAGGGCGACACGGTCGAGATCGGCAACTTCCGCTTCGAGTATTTCGAGGAAGAGGAGTAGCCTGGACCGGCGAGGTGCCGCCGTGTCCCCCATCTACCGCCACACCCAGTCGCAACCCGGCCTCGCCTGGTTCCACGCGGCCTTTTTCAGCGCCACCCTGCTCCTGCTGATGGGGACGGGCGAGGCCAACGGGGCGAATGCCGCGCTCATCCTGCCGCTCGGGGTCTTCGGCCTGGTCGTCGCGTTCCTGGGCCGCCTGACGGTGGAAGTGACGGAGGAGGAGTTGCGGCTGGGGTTCGGCCTGGGCCTCGGCCGCGCCCGCTTTCCCCGCGCCGGGATGGTCGTTCTCGGTGAGATGCCGGTCGGACCCCTCGCGGGCATCGGGATTCGCCTGCTCCCGGACAGCTGGCTGTACCGCATCGCGGGAGGCGACGCCCTGGTGATCGGGCTGGGCGACGGTCGGCGCATCCTGATCGGCACGGACGACCCGGAGGGACTGCGGCAGGCCCTGCGCCAGGGCATTTGACGGAAGAACCCCGCCACGCCGAGCCCCTCGCTCCGCTCAAGGGTAAATTCCGCGAAGCCTCCCCGGACCCCGTGTCTAGACCCTTCGCTGCGCTCAGGATGACAACTTTTCTTTTGTCAAATGCTCTAAACAACGCGAGGCGCCGGGGGACGAAGCCTTCCCGGCGCCTCGCCCGCTTTTTGCTCAGCCCTTCGTCAGAATCCGCACGGTCAGGATCTTGTCGGGCACCGCACCCGCGATGGGCGCCTCCTGGCCGCCGCTGGTGTCGGCGGTGCGGGTCAGCTTGCCCATCACGTCGTCCCCGCTCACGACCTTGCCGAAGATGGTGTGCTTGCCGTTCAGGAAGTCGGTGGGCGCAAAGGTGATGAAGAACTGGGAGCCGTTCGTCGCCGGGCCGCTGTTCGCCATCGCCAGGATGCCGGAGCTGTTGAAGGTGAGCTGCGTGCGGAACTCGTCGGCGAAGCTGTACCCGGGGCCGCCCGTGCCCCACTCGTCCTTCTTGCTGTCGTCCACGCTCTTGGGGTCACCCGTCTGCGCCATGAAGTCCTGGATGACGCGGTGGAAGCGGATGCCGTCGAAGAAGTGGTTGCGCGCGAGGAACACGAAGTTGTTCACCGTCACCGGGGTTTCCTGCTCGTACAGGTCGGCGAGAATCTGGCCCTTGTCGGTGTCGATCAGCGCGTAGTAGTCCTTGCCGTCCTGAAGGTTCAGGGCGGGTTCGGACTTGAACTCGCGCACCGGCTGGTCGGTCAGGAAGGGCACCTGGGTGTAGCCCGAGGGGATGGGGCCGGGGGTGGTGACGGTCGCGGGCTTGCTCGCGCCGGTACTGCTGCTGTCCGTCTTGGCAGCGTCCGTCTGCGTCTCGGTCTTGCTGGTGTCGGTCGCGGCCGGGTCGGTGTTCGTCTGGGCGTTGGCGTCGGCCTTTTTCTGGCAGGCGGTCAGGGCGAGGAGGGCGGTCAGGAGGAGGGGGGCGGGCTTGGTCACGGGGGCAGTCTAGCGGGACCGGGTGAGGGACACTTCCGCCTCAAGAGGGGCATCTCTCCCGGCCCATCTCCTACACTGGGCGGGTGATCGTGACGATAGACGGCGTGGCCGCCAGCGGAAAGTCGAGCGTCGCGTCGGGCGTCGCGCGGGCGCTGGGCGTGCCCTTTGTCAGCAGCGGGCTGCTGTACCGCGCCGCCACCCTGCTCGCCCTGGAGGCCGGGCTGAGCCTGGAAGGCGCCCCGGCCCTCCTCGCCCACCTGGAGGCGAACCCGCTGCGGCTCGAACCCCTGGCGGGGGGCAACCGGGTGTGGCTGGGGGGGCGGGACCTGACGGACGACCTCCATTCCTCGCGGGTGGACGCGGGCGTGAGCGCCGTCGCCCGGCTGCCCCCGGTGCGCGAGTGGGTGAACGCCCAGCTTCGCCTGCTCCCCGACCCCTTCGTGGCCGAGGGGCGGGACATGGGCACGAACGTCTTCCCCCACGCGGACGCCAAGTTCTACCTGACGGCCAGCCCCCGCGTGCGCGCCGAGCGCCGCGCCCGGGAGAGATTGGAGGACGTGCCCGCCATCGAGGCCGCCCTCGTCGAGCGCGACCGCCGCGACGCCGGGCAGAGCGCCCCCGCCCCAGATGCCCGGATCATCGACACGAGTGCCCTCTCGCTGGAGGGCGTGATCGGGGCGGTGCTGGCGGGGTTACCGGCGCGGACGGCGTAGCCAGGAGCAGGACTCCAAAGCGGAGCCCCGCCGAATTGACCTCGGCGGGGCTCCGTTCTATTGGGGCTCAGTTGGTCTTGTTCAGCTTCAGTTGGTACTTGTTGAAGGGGTTGTTGTCGTCCCCACCCTCCGAGATGGTGTAGCTCGTCACCGCCAGGTAGTAGGTCCCGGCGGCAGGCACCGTGTAGGTGATCTCGGAGTCCGAGTCGATGCGGGGGGTGCCCCGGTCGTCGTTCTGCGCCAGCACCTTGCCGTCCGGGCCGATCAGGTACAGGAACGAGTCGAGCGCGCCGCCGAGTTGCCCCGCCGCGAGCACGTCGGCCTTGATCTGATCGCCCGCGGCCGCCGTGAACTTGAAGAAGTCGAAGTCCTGCGGCTGCCCGTAGATGTAGGCCGTCTGGGTCGTCTCGCCGTACGCGATGGGCTTCGCGTCGGCGGGGCTGTCGTTGGGCTCGTAGGGGTCGACCGGGTTGAGGTCGAGGAAGGCGGCGTTCAGGAGCACGCGCTTGTGGTCGGGGCTGTAGTAGGTCGAGCCGCTGGTGGCGGTCAGGGTGCCGACAAAGGTGCCGCGGTCCTCGGTGACCCCGCCCGTCAGGCCCAGATCGGCGCCCGCCACGTACACGTCGTAGGTGCCGGGCGCGATCTCCGCGAAGTTCGCGTTGCCGTCGGCGTCGGTGGTGCTCAGGTACAGCGGGGTGGGATCGTCGGTCGCCCCGGCGCGGAAGCCCTGGCCGCGCAGCATCACGTCGGCCAGGATGCCCGGCTGGGTGCCGCTGCCATTCACGTACGACACGTTGACCTGCACGTTCGCGCCCTTGGCGGGCAGGGCGTCGCACGAGGTCAGCATCTTGGCGACGTTGCCCGCGTTCAGCGCCCCCCAGCCCGTGTCGCGGTCGAAACCGCCCGGGTTCGAGCCGATGGAGCCGTTGGCGGTCATCTCCAGCACGCGGCGCACCTGGTAGGGGGTGGCGGCGGGGCACTTCCCGTACACCAGCGCGGCGACGCCCGCCGTGTACGGCGACGAGAAGGAGGTGCCCGAGATCAGCCTGTGCCCGCCGCCCATCCAGGTCGGGTTGGCGAGCATGGTGTCCTGGCCGGGGGCCGAGGAGGAGATGTGGCGCCCGGTGGTCGAGAAGGTGACCTTGCGGTTGCTGCCGTCGAGCGCGCCCGAGGCGATCACGCCGGGCAGCGCCGCCGGGTACTGGAACTCGTCGTGGTAGGAGTTGCCCATGGAGGCGACCACGGCGGTGCCGTTGCTCATGGCGTAGTCGAAGGCGTCCTTGACCGCCCCGAAGGACGTGCCGCCGCCCCAGGAGTTGTTCAGCACCCGCGCGCCGTTGTTGGTGGCCCACACGGCGCCCGCCGCGATGTAGAAGGAGGAGTAGAACTCGTTCTCGGTCTTCGCGGCGGGGTTGATCACGACCGGCATGAACTTGGCCCCGGGCGCCACGCCCACGATGCCCTTGCCGTCGTCGGCAGCCACGATGCTCGACGCCACGAAGGTGCCGTGCGAGGCGAAGTTGCTCTTGGAGGCGTCGACCCATTCCTTGGCGTCCGTGTAGACCTTGTTCAGGAACGGGTTGTACGCCTTGCCCGCCCAGTTGGGCGCGAGGTCGGGGTGCGACACGTCGCCCGGATCGTCGAGCACGGCGACGAGCACGCCCCTGCCGGTCAAGCCCGCGTCCCAGGCAGCCTTGGCGTTCAGGTGGCGGGGGTCCAGGGCGTACTGGGGCAGTTCGTCGAAGAACTGGTCAGCCGAGTTCGCTTGGGGCGAGAGGCCTGCCGGGCTCAGGGGCGCGGGGTCCTCACCCGTCACCACGGCGTTGGGCAGGGCGTAGCGCAGGCCCTCCATCCGCATGGCGCGGGGCGTGAGCTTCAGGGCGTCCCCGTCCACCCGGACGAGCGCGGCCTTGATCTCGGGGATGGTGGCGATGACCTGACCGCCAAGGATACCCACGGCGCGGTTCAGGCTGGCCTGATCGTGGTAGCCGAGGACCAGCTCGTGCTGCATGTACTTCAGCTTGCCGCTCTGGGCGACGGGACCGCTCGGCTGGGCGGCGACGGGGACCACGCTGCTGGGCCGCTGCTGGCCGCAGGCCGCGAGCAGGGCGGTCAGGGCGAACACGCCCAGGGGCTTGGCAAAGTGTTTGGGCATCGGAAATCCTCTCGGGACGCAGGAAAAGGGGGCGGGAAGGGGACGGACGGGGGGCCGCCTACTGGGCGGCGGTGATGAAGTCCCAGTTGATGTTCACGGGGCGCGTCTGGAAGATGGGCGCCACCGTGCTGTCAGGCCAGGTGTAGACCGAGTAGGCCGAGACGCGGCCCCCCTCGGTCGGCGCGTACTTGTACGCGAAGCCCGAGTACAGCTCCCACTTGTAGGGCCGTAGCGGCTGAAGCGAGGCGCCTGTCAGCAGGTTGAGGGGCAGGCTGACGGTGTGCGCCGCTGTGTCCACCGGGGCGAAATTTGGCTTGGCCGCCGCGTAGACCCCCGCCGTGTCGGTCAGGACGAGCCCGGCGCTGGCAGGCTTGGTCAGGACCGCGCCCGACGACAGGAACACCAGGGCCTGACCCGCCGGGACCTTGTTGCCCGCGTCGCCCGTGCCCTCCTCCACCCGGATCAGGGCGTTGGCGGAGGCGCCGGGCAGGTTGTAGCCGCTCAGGCTGTACAGGTCGCGCAGGCGCAGGTTGTAGCCCGCCCCGTCCGCCCCGATGGCGATCTGGTTGCCGCTCCAGACCAGGGTGGGGGTCAGCGACACGCCGGTCGTCTCATCGGCGGGGGCCACAAACTGCGGGGTGAACTGGGCCAGCGGCGTGGTCTTGGTCGTGTTGCTCGCCGCCGCATTCGCCCCGCGCGCGATCACCCGGTAGGTAAAGGTCTTGCCGACCGTCAGCGCGGCGCTCGTGTCGCGGAAGTTGAAGGGCCGGGCGGCCTGGTTGGTGGCCGAGCAGTCGGCGTTCGCGCCCCCGCCCACCGTGCCCACCTTGGTGAAGGTCGTGCCGTCCTCCGAGCGCTCGATGTCGAAGGCGAAGGGTTTGGCCGCCCCTGCCGTGTTCGTGTAGCACCAGCGCACCTCCACGAACACCCCCGAGCCGTTGGGGGCCGCGTCCGCGACGGGCGTGCCCGCCTGGCTGCCGGGCGCCTGGTACGGCGTGGTCCACGAGCCCTCCTGCTTGAGGGTAAAGGCGGTGGCCGTCGCCAGGGTCGGCGCCTCCACCGTGTTCGCCGCCGCGCCGTTCGTGTTGATGAGCTTGATGGGCACGATGTAGCGCGCGTAGTTGTAGTTGTAGTCCACCGCGAGGACTTCGAGGTAGACCGTCTCGCCCGCCGCGCTGCCGAAGCCCGCGATGAAGTTGGGCGAGGCGTCGTTGGGCAGGGTCACCGCGCCCGAGTCCACCTTTCTCGGCTCATCCTGCTTCGGCGAGAAGTTCCAGTTGTTCGCCGTCGCCGAGGCCGTCACCACTGCCGAGCCCGGCGTGCGCCCGAGCTGCGCGTACACGATTCGCACCGGCCCCACGTGGTTGGAGTCCTCGGCCGACCGGATGCGGAAGTCCACCCCGTTCGTGAAGGTGGCGCCCGCCAGCGGGGTGGTGCCGTCCGCGCGGGTCAGGATCAGCTTGGCCGGGTCGGTCGTCGCCGAGGTCTCGAAAGCCGGGCGCTGCACGAGCTTGACGGACGTGGCATTCGCGCCCACCACGAGCCCGTACACGTCGCTGCCCGCCATCCCCGCCTTGCGGGCCTTGAGGTCATAGGTGCCCGCCGCGAGGCCAGGCACGGTGAAGGAGCCGTCCGCCCCGGTCGTCACGCTGCCCAGCTCGGTCCCGTTCTGGAAAAGGGTGACCGTGCTCCCCGCCACCGGCGCCCCGATGTTCTGGTCCACGACGGTGCCCTGGATGGAGCCCGTGCCCGTGGGGACGTTCACCGTGTCGGTGGCCTCAGCCGTGTTCCCGGCCGCGTCAGTCGCCACCGCCCGGAAGGTGACCGGGCCGCTGTCCCCGGAGGCGAGGGTCGCCGTCGCGTCGTAGGGCGCCTCGGTGTCCTCCTTGATCACGGCAGTGCCCCGGTAGAAGGTCACCTTCGTCACGCCCACGTCATCCTTGGCGTCGGCCTTGAGCGCCACTGTCCGGGAGGCGAGGTTCAGCGTGGCGTCCAGGGAGATGGTGGGCTTGGTGCCGTCGGGGGTGCCGCCTCCGCCACAGGCGGACAGCAGCAGGCCGGTAAGCAGCGCGAGGGGCAGGGTGCGGTGTGGTTTCATGAGGGCTCCTTGGATACCGGATGACAGCCAGCCTCACGGCGAACCCGTGACGCTGAGAGGGAGAGAGCAGTGGCCCAAGCCGTCTTGGACGCTTTTCCGGTCAGGGGCATCATATCGGTCACCTTTACGGAGCGCAAGAATTCCCCACCTCCTCATTAGGAAATCCTCATGGCCCGCGGAGTTTTCTTTCAGCTGGCAGGACGGTGGGGGATCACCCGGGACCCACTGGGGGGTTCCCGAACCCAGGCGAGGGGGCGGAAGCCGCGGCCCCCGCCCCACTCACTCGCTCCCTGAATTACTTGATCGTCACGACGCTGGTGTAGAACGCCCCCAGCCCCTCGTTCGGCGTCGTGTTGGTGAAGCGGACGGTGTAGACCCCGGCGGTGGGCGCCTTGAAGCTGGCGAGGCTGTCCACCGCGCCCGCGACCGCCTTGCCCGCCGCCACGACCGCGCCGCTGGCGTTCAGGAGGTCCACCTTCACGTTGGCCTTCGACCCCAGCAGGGCCGCGTAGCCCTCCACCGTCAGCGTCTGCCCGGCACCGACGGTGAACTTCAGGTAGTCCACGTCGGGTCCCGTAACTGGGTCGGCGTACACGAAGTTCTCGCTGTCGAAGGCGCCGCCGAAGAGCAGGCCGTCCGCAAAGGCCGCCGTCGGGATGCCCGTGAGGTCAGTCGCGGTCGCCTGGCTGTTGTTGCGCTGGAGCGTCTTGTTCACGACGCTGTACTCGTAGAAGTCCACCTGGTGGGCGTAGTTGAGGCTCAGGGGCTTCCCGCCGGACGCCACGGTGATCTCGCCCAGGATGCTGTCGCGGGTGCCGCCCCACTCGTTCACGCTGGGTCCGGCCACGCTCACGCGGTAGCGGCCCGGCTCGACGCCGAAGAAGCGGGCCACGCCGGAGAACTGAACCCGCGCCTTGGGGTCCTTGCCCTGGTTGACCGTGTCCTCCAGTTGGCCGTTGCCCGTGCGCCCGAAGTAGTTCAGGCCCTTGTTCTGCCCGTCCAGGGGCGTGAGGATCACGTCCGTGCCCGAGATGGGCGAGCCCTCGGAGATGTCGACGACCTGCACCTCCACCGCGCCGCCGTCCGCCGGAATCTGCCCGGCCTGGAGGGCCGCCAGCGCCGACTTGACGTTCACCCGGTTGAAGCCCTGGGTGCGCGGGTCCTTCATGGGGTCGCCGGTGCGGGCGAGCAGTTCCTTGATCTGGTAGGGGGTGAGGTCCTTGTTCAGTTGCAGCAGCAGCGCCGCCGCGCCCGACACGACCGGGGCCGCCATGCTGGTACCGCTGAAGAGGCCGTAGCGCGACTCGCGGGGGGTCGTCAGGGTCTCGTCGATGTAGGTCGTCAGGCCGTTTTCACCGGGCGCGTAGAGGTCGACCTGCGGCCCCAGGTTGCTGAAGTCGGCCTTCATGTCGTCGCCCGCGCTCGCGCCGACATTGATCACTCCGGTGAACGAGCCCGGGCCGTTGAACTGGTTCGCGTGGTCGTTGCCCGCCGAGCCGACGACCACCACCTTCTTGCTCAGGGCGTAGTCCACCGCGTCCTTGATCACCTGGGTGTAGCCGCCGCCGCCCCAGGAGTTGTTCAGCACCCGTGCCCCGTGGTCCACGGCGTACACGAAGCCCTTGGCGACGCCGAAGTCGGTGGTGTAGCCCTTCTCGGTGAAGATGCGGATGGGCATCAGGATCGCGTCGGGTGCAACGCCCGCGCCGCCCACCCCGTTGCCGAGGCGCTCGGCAATGGTGCCCGCCGAGCCGCTGCCGTGATCCCCGCTGGTCAGGGGCATGTCGGGCGTGAGTTCCTTGCCGTTGCTCGTGTCGTAGCCCGTCACGATCTTGCCGGGGGCCTTGAGGTCCTCGTGCAGGCGGTCGAAGTCGTCGTCGATCACGCCGACGATCACGCCCGCGCCGGTCGAGATGCCG
The DNA here is from genome assembly GCF_002897375.1 of Deinococcus aerius. Taxonomy (NCBI): domain Bacteria; kingdom Thermotogati; phylum Deinococcota; class Deinococci; order Deinococcales; family Deinococcaceae; genus Deinococcus; species Deinococcus aerius. The sequence continues at coordinate 30,358 of NZ_BFAG01000019.1, read as the reverse complement.
CGCACCTGATCGGCCTGGATCTGCCTGATCCACCACTGCTTGACGCTCAGGGGGTCGCTGTCGGCCTGGGGCGTGAGGCTCTGGCTGCTCAGACTTCCGCCCCGGATCACCTTGGGCAGCTCGCCCGCGTGGCCGTTGGCCTCGGCGTAGCGCAGGCCGCTCACCGGGCGGCTCATCAGCACCGCCGCCGCGCGCTTCACGCTGAGGTTCTCGGGCAGCACGAGCAGGGCCAGCCGGAGCTGGGGGAGGTCGTCCCGGACCTGCGCCCCCAGGTGGGCGGCGAGGCGGTCCACGAAGGCGCGGTCCCCGTAGCCGACCACGAGTTCCTGGGTGGTGTCGCCCTCATTGCCGGTCTTGGCGAGGGCAGCCGCGTCCGGCAGGGTCTGGCCCAGGACGGCGCTGAGCCGGGCCTTGCTGCCCAGTTCCTGGCGGAGGGAGGCCGCGGTGTCGGGGGACGGGCCGCTGGTCGCGTCGGTGCGGGGCGCGGTGCCGCAGGCCGCGAGCAGCAGACCCGCACTCAGGCTGACGAGGGTGAGGCGCTTATTCATCAGTTGTCTCCCGTGGTGAAGTTGCTGACCTGACCCTCGCAGACCGGGCCGCCGAAGTTGCAGGTGTCCAGCGAGTAGAAGATCGAGTAGTAGTCGTGCGCGATGCTCACGGCGTCGCCGCTCTCGCTGAAGGCCGCCGCCGACACGTCCAGGGTGTAGCCGTGGCGGCTTTCGAGCTTGGGAAGCAGCGCCTTCCCGTTGGCGTTGAACCCCACCGAGTAGGTGTTGCCGCTGTTCTTCAAGGCGGCCGAGCTGCCGTCGTCACTGAAGAGGTTGTCCTTCTTGTCACCGCTGCACAGCACGTTCCCCCAGAAGCAGTTGGCGCTCTGCTGCGGGTAGTCGTTCACCATCACGTAGAACTGGCGCTCGTCGCCGACCTTCTTGGACACGTTCCAGGAGATCGTGGGCGTGCGCGACACGTCCTTGCTGCCGTCGGCGGGCGTCAGGTCGCTCAGGGTGAAGCTGTCGAGCGGGGTGGTGCTCACCACGTCGCTGCGGACACTCTGGGTGCTGTTGAACACCTCGAACTGGTAGTAGACCTTCTTGCCGACCTCCAGGCTGCCGCGGCCGTCCCGGAGGGTCTTGGCATTGCCCGCCACCGTCTTGAGCAGCCGGAAGGTGCTGCCGTCGTCACTCGTCCAGACGCGCACGCCCAGCGGCGTTCCCGCCACCCCACTCGCGGCGTTCCAGCTCAGGTCCACCCACAGGCTGCTCTGCTCGGTGGGCGCCCCGGTGGGCCGGATGGGGCTGTAGTACCCCACCTTCTGCGAGAGGGTCACGGCCAGCGCCTTGGGGTCCTGAATGCTCGTCAGGGCATTGTCGTTCGGCTTGTCATCGTTGATGACGATGGGAATGCGGCGCTCGGTGCGGTTCTCGTTGCTGTCGTACACCACGACGTACAGCTCGGTCGCGCCGCGCACCCCGCGCAGGCTGCTGCCCGCGAGGGTGAGGGGATCGGTCGTGACGGTCGTGTACTTGGGGTCGACGTTGAACAGGGCCCGGGCGCCGAACGCGCCGCTTCCCGGCACCCCGCCCACCCCCACATAGATGAGGTTGGGGCTGTTGATGCCGGTCTGCTTGTTCTCCGCGTCGGGCGCGGTCGAGACCGTCACCCGCACCGGCACGCCCGCGCTCGCGTTGAAGCTGGCGGCCTTTGCCGGGTCGTTGCTGAAGTCCTTGGCGCCCGTCCCCTCCAGGTACTTCACGTTCAGAATCTTGGGCGCGGTGGCGGGCAGCGTGGTTGCAAAGGCCACGCGCTCGATGGCGTTCAGCGGGGCGTTCGTGCCGCTCGTCACCCGCAGGCCCTCGATGCGGGAGGCCGCGTAGCCGTCCTTCTTGAAGTTGACGTTGTACACGCCGGGATCGAGCTTGAGGGTGAACCGGCCATTCGCGTCGGTCGCGCCGTTGGCAATCACGCTGCCGCCCTCGTTCTCGACGGTCACGGTGCTGCCCGCCACGACCGGCCCTGCCTGGGAGTCGGAGAGGTAACCGGCCACGCTGCTGCTGCCCGTGCCGATCACGCTGGTATCCGTGGGGGGCGGGTTGGTTCCGCCGCCGCCGTCACCGCCGCCACCACAGGCAGAGAGCAGCAGACCGGTCAGCAGGGCGAGGGGCAAACTCCGATGTGGTTTCATGTGGACTCCTTGAACGCCGGATAACCGCCAGCACCACGGCCCGGCCGTAACACTGGAATAGGAAGTATGGTCGGCTCCGCAAGCCTGAGCCTTTTGTCCGGTAGCAGAAATCATATCTGCCCCCTTTACCGGGTGCAAGATTTCCTCACCGTCTCATGAGGGTTTTCTTGTGAGTGGGCCGCCTCTTTCTTGTCCCAATCAGGATTAGTGGAGTCCCGCCACCGGCCCCAGCGCGACGACCGTGGGCCGCGTGAGGGGGCACAGTTCGAGGACGGCCCGCACGTCCCCCGGCGTCACGCGGGCGGCGCGGTCCACCAGTTCGGCGGTGGAGAGGGGCCGCCCCAGCGCGAGGTGTTCCATGCCCAGCGCGAAGAGGCGGCCCTGCGGCGTCTCCGCACGGAGCAGGGTGCTCACCGCCAGCTTGCGCGCGGCGCGGCGGACGGTCGCCGGGGTCACAGCGTCCGGGGCACCCGCCAGCACGGCCCGGTAGGCGTCCAGCACCGTCTGCGCCCGCTCGGGGTCGCAGGAAAAGCCGCCCTCGAAGGTGCCCGCGTCGCGGAATTCCAGGTGGGCGAGATCGGCGGAGTCGGCCAGCCCGGTGTCCAGCAGCGCCCAGTACAGCAGGCCGTTCTCGCCGCCGATGAGTTCGGCCAGCACCACGGCGGCCTCGCGCAGCGGGTGGCGGGCGGGCAGGCCGGGCAGCGCGAGCGCGACCTGCACCCGGGCCAGGCGGTCGTCCTGAACGGTGCGGACGGTGCCGGGCGGGGTGGGCGCCGGATCAGCAGGAGCCATCGGCCCTCCGGCGGGCCAGCCCCGCAACTCCTCCCGCGCCCAGGTGAGGACCCGCTCCGGGTCGAAGGCGCCGACGACCGCCAGGGTCACCCGGTCCGCCCCGTAGCGCTCGCGGTGGTGGCGCGCCAGCGCCTCCCGGGTCAGCGCCCGCACCGTCTCCGGCGTGCCCAGGACCGAGTGCCCCAGCGGGTGCCCGCCCCAGTAGTCGGCCCGCAGCTCGTCGGCCACGCGCACGGCGGGCTGCTCGGCGTACATGGCGATCTCCTCCAGGATCACCCCGCGCTCGGGCTCGATGTCGGCGGGGCGCAGGGCCGGGCGCATGAGTTCGGTCAGGGTGTCCAGCAGTTCGGGCGCGCACTCGGGCAGGGTCGCGGCGTGGTAGACGGTCGCCTCGTCGCCGGTAAAGGCGTTCGCCTGGCCCCCGAGTTCGTCCAGCCGCTCGTTCAGCTCGGCGGCGCTGACCCGCTCGGAGCCCTTGAACAGCAGATGCTCCAGGAAGTGCGAGGCGCCCATCTCCTCCCGGCGCTCGTCGCGGGCCCCGGTCGCCACGAAGTACCCGGCGGCGACGGTCTGCGCCCCGGGGTCCGGTTCGAGGAGGAGGGTCAGGCCGTTCGGGAGGGTGCGTGTCAGGGTAGGGGGCGTCACGCGGCCTCCCCGGGACCGAGGGTCACGACGGTCGCCGCCGGGGCGGGATCGTACCCGGCCAGGAAGGCATTCACCCGGTCCAGGGTGAGGGCCGCCAGGCTGGCGCGCAGCTCCGCCACCGGACGGACCCGCCCGAACACGGCGAGGTCACGGGTCAGGCCCCCCGCGCGGGCGCGCAGGCTTTCGGCGCCGAACACGACGCTGGCGGCCAGACCTGCCCGGGCGCGCCCGAACTCGGCGTCCGTCAGGCCCCGCGGCAACCGGGCGAGTTCGGCGAGCAGGACCTCCAGGGTCTCGGGTGCCCGCTCGGGCGTGCTGCCCGCGTAGGCCGACAGGAAGCCCCGCCCCCCCAGCAGGACGGGCGACGCGCTGACGCTGTAGGCCAGCCCCCGCTCCTCGCGCACCGCGTGGAAGAGGCGGCTCGCGCTGCCCCCCGAGAGCGCGGTCAGGGCGACCTGCCAGGCCAGCCAGTCGGGGCTGCCCGGCGAGACCCCCGGCGCCGTCACGCTCAGGTGCGTCTGCTCGGCCTCCCCGTGCGGGACGTGGGCGCGCAGGCCGGGCCGGAAATCGGCGGGCACCTCCCCGGCCTCGCCCGGCCCCCACCCGGCAAAAGCCCGCTCGACCAGCGAGCGCACCTCCCCGGGCTCGGCGTCGGCCACCACGCCGAGGACACTTCCCCGGGTGCCGTAACGGGTAAAAAAGGTGTGGAGATTCTCCACGGTGAGGCGTGAGAGCCCCTCCGGCGTGCCGCTCGCCGGGTGCGCGTAGCCCGCGAAGGGGGAGACCGGGGGCCGGGGAAAGGCGAGCCGCCGCGCCTCCACCGCGAGGAGGTCGGGCGGGCTGTCCTCCAGCCCCTCCAGGTCCTGCCGGGCGAGGTCGGTCAGGACGGGCAGTTCCCCCGGCGGGAGGGCCGGGCGCCGCAGCAGGTCGGCGACCAGCCCCAGGGCGGCGGGGAGGTCCGCTCCCAGCCCGCTCACGCCAAAGCGGGTCGCCTCGGGGCCGACGCCCCCGCTCCGGCGCAGGCCCAGGTCGTCGAGCGCGTCCTGAAAGCCCCGCGCGTCCCGGCCCCCGGCGCCCTTGTAGAGCCACTCCTCCAGCACGCCCGCCGAGCCCTCCCGGCCCACGGGATCGTGGGCGCTGCCCACCGGCACGCGCAGGTCGAACGCGAAGCCCGGCCCCGGGCGGCGCTCGAACGCCAGGGTCAGGCCCCCCTCCAGGGTCCACACGTGCGCCCGGGGCGCGGCCACAATCGTCACCGGGGGATTGTAGCGCCGCCCCGGGACAACACCGGGAGCCAGGTCACGGGGAAGGCTCGTCCGCCGTGAGCAACTGTGGTGGGGGCGGGGCGTGCAGGGTCAGGGTTTCGCCGCTCAGCGGGTGCGGAAAGGTCAACCGCGCCGCGTGGAGCAGGTAGCCGCCGTCGCCCGGCAATCCGGGGAGGTCAGCCCTCGGCACCCCGCCCGGCGCGTACAGCGGATCGCCCACGAGCGGGTGCCCCACCGAGGCGAGGTGAATGCGGATCTGGTGCGGGCGCCCGGTGGGGATATCCACCTCGAAGAGGGTCTGGTCCGGGCGACGTTCCAGCACCCGGGCCTGGCTTAAAGAGGGTTTGCCCCCTGGACTCGCCGCGAACACGCTGCCCAGCCGGGGGTGCGGCACGGGGCCGATGGGAGTGGCGATGGTGTACGACTCCTGCTCCGCCACGCCGGACGCGAGCGCCCGGTAGACCTTCCGCACCCCCCCGTCACGCCACGCCCGCGTCAGCACGGAGGCGGCCTCGGCGGTACGCGCGAACAGCACCAGCCCGGAGGTGCCGCGCCCCAGGCGGTGCAGCGGGGTGGCCCCCGGGAAGTCGCGGCGAACCACGCTGAGCAGCGTGTGGTCGAGGAATCCGCCGCCCGGCAGGGTGGGGAGCCCACTCGGCTTACCCACCGCCAGAAGCGCCGCGTCCCGGTAGAGGAGTTCGTAGCCCAGCGGCACCTCCTCCTCGGGCCAGGGGGGGCGCCGCCATTCGAGGTGCTGGCCGGGCCGTAATTCCTCGCCGCCCCGCGCCACCTCGCCGTCCAGGCTGACCTCGCCCCGGTCCAGTCGGGCGCGCCATTCCGACTCGTCCGAGTGCGGATACCGCCGCGTCAGGTAGGCGAGGACGGTCAGGCCCCGCGCCCGGCCTCCCAGTTCCTCGCGGTAGGTGTAGCCGCCATTGAGGGCCATGCCCCCAGGCTAGCGGGTGGAGGGGGGTGGCGTCCCGTCCCGCAGCGCCCCCACGAACTGCCCGAACTGCTCCCTCATCCCGTCGCGCACGGCCCGCCAATCCTCCAGGCTCCCACCAGAGGGATCGGGAAACGGGTAGTGCAGCCGGACGGTCTGGCCGGGATAGACCGGGCAACGCTCGGCGGCACCGTCACAAACGGTGACCACGTAGTCGAAGCTCCGGGGCTCGGGCACGTCCCACAGCGTCTTGCTGGTGTGTCCGTCCAGGCTCAGGCCGATCTCGGCCATGACAGTCTTCGCGCCCTCCTTGATGAAGGTTGCCTCCGTCCCCGCGCTGTGGACATCGAGCGCGACGCCAAGGTCCCGTGCCGCCGCGCGGGAGAGCGCCTCGGCCATCTGGCTGCGGGCGGAGTTGTGGGTGCAGAGGATCAGGACGCGCTTCACAGGGGCAGCATAGGCACAGCGCCCCACGGGGAGGTGAGGGCCACCGAACGGAGTTGGACAGGGTGGCCTCCCATCTCTCATGGCCGCGCCCCATCCTGGAGAGGTGCGCCTGCGCCGACCTCCCCGCCCCCTGCGCCGCCTCGTGGCCCTCGCCGCCGTCCTCGCGCTTCTGGCGGGCGTCCTGTCCCTGCTGTGGCCCTCCATCGAGCAGGCCCGGCGCTACGCGGCGCTGCTCTCGGCCCCGGTTCCGGCGGCGGGGAGCTTGCCCAACCCGCTGCCCGGCCAGCGGTTCGCGGACACCTGGGGTGGGGCGCGCAGCGGGGGCCGCCGCCACGAGGGGGTGGACATCTTCGCACCGCGTGGCACGCCGATCCGGGCCACCACGCGCGGCCTCGTCCTGAATGTCGGGGAGAACCGGCTGGGCGGGCGCACGGTGATGGTCCTGGGACCCGGCGGGCAGCGGCACTACTACGCGCACCTCGACCGGTATGCCGACCTCAAGGAAGGGGAATGGATCGAGGCCGGGACGGTCGTGGGCTATGTGGGGGACAGCGGCAATGCGAGGGGGACACCCACGCACCTGCACTACGGCATCTACACCCCGACCGGGGCGATCAATCCGTACCCGCTGCTCAGACAGGAGTAGATACGGAGTTACGGAGACTTCACCGTCCGCGTTGCCCCTGTCCCTCCAGAGGCCGCCAGCCCTCACGGTGAGCAGACGTTCGCACCGCTGGGACGCCATCCTCCCGTTCCGCCACGCTGAGACCATCACTCCCTGTCCCTGATAGATGTTCAGGGTTTCCGGCACACGTACTCCGCGAAGATACCCGACGCGCTGCACATCGATTCCACCACCACGAAGCCCGCCCGCTCCAGCATCACCTCCAGCAACCACGTATACGTGCTGAATTCATCCCGCACGTGCGCTTCCAGCTCACTCCTCGGGAACCCTTGCGCGGCGGTCAGCGGTGCAGCTTGCAGCCACGCGCCGATGCGTTCGTCCATCTCCTCAGGCCCGAAGCCATACACCAGATCCCTTAAACGCAGCACTCCACCTGGCCTGAGCAGCCTGTGAATGCGCCGCAGGGCCTCTACCTTCCAGAAGTCGGGCAGGTGATGTAATGCGTTGCGCGAGTACACGAAGTCCACCGGCTCACCCGGGTGCCGGTACGTCAGGAAGCCCGCCTCAACGCACCCAACGTTCGTGATGCCCCGCGCCTCCGCTTTGCGGCGCAGCACGTCCAGCATGAGCGGTGAGACGTCCACGGCGATCACACGCCCACACACCCGCGCGGCGGACAGCGCGAACTCTCCGGTGCCCGCGCCGAAGTCGATCAGGACCTGAGAGTGGGACAGCCCGAGCTGCTGGAGGAGCTGCACATCGGGCGCGGGCTCCACCTGCGCTTTGGCGTCGTAGGCCTCGACGTGCTCCGGGGTGAGGTGCTCCAGGCCCGCGTGGGCGCGTTCATCGAAAATCCAGGACATGACGCCTCATTGGGCCACAGGCCGGACACGCCGCACATCAGTCAAATGACCGTGCGGGAGGCGGAGTTGGGAGCGGTCGGGTGCGCTCACGGGCCGGGGAGAGGTTGCGATACCGCATGGACATCACGCCAGAACCTCCAGCACCTCATCCAGGCCCGCGCCCCGGTCCCGCAATGTGCGAAGAGTGCCCGCCTCATGAAGCCGCGCCGCGTGCGCCCAGTCCTCCACGTACTCCGTGAAGGTCTTCAGGAAGGGACTGTCCGGGTGGTATCCCTCCCCCAGAAAGCCGACGAGGGCGAGGCGGAGTGCCAGCCGCTGCACGGCTTCCGGCGCCTGGCCCACCCGAATCCCCTTGCGCGACACGTAGGGGTCGTGCGTGAGGATGTGGGTCGAGCCCGCCCAGGGGTCAGGGGCGGCGTACTCCAGCGCCCGCAGCCCGCTCATGGCAACCGCCCCGGCGCACTGCGGGCAGGGCTGCACGGTCGTCAGCAGGGTCCAGGTGCGGACCTCGGGGGGCTCCGTATGGGGCAGGTCGAGCAGCGCGTTGATCTCCGCGTGCGCCAACTCATGCCCGCTAATCACGCCCGCCACACCCCGGGGCTCCCCCAATCGGTTGCGCCCCCGCGCGATCACCTGCCCTTCCCCGTCCACTACAGCGGCGCCGATGGGGTAGGACCCGTGACGGTAGGCTTCCCAGGCTTCGGAGAGAGCAGCGTGCCATCCAGCCGCCAGAAGTCGGTGGCCCGCGGTGGGTGGAACTCGTTCCCCTTCCGCTCCCCACTCACCCCTCCCCACTTCCCGCCTCACAACGCCTCCCGGTACCGCTCGATCAGGCTGTCGAGCGCCTCCCGCAGCAGCGACGCCTCCGTCCGGCCCAGCGCCCCCGAGAGCTTGGTCAGCCGCTCGAGTTGGCTCTTGGGGTAATAGTTGCTCTTCAGCACCATCTTGCCCTCCACATAGATGCACGCCCGCGAGCGGCCCTCGCGCTTGGCCCGCAGCAGCGCCTCGTCGGCGGCGCGGTAGAGGTCGGCGAAGGTGTGGGCGTGGGCGGGACGGGCCGCCAGCCCCACGCTCAGGCCCAGGGTGCGCGGCCAGTGCGGGTCGCGGTGGATGTGGAAGTGCTTGATGACCTCGTCGAAGAGGATCAGGGCGGTCTCGGCGGCGGTCTCGGGCAGCAGGACGGCGTACTCGTCCCCGCCGATCCTCCCCACGATGCTGCCGCTGGGCAGGCTCCCCGAGAGCAGCCGCTCCACCCCGCGCAGCACCCGGTCCCCCTCGGCGTGGCCCAGCGTGTCGTTGAGCTGCTTGAAATGGTCGAGGTCCAGGACGGCCAGGGTCACCGGGGCACCGTTCAGGGCCTCGAAGGCCTCCTCGAAGGCGGGGCGGGCCAGGATGTTGGGACGGGGCATGGCGGGTTCTCCTTTTCAGAATCAGAAAAAGGTCAGTTTGGGGTCCTGGTATATAGAAGTATTATATATACGTCAGAACTATTACGGCGACCAGAAGGACGGGAAAGCAGCGTCCCAGTGGGGCTTGAGCGTCCCAGACTCAGATTCTTGTACTCCTGGTGTTGACATTCTTGAGCCTGAGGGGCTAGGATTCCGTCTGCAACGGCAAAAACTGCCGGGTAAGCCGGTGAGCTGTCCGTTCCATCACTTCATTTCACAGGAGGTACATACCCATGTTGAAACCATTGGGCGACCGCGTTCTCGTGGAGATCATCGAGGAAACCGAGCAGAAGACCGCCGGGGGCCTGTACGTGCCTGACACCGCCAAGGAGAAGAGCCAGCGCGGGAAGGTCATGGCCGTCGGCAACGGCAAGCTGCTCGACAACGGAACGCGCGTCGCGCTGGACGTGAAGGAGGGCGACACCGTGTACTTCGCCAAGTACGGCGGCACGGAAGTCAACCTGGACGGCAAGAACTACTCCATCCTCAGCGAGCGCGACATTCTCGCCATCGTCGAGTAATCCCCACCTTCACTTCACCCGAGGAGGAACCCCATGCCCAAGCAACTCGTGTTTGAGGAAAACGCCCGCCGCAGCCTGGAACGCGGTGTCAACGCCGTCGCCAACGCCGTCAAGGTCACCCTGGGGCCGCGCGGCCGCAACGTCGTGATCGAGAAGAAGTTCGGCTCCCCCACCATCACCAAGGACGGCGTGACCGTCGCCAAGGAAGTGGAGCTGGAGGACAAGCTCGAGAACATCGGCGCGCAGCTCCTGAAGGAGATCGCCTCCAAGACGAACGACATCACGGGTGACGGCACCACCACCGCCACCGTGCTCGGCCAGGCCATCGTGAAGGAAGGCCTGCGCAACGTGGCGGCGGGCGCCAACCCCCTCGCCCTGAAGCGCGGCATCGACAAGGCCGTGAATGTGGCCGTCGAGGAGATCAAGCGCCAGGCCGTGTCCGTCGAGGACAGCGACGCGATCAAGAAGGTCGCGGGCATCTCGGCCAACGATCCCCAGGTCGGCGAGGAGATCGCCAACGCGATGGACAAGGTCGGCAAGGAGGGCGTCATCACCATCGAGGAGTCGAAGAGCTTCGACACCGAGGTGGACGTCGTCGAGGGGATGCAGTTCGACAAGGGCTTCATCAACCCCTACTTCATCACCAACCCCGACAAGATGGAGGCCGTCCTGGAGGACGCCTACATCCTGATCAACGAGAAGAAGATCAGCGCGCTGAAGGACCTGCTCCCCGTACTGGAGAAGGTCGCGCAGACGGGCCGTCCCCTCCTGATCATCGCCGAGGACGTGGAGGGCGAGGCGCTCGCCACCCTGGTCGTGAACAAGCTGCGCGGCACCCTGAACATCGCCGCCGTGAAGGCCCCCGGCTTCGGTGACCGCCGCAAGGAGATGCTGCGCGACATCGCCGCCGTGACCGGTGGTCAGGTTGTGTCCGAGGACCTGGGGCACCGCCTGGAGAACGTCGGCATGGACATGCTGGGCCGCGCCAAGCGCATCCGCATCACCAAGGACGAGACCACCATCATCGACGGCCAGGGCAACCAGGCCGAGATCGACGCCCGCGTGAACGCGATCAAGGCGGAACTCGACACCACCGACTCCGACTACGCCCGCGAGAAGCTCCAGGAGCGCCTCGCCAAGCTGGCGGGCGGCGTGGCCGTGATCCGCGTGGGCGCGGCGACCGAGACCGAACTCAAGGAGAAGAAGCACCGCTACGAGGACGCCCTCTCCACCGCTCGCTCGGCGGTCGAGGAAGGCATCGTCGCGGGCGGCGGCACCACGCTGCTGCGCGTGATCCCCGCCGTGCGCAAGGCCGCCGAGGGCCTGGAGGGCGACGAGGCCACCGGTGCGCGCATCCTGATCCGCGCCCTGGAGGAGCCCGCCCGCCAGATCGCCGCGAACGCCGGTGAGGAAGGCAGCGTCGTCGTGAACGCGGTCATCAACTCCGACAAGCCCCGCTTCGGCTTCAACGCCGCGACGGGCGAGTACGTGGACGACATGATCGCCGCCGGTATCGTGGATCCCGCCAAGGTGACCCGCACCGCGCTCCAGAACGCGGCGAGCATCGGCGCCCTGATCCTGACGACGGAAGCCATCGTCAGCGACAAGCCCGAGAAGGCGGCTGCGGCCCCCGCGGGTGGCGGCGCGCCCGACATGGGCGGGATGGACTTCTAACCAAGAGCAGGACAACGGAGGCCGGGGCGTGATGCTCCGGCCTTCTTCATTTCCTATCTGTCAGCGAAGTCCTTAGGGAGACGAGATGTGTGGGATCACATGCACACAGATAAGTACAGATATTCTCCCAAGTACTCCCTTCGCCCTAGCTTCGTATTGTGGATGTCTCGCATGGTCAAGTCCTCCACGAACTGTAACCCCGTACCGGTGGCTCTCGAGTACACGTCCACATAGACAGGTAAGGGGCCGCCGCTTTGCAAGAGGGCGGCCAGTAGACGGTAGGCGTCATCGCGCGTGAGAAGAACCTCCCCGTCCTCAGTCGTCAGCACGCGGTGGACAGAGAGGAAGCCTTCTACATCAGAGCTGAGCATTCATTCCTTCTCTCGCTATAGACGTAACGTATGGGGAAGACATGGCCCAGCTTCAACCCCGCGATCACTCACTCTCAACCTCTTCCGGCATCTTCACGGGCATCCCCAGCGCCCTCCCCGCCGCCAACACCCGGGCGTCCCGCGTGACCAGAGCATCCGGTTGGGCAACGTACAGCAGGTCGAGCAGGTGCCAGTCGTTCGGGTCGCTCAGGGAGGGCCAGGAGTGCCGCACGACCGGGGCATGGTACTCCCCCAGGAGCAGAAGATCGGCGGCAGCGGCAAACGCCATCCCCGAGGTGATCCCGAGGCGCGCCACGCTGGCATAGTCCAGCACACGCTGGGTTTCGAGCAGCAACGCCTCGCCGAACACGAGTTGGGTCTCACGGGCGCGGAAGGTTCGCCACACATGGGCGAGCTTCGTATCGCGGCCCTGAGCATGAGCGGCGACCGCACTCAGGAGACACTGGGTATCGAGAATCAGGCGCCTCAAGTCTTCGGGAACCGCTTCTGGATGTCCGCCTGGGTGAGGGCGGGCAGCGCGTCACGTTGGGAGTGCTGCTGGGACCGGACCGCCTGGACCGCCTCCGCTACGGCCACCTCTACCTCCTCCCCGGTGTGTTCGGCCAGAGCCCGCTCCAGCGCGAGGAGGCCCGCTCCGATGCCAAAGAGTTGGGAGGCCCGCTCCAGGCCCAACCAATCGGCGAGATCGGTCGCCGTGATGCGGTACTGCTTGCGCTCTTTACCCCCCACTTCGAGCGCCCGCAGGTCCCCCGCCATGATCCTGCGGCGGATTGTTTCCGGTGTCACGCGCAGGACCGCTGCCACTTCCGCTGGTGTGAACACAGTTTGCCCCATTGACACCACCATAGGAGCAGATTACCAAAAGAGCCAATTTAAGCACAATATATGTACGCTCCGGCAAACAAAAGCTCCTGAAGGGGCCTTACTCTTCTTCAATGCCCCCTATCCTCATCGTCTTCTCCGGCCTCCCCGGAACCGGCAAGAGTACGCTGGCCCGGCAACTCGCCGGGCAGGAGCGGGCGATCTACCTCCGGGTGGATACGGTAGAGGCGGCGCTGCTGAACGCCGGACACCGGCCGATCACCGTGGAGGGGTACGCGGTCGAGTACGCCGTGGCCGAAGATAACCTCCTCCTGGGGCTGAGCGTCGTGGCGGACTGCGTGAATCCCGTAGAGGCGACGCGAGCGGCATGGAATGACGTGGCGCAGCGGACGGGGAGCCACCTCATCAACGTCGAGGTGGTCTGTTCAGACATGCAGGAACATCGGCGACGGGTGGAAACCCGCCGGGCCGACCCGGGCAGCCATACCGGCCAGTGGTCCCCGCCGGATTGGGAACAGCTCCAGACCTACGCCCGGGAGTACGAGGTCTGGACCTCCCCCCGCCTCGTGCTGGATACGGCGGGGCGAACGCCCGAGGAGAACTTCGAGGCCCTGCGCCTGCTCCTGGCGGGCCAAGCTCACCCCTGAGTGGGGGTCGGCTGTTCGGGCCGGTAGCTCAGCACCACGACCCCCGTGGCCGTCGTCTGGACCTCCGCCAGATGCAGCGCGGCGCGGCTTTCCCCCGAGAACAGGCGCCTGCCCTCGCCCACCACGACCGGGCAGACGATCAGGTGGAACTCGTCGATCAGGCCATGCTCCAGCAGCGAACGCACGAGCACGCCGCTGCCGTAGATCAGGATGTTCGTGCCCTCGCCCCCCTTCAGCGCCCGGACTTCCCCGGCGATGTCACCCGAGAGGGGCGTGGCGTTCCAGGTCAGGTCGGTCAGGGTGCGCGTGACGACGTGCTTGGGCAGGGCGTTGATGCGGGCCGTGAACCCGTCGTCATCAGGGCGCGCCATCCACGCCCCCGACATGCCCTCGTACGTCACCCGGCCCAGCAGCAGCGTGTCGCTCCCGAACAACCACCGGTCCTGCAACTCGCCCAACTCCCCATTGAAGTACGGGGCGGTCCACATGGGGTCGCTCATGATGCCGTCCAGGCTCAGGTATTCCACCGCGATGATTTTTCGCATGATCCACACTCCTTCGCCGTCGTGCCAGGGAACTGGTCCTCCCGCACCACACCAGGAGTATGAAAGGGGGCGCCACCGAAGTCTTGTACCGGAACGACACCCCCGACTTACTCAGCCGCCGGGTCCTGCCGCCCCAACTCCTGACTGCTGAGCGGTGAGTGCGGCCAGACTTCCCCCAGGATGCGCGCGGGGGTCTGGCCGATGAGGTGCCGCAGCGCCCGGGTCAGGTGCGGCTGATCGGTGTAGCCCAGGTCGTGGACGACATCCGGGATCGCGGCCCCGGTCTGGAGCAGCGCCGCCGCCCGGCGCGCCCGCTCGATGGTGAGGACCGAACGGCTCGACAGGCCGGTGGCGTGCAAAAAGCGCCGTTGCAGGGTGCGGAGGGTGGCCGGACGCCCGGGCAGGTCCGAATTCAACAACAGGTCGACGGTCGGCTCGAGCCGCAGGAGCCCGAGGCGCACGAGGCGGTCGACGAAGGCGTCGGCGTCCTGACTGTCCGGGACCGGGAGGGATTCGTCGTGCAGCCAGAACGTGCCCCCGGTAGCGGGCAACACCGCGTGCCGGTCGAGGAGGTGCGCGGGCGGAAGCGTGGGAACGAAGACGCCGAGCCTGAAGGTGATGCCGAGGAACTCCGCGTCCGGGGGCACGTGCGCGACGGTCGCCCGGCTCTCCGGCCCGCGCAGCACGGCGGAGGTCATTCCCCCGTGGCGCGTGAACACCAGTTCCGACCGGGTCACCGCGAGCGAGGTAAAGGACCCGGCCCGCTCACTCTCGGCACGCCAGACCGATTCGACCAGCGGGGACCCGGAGACCTGGCTCTCGGACGTGAAGACCATGACCACCGCCAGTATGCCCCGCGCCCCGACCCTCCTCCTTTCGGGGAATGCTCCCCGGCACAGGCCGCCCTACACTTCCGCCCATGCCCCCCACCCTCCTCGTCGTCTCCGGCCTCCCCGCCTCCGGCAAGACCCACCTCGGCTCGCGGCTGGCGCGGGAGCTGGGCTGGCCCTTCGTGACCAAGGACGAGTACAAGGAACTCCTGCATGAGCATCTGCCCGACCTGACCCGCGCGCAGGCCGGGCCGCTGAGTTTCGAGATCATGTACCACGTGGCGGGCGTCATGCTGGCGGCGGGCGGGAATGCCGTGCTGGAGACACACTTCTACCGGGGACTGAGCGAGCCGAAAATCAGGGCGTTGGCGGGGACACACGGGGCGAAGGTCGTCCAGGTCTTCTGCCATGCCCCGTTAGAGGAACTGAGGCGGCGGCACGCGGCGCGGGTGGCCTCCGGGGCGCGTCCCCACATCGACCAGCCCTTCGACCATGCCCGGTTGCCGGAGAGCGCCTGCTGGACGCCGCTGGCGCTGGACGGTCCTCTCCGCGAGGTGGACACCACCCTCCCCCACGACCTCGCCGAACTCGCCCGCTGGGTCCGGGTATACGGCTGAGGGGGAAGGTCCACCCGGAACCCTCCCCCTCTTGCCTGCCCTTACGCCCCGTACTTTTGCAACTTCAGCGCGTTCGCCATCAGCAGCGGCATCACGTCCGTGCCCCGGCGCAGGCCCAGGCTTCCCTTCCCCGCCTCCTCCTCGGTGTAGCGCCCCGCCAGGTCCTTGCGGCCATAGCGGCTGTTGATGAGCAGCGGGACCGGGTGCCACGAGTGGCTGGTGAGCTTGCTGGGTGTGGAGTGGTCGCCCACGATGCACAGCACGTCGGGCTGGAGGGCCAGCAGCGACGGCAGCAGCTCGTCGAACAGCTCGATCTTGTGGACCTTCTCGGCGAAGTCGCCGTCCTCGCCGGTCGAGTCGGTCTTCTTGATGTGGAGGTAGAAGAAGTCGTACTTCGCCCAGTTCTCGGTCAGGGCCTTCACCTTGCCCTCCAGCGCGTCCTCCTCACCCTCGACGGGGAGTACCTCCATCCCGACCAGGCTGGCGAGGCCCTTGTACATCGGGTAGGAGGCGATGCAGGCGGCATTGAGCTGGTAGATGTCCGCGAAGGAGGGGAAGTGCGGCACGTCGCTGTAGCCGCGGAACAGCACCCCGTTGACCTGCGGCTCCTCAGCAAGGACGGCCTCGGCCCGTTCGACAAACTTGTTCACGAGCTCGGCGGTGCGGGCGCTCGTGGGGTCCTGGGCGACCGCGAGGTGGGGCGGCACGCCGGTCACCTGGGGGTCCACGTCGCTGATGTTGGCGCCCAGGCCCTGCCCGGCCTCGTCCACCCCCTGCGAGCGGAAGACGACCACGAAGCGGTGTTCGGACTCGGTGTAGACCTCGACCGGGGTGCCGTCGATCTCGGGGATGGCCCCCCGCAGCCGGGCGACGATCTCGGCGTTCTTCTCGTTGCTGGGGCGTCCGGCGCGGCGGTCCACGATAATGCGGTTCTTGCCCAGCGAGGCGAAGTTGCCGCGCACGGCCACGTCCCCCGCCCGCAGCCTCACGCCGATGCCGACGGCGGAGAGCGCCCCGCGCCCCACCACGTACTTCAGCGGGTCGTAGCCGAAGAGGCTGAGGTGCCCCGGGCCGCTCCCCGGCGTGATCCCCGCGCCGACCAGCTCGACGAGCCCCAGTTGCGACTCGCGGGCCAGCGCGTCGAGGTTGGGGGTGATGGCAGTGGCGAGTTCGGTCTCGCCGTTCACCGTGAGGGGCAGGCCGCCCACGCCGTCCAGGACGACCATCAGGATCTTGCTGTCGGTCTTTTTGGCGATGTGGCGAACGGTGTCGATCAGGTCGCTCATGGGGTTACTGTACCCCGCACACCAACACGGGGACCGGGGTGACATAGGACAAGGGGCCACCCCACACGGGAGGTGACCCCGGGGGACGGCGGGGCCTCAGCGCCCGTCTACCCGCCCATCCGCCGCGTCGGCGACCGTCTCGTCCATCCGGTGAACGATGGCCTCCGCCCGCGCCTCCGCCTCGGCCTCGCTCATGGCGGGGCGGCGGGTGGCGATAAAGGAGCCGATGATGGCGATGGCCGCCATCACCCCCCAGAAGAGCGGGGTGGGCAGGTGGAGGGTCGGCACGGCCGGGAAGACCTCGTGCGCGGCCTCCAGGGTCTCGACGCCCAGCTTGACCGCGATCCAGCCCACGAGCGCGTAGGCCACGTTGTCGAAGGCGGGGTACTTGTTGAGCAGCTTCAGGAAGATCGTCGCCGCGAAGCGCATCAGGATCAGGCCGACGATCCCGCCGATCACCACGATGGTGAGGCCCTGCTCGCGCGGCATTCCGGCGGGGATCAGCGCCACGCCCGCCAGGATGGAGTCCACCGAAAAGGCCAGGTCGGTGAGGTTGAGCAGCACCACGGTCGGCCAGAAGCCGCGGCCCCGGGCGCTCCCCGCGGCCTCCTCCTCGCTGTGGCCCTTTTTCACGAAGTGGCTGACGGCGAGGTACGCGAGGTACAGGGCGCCAAAGGCGCGCAGCCACCAGTACTCGAGCACGAAGGCGGCGAGCAGCACGCCCAGGATTCGCAGCACGACCGCGCCGCCGATGCCGTAGGCGAGCGCCTTGCGCTGCACGTTCACCGCGAGGTGGCGCACCATGACGGCCAGCACGAGGGCGTTGTCGGCCGAGAGCAGACCCTCCAGCAGCACAAGCGTGCCGAGGATGGCCCAGGTCTCGGCGGTCAGGGGGGGCATTTCGAGTCCGAACATCAGGAGGCCAGTCTAGCCGGGCGGGTCATGAGCCACAGGTCAGGGTGTCCCGGCCCCGGCGGGGGTCGGGACAGGGCAGGAGGGCCACCCCGGTTGGAGGTGACCCCCGGCGCCGCCCCAGTTCAGCGCCCGTCGAGCTTGCCGTCCAGGGGATCGTTCGCCGCGCGGTCGAGTTCGCGCCGCACGGCCCGCACGTCGGCCTCGGCCACCGCCTCGCTGACGGCGGGACGGCGGGTGGCGAGCAGGCCGCCCAGCCCCGCGATCAGGCCCATCCCGGTCCAGAAGAGCCAGGACGGCATGCCGACGTGCCAGGCCAGGTGGTACACCTCGCCGACCTGCTCGACCGTCTCGACGGCGAGCTTGACGGCGATCCAGCCGATCAGGACGTAGGCCACGTCATCGAGCGCGGGGAAGCGGTCGAGCAGCCGCAGGAAGAGGGTGCTGGCAAAGCGCACGAGGACCAGCCCCATCAACCCGCCCGCCACCACGATCCAGAAGCCGGTCGCCGTGTCGCGCATCCCGGGCTTGAGGAGCGCCACGCCCGCCAGAATGGAGTCCACGCTGAACGCCAGGTTCACCAGGTTCAGGCTGATGACCACGTTCCAGAAGCTGCCGGTGAGTTCGCGGGGCTCGCCCTCGTCCCCCCCCTTTTTCAGGAAGTGCGCGACCACCAGGTAGGCCAGGTACGCCGCCCCGAAGGCCCGCAGGAACCAGTACTTGATGATGAAGCTCGCCAGCAGCACGCCCAGCAGCCGCAGCCCCATCGCGCCCCACATCACGTACGTCAGCGCCTTTTGCTGGAGGGCCGCCGGAAGTGGGCGAACCATCACCGCCATGACCAGGGCGTTGTCGGCGGAGAGCAGCCCCTCCAGGGCGGCGAGCGTCAGCAGGATGACGAGAATTTCGGTGTTCACAGCAGTCCTCGGGGTCGTGGGCTCCCCGGCAGCGGACACGCGGGGCAGGGGGCGAAAGGCCCCGCAGTCTACCCGCCCTGCCGAAACGAAATGAGACGCACGCAATGCAAAGAACGCACCCTGGTCACCCGCCCGGGAACAGCCCGTCAGCGGATGATCTGCCCCTGCCCGTCCAGCACCGGGTAGGCCTCCCCGCGCTCGCGGTAGGCCGGGGCCAGGTCGGGATAGGCCCACTCGAAGGCGAGGCGGTCCAGCTCACCGGGCGCGAGTTGCGGCGAGTCGTACATCCCCGCCGCGAGCCGTTGCCGCTGCGCCTCGAAGAGGATGGTGGCGGCGGCGACCGACACGTTCAGGCTCTGCACCATGCCGAACATCGGGATGACGATGTTGGCGTCGGCCAGCCCTGCGGCCTCGTCGGAGACGCCCCATTTCTCGGCGCCCAGGAGGACGCAGGTGGGCCGGGTGTAGTCCGGCTCGCGGTAGTCCACGCTGCGCTGCGAGAGGTGGGTGGCGAGGACCTGCACGCCCCCGGCCTGGAGCTCGCGCACGGCGCTGACGGCGTCGGGGTGTTTTTGCACCGCCACCCACTTGTGGGCGCTGCCGCTGGTGGCGTCGAAGGTGGGCAGCGCGCCGCTCCTCGGGGGCACGGCGTGGGCGGTCAGGACGCCCACCGCGTCGCAGGTCCGCAGGATCGCGCTGAAGTTGTGGGGCTTGTTGACCTCGTCCATCAGGACGCTCAGGGTGGGCTGGCGCCGACTCAGGACGCGCCGGATCTTCTCGTACCGTTCGGGCGTCACCCTGGGCAGGGTAGCGCAAGGGGCCGCCCACCACGGGGGCCGCCAGGCTAAGCGCGGGGTGACCGGTCCCTCAGCCCCCGTCAGCTTGGGCGTGCTACCACTACCCCATGAAGGTCGCCGCTGCGCTGCTCGCCACCCTGCTCACCGCCCCCGCCCTCGCCGCCCCCGGCCCGGGGGACGTGGAGCGGGCGGCCACCCGCGCGGCGCAGGCGCTCGACGGGGTGCTGCGGGGCTGCCCGGCCAGCTTCGCCCGGGTGGGCACCCCGGGCAAGCGGTGTGTCGGCGTGGCGGGCACCGTCGAGGAGGCCCGCACCCGGCTGGGCGCCGCCCTGGGGGACGACCTGTACGGGGTCTGGCGCAGCCGGGACGAGCAGCGCAGCGTGTACAACTGGGTGCGGACCCCCGGCGGCTACGTCTACCTGCGTCTGCAACCCGACCCCGAGGGCCGCGCCCAGACCCTCGTGTACCTCGACGCGCCACCCGAGAGCGCCGCGCAGGGCAGCGGGGGGAGCCGCGTGACGACCACGGCGCCCAGCACTCGGACATCCAGTACCCAGACCCCCGGCGCCCGTCCGGTAACGGGCGCCCCGGCCCCGTCGGCCCGCCCGACCCCTTCCCCACGGCAGACGGCCAACCCCAGTCAGACGGCCCGCACTCCCACCCCCGCCGCGGCCCCGTCCCCGGCCCGCGCGCCGTTCACGCGCCTCCTGCGGCTGACGGACCCGCGCATGAACGGTGAGGACGTGCGCGCGGTGCAAGACCGCCTGATCGCCCTCACCCGCCCGAGCGGCGGCGGGCGCGGCGACGGCTGGTACGGCCCGGTCACGGCGGCGACCGTCCGCGCCTTCCAGGCGGCCAACGGGCTGCCGGTCACGGGTCAGGTGGACCGCGCGACCTGGAACGCCCTGTTCAGCCCCCAGGCCAGGACGTTCCCGGCGGGCAGCATCCGCTGAGCCGGGCTGGAAAAAGCCCCCGGCGGGATGCCGGGAGCGGAATGCCCGACTTCACCCGGCCGGGTTGTGTTGTGGAACGACCTCAGGATAGGGCGGGTTCCACAGCCCCGGGTTTGCGCCGGACCAATCCGCCTTTATTTGAGCAGGACGGGATGCGGCCTTCCCCGGGGCTGGAGAAATCCATCTCCCCCGCCCTCTCCCCAAGAGGAGCTATACGAACTGGGCAGTTGGGCTGGGGGTCTTCTCCGTCGTCCCGAACAAGGCGGCGCCCCTCTCGCCCGCAGCCTTGCAAGGCGCCCACCAGGGGTGAAGGCCGGAACAGCCGCAGAGGAAGAGGGGCAAGCGACAGGTTCCCGGTCAAGATCAAGGCTCAAACTCCGCCTGCCCCCCTTGCTTTCCGCCAGAAAGGAGTGTATAGTTTGTTTTCTGGCTTGACGAAGCCGTGCATCAACAGCACTTGAGGGAGGCGCCCACCTCAAAGGTCAACACGGGCGCGCGAACAGGGGGAACGGGGAACACCCGTGCCTCTGCACTCCAGGGGGAACCGCGAGGTTCCCTCCTTTTTTATGGGCGTGGGGAAGGCCGGGAGCCGGGCAACGAGTCTGTTCCCCCGGAGAGCCGCCGCGTCGCCGGGCGTTCACACCCCGGCGCTCCCTTACTTGCCCAGCTTCCTGATGGCGTCCTCGGCGTCTTTCTGGCTGTCATACTCCCCCGCCAGGTAGGCCCACTCGGCGCCGCCCTCGGGCTTGGAGAGCTGGGCGTTGAGCTTCCAGAATTTCGGGTCGGTGTGCTTTTCCAGGTGAATGCGCCGGATGACCGAGGTGTTGACGTAGCTGCCGTCCTCCAGCCTGATGAACTTCGTCATGCTTCAGCTTAGGGGCTCGCCCCGGCGTTTTGGTCATGGGGGCGGCGCGCCCCGGCGGGCAAGGCTGGATGAACCCTTCCCCACCCTTTCCAGGCCCGCTGGGCCTTTTCCACCCCCTAGGGTAGGCCCATGCAAGTGCGACGTGCCGTGGTCATCGGGGGGTCCGCCGGGGCGCTGGACGGCCTGCTGGACATCGTCCGGCACCTGCCGCTGGATTTCCCCGCCGCGGTCCTCGTCGTGGTTCACCTCTCGCCGGACCACCCCAGCCGCCTCCCGGAGCTGCTGAACGGGGCCGGGCCGCTGGAGGCGCGGAGCGCCCGGGGCGGGGAGGCGCCCGAGCCGGGCCGCATCTACGTGGCGCCGCCCGACCACCACCTGCTGCTGCACCGGGACCGGATCATGGTCTCGCGCGGCCCGAAGGAGAACCGTGCCCGGCCCTCCATCGATGTCCTCTTCCGCTCGGCGGCGTACACCTATGGCCCCGGCGTCACGGGGGTGCTGCTCAGCGGCATGCTGGACGACGGCACCTCGGGGCTGTGGACGATCAAGCAGCTCGGCGGCCACGCCATGGTGCAGCACCCCGAGGAGGCCGAGTACCCCTCCATGCCCCTGAGCGCGGTGCAGCGGGTGGAGGTCGATGACATCCTGCCCGCGCGCGAGATCGGCCCGCGCCTGGTCCGGCAGGCGGGCCAGCCCGCGGCGGACGGGCACCGGGGGAGGCCGCAGATGGACGAACGGGAACGGCACCGGCTGGAAGTGGAGCTGCGCACCGCCTCCGAGGACAACGCCTTCGAGGGCGGCGTCCTGAACCTGGGGCCGATGTCCACCTTCACCTGCCCCGAGTGCCACGGCGCGATGGTCAGGCTTCAGGAGGGCCGCAGCATCCGCTTCCGCTGCCACACCGGGCACGCCTTTACCCCCGCCGCCCTGCTCTCGGAACTGCGCGAGTCGGTCGAGGCCACCCTGTGGAGCGCGGTGCGGGCGCTGGACGAGAACGTGATGCTGCTCGAACACCTCGCCAAGCATTTCGGGGAGGCCGGGGAGCCGATCCAGGGGGAGGCCTTCCGCCAGGAGGCCGCTCGGGTGGGGGAGCGCTCGCGCACGGTGCGCGGCGTGGCCCTGCAATCCGGCGAACACCACGGCGACCTGCTTCAGGCCGCCCGGCGGGCCGAGGTGGGGGAGCAGCCCGGCTGACCCCGGGGGGCGCTTGGGGCACAATGGGGTGATGTCGCAGCCTCCCGTTGTGGTCGTCGGCGCCTCGGCCGGGGGGGTCGAGCCCCTCAAGCGGCTTGTGGCGGCCCTGCCCCCGGAGTTTCCCGGGTCGGTGTTCGTCGTGCTGCATGTCCCGCCCTACAGCCGCAGCCACCTGCCGCACATCCTGAGCCGGGCCGGGACCCTTCCGGCGGTCCACCCGGAGGACGGGGAGCCCGCCCTGCCGGGCCGCATCTACGTGGCGCCCCCCGACCACCACCTGCTGATCGAGGAGGACCGGGTGGGCGTGAAAAACGGCCCCAAGGAGAACCGCTTCCGGCCCTCGGTGGACGCCCTGTTCCGCTCGGCGGCCTACACGCGCGGCGCGGGCGTGATCGGGGTGGTGCTGTCCGGCGTGCTGGACGACGGGGCGTCGGGGTTATGGACGGTCAAGCGCCGGGGCGGCGTGGCCGTGGTGCAGGACCCGGCGGACGCCGAGTTCGGCTCGATGCCCCTGAGCGCCCTGGAGCAGGTGGACGTGGACCATATCCTGCCCGCCGCCGACATCGGGGCGCTGCTGGCGCGCCTGGTGGGCGAGCGGGCGGCCCCCGGGGCGGAGGTCCCCATGAGTGAGGACGAGCAGAGGCGGCTGGAAGTGGAAGTGAAGATCGCGTCGGGCGGGCACGCGCTGGAACTGGGCTGGACGGAGCTGGCCCAGCCCTCGCCCTTCTCCTGCCCGGAGTGCCACGGCGTGCTGTTCACCGTTCAGGAGGGGCCGGCGGCGCGGTTTCGCTGCCACACCGGGCACGCCTACACCATGGAGGCCCTGCTCACGGAGGTCTCCGAGACCATCGAGGAGAAGCTGTACCAGACGCTGCGCGCGATGGAGGAGGGCGTGCTGCTGCTGCGCCGGATGGAGCAGCGCGCGGCGCAGTCGGGTGACCCCGGCAACGCGGCCCGGCTGCTGGACAAGGCGCGGCAGGTGGAGCGCCAGAGCCAGCTCCTGCAGCGGCTGACCCAGCAGGACGCCGGGGCGCGGCTGGACGACGTGCTGCCCGGCCCGGGCTGACCGGGGGCCTCCCGGGGCTGGGGGCGGGTCCTACCCGTCCCCCTCGCGGGTCACGTCCCCGGTCACCCCCTCGCCCCCCCGCGCGGCGCGTTCCACCAGGCCGGTCACGTCCTCCAGCATAAGCAGGAACACCGCCGACTGCCCGTCCTCGCTGATGATGGGCTTGACCTCCACCTTGGTCTTGCGCGTGCCCCGGCCGGGAACGGGCAGGTCGAGAAGGTGACCGACCACCGCCTCCTCGGTCGCGGTCACGTCCCGCAGCACCTGCTGCAACTCCGGCACGTCCAGCACGAAGTTCCCCGCGTTGTACAGGCGCTGGCCCTGGAGTTGCGCGGGGTCGGCGCCCAGCAGGTCGTGCAGGGCGCGGTTGCCGGCCACCAGGCGCTGCTCGCCGTCGAACACGGCGACGGGCTCGTGCAGGGCGTTCAGGGCCGCCTCCGCGTACGCCTGGGTGTGCCGCACCTGCCCCTCCAGCGCCTTGACCACGCCGATATTGGTAAAGGTCACGACCGCCCCGTCGATGAAGTTGTCGGACCTGCGGTAGGGCGAGATCCGCATCAGGTACCAGGCCTCGTCGCGGGCCTGCACCTGGGTCTCGAACGGCACCAGGGTATCCAGCACCCCGCGCAGGTCGCGGGTGAAGTCCTCGCGCTCGTAGCGCAGGTTGAGGCTGATGTCGGTGATGGGCCGGGCGATATCGGCGCCGATCAGGTTGAGGATGCCCGTGATGCGCGGGGTGAAGCGCTTGATCCGCAGGTCGTTGTCGAGAAACACCGTGGCGATCCCGGCGCTGTCGAGCAGGTTCTTCATGTCGTCGTTCGCCTGCGCCAGGTCGTGGATCACCCGCTCGTGTTCGGCGTTGATGGTGATGAGTTCCTCGTTCAGCGACTGGAGTTCCTCCTTGGAGGAGATCAGCTCCTCGTTGGTACTCTGGAGTTCCCCGTTGGCGGCCTGCAACTCCTCGTTGGTGGACCGCAGCTCCTCCATCGAGACGGCCATCTCCTCGATGGTCGCCTGCAAGGTCTCCCGGGCGTGCTTGAGTTCGCGCTCCAGCACCTGGGCGTGGTCCGTGACGGGCGCCGCCCCCGCCTCCGGCTCGCCCGGCTGCTCGGCAAACAGGACGAGCAGCAGGTTCTGCTCCCCGGCGGGCAGCGGGCGGACCGTCACGTCCAGCGCCACGTCCACGCCGTCGGCCACCACGTGCAGGCCGCGCAGGGTCACCGCCCGGCGCTCGGTGTCCGCCTCGCGCAGGGCCGCGGGCAGCTCGTAGCGCAGCCCGTCGCGGGCCATCTCCAGCACGTTCATGCTGGCCCGGCCCGGCTGCAACTCCAGGTAGCGGGCGGTGCGGCCATTCACGAACAGGATCTCGCCCCCGCCATTGACGACCACGGCGGGGGGGGCGTACTCGCTGAGCAGCAGGTTCTGCGCGAGCTGCGCCGGGTCCACCCGCTGGCGGGCGAGCGGGGGCCGGGCGCCGTCCTCGCCGAGGCCCGGCCCCTGCCCGCTCGGGGGCGGCGCGAGGGGCAGCGGGCTGGCCTCGCCCTCGCCGCGCCGGTAGATGCGCCAGCGCACGCTCAGGGCGGCGAAGCGGTCGCGGTCCCCGCCCGACCCGGCCGTCTCGCTGGCCCCCAGGAACAGCAGGCCGCCGGGGCGCAGGGCGTAGTGAAACAGTGACAGCACGCGCTTTTGCAGCTCCGCATTCAGGTAGATCAGGAGGTTGCGGCAGCACAGCAGGTCCAGCCGGGTAAAGGGCGGGTCGCCGAAGGTGTTGTGCAGGGCGAAGATCACCGTGTCGCGGATGTCCGCCCGCACCTGATACCCCCCGTCCCGGGGCACGAAGTAGCGCTCCAGCCGCTCCGGGGACACGTTGTAGGCGATCCGCTCGGGGTAGACCGCCTGCCGGGCCACGTTGATGGCGTCCTTGTCGATGTCGGTGGCGAACACCTGCACCTTGAGGGTGTGGCTGCTGCCCAGGTCCTCCAGCACCTCGTGCAGCAGGATCGCCACCGAGTAGGCCTCCTCGCCCGTCGAGCAGCCCGCCACCCACACGCGGAAGGTGTCCACGTCCGCCTTGTTCATCACGATGTAGCTGCGCAGGTGTTCGGCGAGCTGCTCGAACGCCTCGGGATCGCGGAAAAAGGAGGTCACGTTGATCGTGAGGTCGCCGATCAGGGCCTCGACCTCGCGGGGGTTCTCCTGGAGGAAGCGCACGTACTGCCCCACCCGGTCGATGCGGTGGCTCTTCATGCGGCGGTCGATGCGCCGCACCAGCGTACTCTTCTTGTACCCGGTGAAGTCCTGCCCGGTGCGCGAGCGGATCAGCAGCAGGATCTTTTGCAGCGCGGGGTCCGGCCTGCCGCCCTGCTCCTCGGGGTCACCCTGGGCGGGCCTCTGCGTCAGGGCGGCGTAGAGCTGGTCGGCCAGCTCCTCGGGAGGCAGCACGGCGTCGGCGAGCCGGGTCGCGGCGGCGCTGCGCGGCATGGACGGGTACTCGGCGGTCCCCGGGTCCTGCACAAACACCCGCCCGAAGTTTTCCTTGATCGCCGTCACCCCCCGGGTGCCGTCGGTCCCCGCGCCCGACAGGACCACCGCGACCGCCCGCTCCCCCTGGTCGGCGGCCAGGCTCTCGAAAAAGGCGTCGATGGGCATGCCGGGCATCTCCCCGCGCTCCCCCAGCAGCAGCATGCCGTCCATCAGGCCCAGGCCCCGGCCCGGCGGAATCACGTACACGTGGTCGGCCTGGAGCCGCATACCGTCCTCGATCTCGAGCACGGGCAGCGCCGTGCAGCGTTGCAGGAGTTCGGGCATCAGCCCCTTGTGGTGCGGGCCGAGGTGCGGCACGACGACCAGCGCCGCCCCGCTGCCCACCGGGAAACTCAGGAAAAACCGCTCGTACCCGCCCAGCGCCCCCGCCGAGCCCCCGATGCCGACCACCGCGGCGGGAGGCCGGGGCGCGCCCGCGGCCTGGTCCTGCGCCGCCGAGTCCGGGGAACTGGGGGCCGGGGTGATCGGGTCTGGGGCGGGGGAGTGATCGGGCATGATTCGGCCTCCGTGGGGCACCGGACGGGGCGGGGCTCGGTCCGTGTTTTCCGCTGGACGGTCATTCTAGCGCCGGGCCGAACGCGAAGGGCAGGCCCCGCCCACCCCGGGTCTGGCGGGGTATCCTGGGCGAACCGCTCCTGCCTATCCTCGCCCACCCCCAGCGATCCGGCCGCTTCTCCAAGAGGACCTGAACCGATGAGCATTCATGACGAATATGACCCCCTCAAAGAGCTGCGGCGCCGGGCCGAGCGCATGCTGGACGAGGGGCCCGGGGAGGAGGCCAGCGAGTACCCGGCCGACCTGCGGGCGCTGATCGACGAACTCCGGCTTCAGCAGCACGAGCTGCATGTCCACCAGATCGAGCTCCAGCTCCAGATGGAGCAGCTTACCCAGACGAACCTGGAACTGGAGCAGGCGCGCGCGGAGCTGGCGGACCTGTTCGACTTCGCGCCCGTCGGCTACCTCACCCTCGACCGGGGCGGCCTGATCCTGCGCGCCAACCTCACGGCGAGCCAGCAACTCGGCACCCCCCGGGAGTCGCTGACGCGCAAACGCCTGTCGGGCTTCGTGGACCCCGCGCACGCGAGTTCGCTCGCGCTGTTTCTGCGGCGCGTCTTCGAGTCGCCCGAGAAGCGCACGGTGGAGCTGCGGCTGCGCGGCGCCGACGGCAAACCCTTCCACGCGCAGCTCGAGTGTCTGGCGTTCGGGGACGGGCACGGGCCGCTGACCCAGTGCCGAGCGGCGATCATCGATATTACCGCGCAGCGCGGGGCGCAGGAGGAGGTGCTGCGCCTGAACACCACCCTGGAGGAGCGGGTCGAGCAGCGCACCGCGCACATCCGCGAGCTGGGCGAGGAGCTGGAGGCTTTTGTGTACTCGGTCACGCACGACCTGCTGACCCCGCTGCGGCACATCCGCACCTTTACCGACCGTCTGGTGGCGGCCAGCCCCGCGGGGGACGACGAGCAGGCCCGCTACGCCGGACATGTTCGCCTCTCGGTGGAGCGGATGGAACACCTCCTGAACGCCCTGACGGCCTTTTTCCGCATCAGCCGCCAGCGCGTGAAGTTCGTGACGGTGGACCTGAACCGGGTCCTCCGGGAGGTTCTCAAGGACCTGCAGGGGGAGCTGGCGGGCCGGGACGTGCGGCTCAGCGCCGACCCCCTGCCCCGGGTGACCGGGGACAGCGGCGCCCTGCAACTGGTGTTCCTGAACCTGCTCGCCAACGCGCTGAAGTTCACCCGGGACCGTGAGCCCGCCCGCATCCACGTGGGCGCGCAGGAGACCGAGCGGGAATTCGTACTCCTGGTCGAGGACAACGGCGTGGGATTCAACATGCGCCAGAAGGGGCGGCTCTTCGGCCTGTTTCAGCGCCTGCACAGCGAGCGGGACTTCGAGGGCACCGGGGTGGGCCTGGCGCAGGTGCGGCGCGTTGTGCTGCGGCATGGTGGGCGTGTGTGGGCCGAGGGCAAACCCGGCCAGGGGGCCACCTTCTGGTTCAGCCTGCCCAAGCAGCCCCCCTTCCTGGAGGACGCCGCGCCCAGGCGGCACGAGAAGGCCGGGGGCTGACCACGCGGTTGGCCCTCCGCCGGGGTGGGCTGGGGGCGAAGGCCTCGTCCCGTGGCCCAAGAGAACACCCCCGGCGTGACCCGGAGGTGTTTTCTTTCTGGCTGTGGTGCACTCGCCGCGATTCGAACGCGGGACCTGCCCCTTAGGAGGGGGCCGCTCTATCCATCTGAGCTACGAGCGCGGGCCGCCCATCTGGGCCGCCGGGAGTATAGCAGGAGTGCCCGGGCCGCAGGCACTCCCAGTTCACCCCTGAGGGCCGCCGCCTCAGGTTCCTGACGGGCCAGCCTGGCCCACACCGGACCTGGTGGTGACCCTGCCGCCCCTACTGGCTGGTGATCGGCGTGGGCACGTGCAGCTCGTAGCGTCCCAGGCCCTGGGTCTCCAGGCTGCGGCGGTACGTCGTGCTGTTCAGGGGCAGGTAGACGTAATGCTCGGCGCGGCCCCAGCCCTGCGCGAACTGCCAGTGCTGCACCATGTCGGGGGTCGCGGTCCTGAAGTCCACCGTCACCGCCTTCTCGGCGTACACCACCCGGTCGTGGGTCATCAGGTCCAGCGTCTCGCCCTCGTCCCGCTGGCCGTCACTGTCCTTGTCCTGCCACATCAGCCAGCGCAGGAACAGGGCGCCGGTGCCCGGGGCGCTGACCTTCACGTCGGTCGCGCCCGCCGGAATCCAGCCCTCGACCGCCTGGGCCAGGTTGGCCCGGCCCTGCCACGCCGCCGGGTCCACCTCGGTGCGGGTCGCGCCGGTGGAGACGGCCTTCTGGTACACGCTCTCCCCCGCCTTGGTGACGAGGTTGAGATAGGTGCCGGAGGGCGCGGCAGGGTGACGGACCTCCACCCCCGTGGGGAGCGGGGGGCGGCCCCCGGTTGCGCCCGGGGAAGCCGCGCCGCAGGCGGTGAGGGCCAGGCCGAGCAGCAGGAGGGGGACGGTGCGCTTCATCGGTGACCCCCGGGGCCGCTCAGGCTCTGGCTGGTGAAGAAGTTCGTGGGCTCGTGCAGGCGGATGGGCAGGCCCTCGTCCTCCTGCGGCGCGCTGTTCATGCCCACCAGGTACCGGGCCGGCGTGGCGGAGGGTTGCAGCACCAGGTGACGCACCAGCGACCAGCCCTTCGTCCGGGTGCCCGTCTCCGTGCTGCGGCCATCCGGGCTGACGAAGCGGTAGGTGAAGGCCTCCGTGGCGTAGCTGTAGCGGTCGTGCGTCTCGTACAGCACCTCGCCCGACTCGGGCGTGCCGTTGCGGTTGGCGTCGCGGTACACCAGGAAGTAGAGGTTGCAGGTCTTCGCCGTGTTCGGCGTGACCGTCACCTCCTGCTTGTCCCTCGCCTCGCCGGTCAGGAACGGCGTGGTGCATTTGGGATTCTCGGCCCAGGACCTGAGCATGTCGCCCCACAGCCAGAGCGTCGCCGAGGTGGAGGAGGGGCCGTACCCGAGGGGCGTCTGGGCCACCACCTTGGCCGTGGGCTTGTCCTCCCCAGTCTCCTCGAAGCCGAGGGCGGCCAGTTGCACATTGCTGGTGTCCGTGAGGGACGGGAACGTGAACGTGAGGTTGATGCCGGAGGGTGGGGGCGTGGGGCGGGGACAGGCCGTCAGCAGCGCCATCCCGGCCACACTGATGCCGAGCACTCGCAGGGAGAGGGGGACATTCATGACCTCTTCACCCTACAACGTCTTCATTCTCCCCGTTGCCGTATTTGCGGCCCAACTCCCGAACAGGAAAACGGGAACCCGGCGTGGGCTCCCGTCTCCCCTCCTCACCCTCAGCGGTTCATGATGTGGATGGCCTGCTTGTGCGCGGCCTCGGCGGCCTCCAGCACGCTTTCTCCCAGAGTGGGGTGCGCGTGGATGGTCAGGGCGATGTCGGTGGCGGTGGCGGCCATCTCCAGCGCGAGGCTGGCCTCGCCCAGCATGTCCGAGGCGTGGGGGCCGACGATATGGACGCCCAGCAGCAGGTCGCTGTCCTTTTCGACCACCATCTTCACGAAGCCGTCGGTCTGCTGAAGGGTCATCGCGCGGCCCGAGGCGCTCAGGGGGAACACGCCCGTCTTGACCTCGTAGCCCTTCTCCCGCGCCTCGCGCTCGGTCAGGCCCACCCAGGCGAGTTCGGGGGAGGTGTACACGACGCCCGGAATGGCGACGGCGTCCTGGGCGGCGGGCTTCCCGGCGATCACCTCGGCGGCGACGAGGCCCTCCTTCATCGCCTTGTGGGCGAGCATGGGATTACCCGCCACGTCCCCGATGGAGTAGATGTGCGGCACGTTCGTGCGCTGCTGGAGGTCGGCGGGGATGAAGCCGCGCTCGGTGACGTGCACGCCCGCCGCCTGCGCGTTCAGGCCGTCGGTGCGGGGGCGGCGGCCCACCGCCACGAGGACGCGGTCGAAGACCTCGGTGCGCTTCTCGCCGGTCTTCACGTTCTCGATCTCGACGTGGATGCCGTCGGGCTTCTTCTCGGCCCTGTTCGCCTTCGTCTCGGTCTCGAACTCGATGCCCTGCTTCTTCATC
>NZ_BFAG01000018.1 GCF_002897375.1 Deinococcus aerius | reverse complement strand
CCGACGTACGCGGCGTCGGCGGCACCTGGAAGGACCTCACCGACAACGTCAACTCGATGGCGTCGAACCTCACCAACCAGGTGCGGAACATCGCCTTCGTCACGACGGCGGTGGCGAATGGCGACCTGAGCAAGAAGATCACGGTGGACGTGCGGGGTGAGCTGCTGGAGCTGAAAAACACGATCAACACGATGGTGGACCAGCTCAATTCCTTCGCGTCCGAGGTCACCCGGGTGGCCCGCGAGGTGGGGACCGAGGGCAAGCTGGGCGGCCAGGCCTCCGTGCCGGGCGTGGGCGGCACCTGGAAGGACCTCACCGACAACGTGAACTTCATGGCGGGCAACCTCACCAACCAGGTGAGGGGGATCGCGCGGGTCGTGACGGCGGTGGCGAACGGCGACCTGAAAAAGACCCTGACCTTGGAGGCCAAGGGCGAGATCGCCGAACTCGCGGAGACGATCAACGGCATGATCGACACGCTGGCGACCTTCGCCCAGCAGGTGACGGGGGTGGCGCGCGAGGTGGGGGTCGAGGGACGGCTGGGCGGCCAGGCGTCCGTGCCGGGCGCGAGCGGCACCTGGAAGGACCTCACCGACAACGTGAACCAGCTCGCGGCGAACCTGACCACACAGGTGCGGGCGATTGCGGACGTGGCGACCGCCGTGACCGCCGGGGACCTCACGCGCTCGATCAACCTGGACGCGCGCGGGGAGCTGGACGCGCTGAAGGACAACATCAACGCGATGATCCACAACCTGCGGGGCACCACCGAGAAGAACAACGAGCAGGACTGGCTGAAGACCAACCTCGCGCGCTTCACCCGGATGCTCCAGGGCCAGCGCGACCTGCTGACGGTCAGCCGCCTGATCCTCTCGGAACTCGCGCCGCTGGTGAAGGCCAACCACGGCGTCTTCTACACGATGGACGAGGAGGCCAGCGCGCCCACCCTCCAGCTTCAGGCGAGCTACGCCTACCGCGAGCGCAAGGGGCTCTCCAACCGCTTCCGGCTGGGCGAGGGCCTGGTGGGGCAGTGTGCGCTGGAGCAGGAACCCATCGTGCTGACCCACGTGCCGCACGACTACGTGCAGATCAACTCCGGGCTGGGTGCCGCCACGCCGAGCAACATCGTGGTGCTGCCCGTGGTGTTCGAGAAGGAGACGAAGGCGGTCATCGAGCTGGCGTCCTTCGAGACCTTCAGCGCGACGCACCTCGCGTTCCTGGAACAGCTCACCGAGTCCATCGGGATCGTGCTGAACACCATCCAGGCCACCATGCGGACGGAGACGCTGCTCTCGCAGTCGCAGGACATGGCCCAGGAACTCCAGAGCCAGCAGGAAGAGCTGCGCCAGACGAACGAGGAGCTGGAGGAAAAGGCCCGCCTGCTGGCCGAGCAAAACCGCGAGGTCGAGCGCAAGAACCGCGAGGTCGAGAACGCCCGGCAGGCGCTGGAGGAAAAGGCCGCCCAGCTCGCCCTGACCTCCAAGTACAAGAGCGAGTTCCTGGCGAACATGAGCCACGAGCTGCGGACGCCGCTGAACAGCCTGCTGCTGCTCGCCGGGCAGCTCCGCGACAACCCCGAGCAGAACCTCACCGCGCAGCAGGTCGCCTACGCGAAGACGATCTACGCCTCCGGCAACGACCTGCTCAACCTCATCAACGACATCCTCGACCTGTCGAAGATCGAGTCGGGCACCGTCACGGCGGACGTGGTGGACGTGCCGCTGCGGGCGGTGCGCGACGCGGTGGAGGCGACCTTCGCCCCGGTCGCCGCCGACAAGGGCGTGACGCTGGGCCTGGACTTCGACCCGGCGCTGCCCCCCAGCCTGGTGACCGACGAGAAGCGGCTGCTGCAAATTCTCAAGAACCTCCTCTCCAACGCCTTCAAGTTCACCGAGCGCGGCGAGGTGCGGCTGACCGTCGCGCCCGCCCTGGTGGGCTGGAGCCCCGACCACGCGGGGCTGAACCGCGCGCCCGGCGTGATCGCCTTCAGCGTGGCCGACACCGGCATCGGCATCGCGCCCGACAAGCAGCGGGTGATCTTCGAGGCGTTCCAGCAGGCGGACGGCTCCACCAGCCGCAAGTACGGCGGCACCGGGCTGGGGCTGGCGATCAGCCGCGAACTCGCCCGCATCCTGGGCGGCGAGATCCGGCTGGAGAGCACGCCGGGGGTGGGCAGCGTGTTCACCCT
Source organism: Deinococcus aerius (assembly GCF_002897375.1). Classification (NCBI taxonomy): domain Bacteria; kingdom Thermotogati; phylum Deinococcota; class Deinococci; order Deinococcales; family Deinococcaceae; genus Deinococcus; species Deinococcus aerius. The sequence goes on along the minus strand of NZ_BFAG01000018.1, from coordinate 70,128 downwards.
GTACCTGCCCGCCGGGGGTTCAGGGGGCCGGGAGACGGCGCCACGCACGGCGCGCGGCCTGCCGACCTCTGCCACACTGGGCTCCTCCCTGAGCGCCAGCCGCCCCGCCGCCGTTCCGCCGAGCGTTCCCGAGGTGGTGACCCGCGAGCCGGACGCCCTGCCCGGCGAGAGTGCGGCGCCCCCCACTTCCTCCGGCATCGTGGACGACCGCGCGGTCATCCAGCCCGGGGACCGCACGGTGCTCATCGTGGAGGACGACCCCACCTACGCGGGCATCCTGCTCGACCTCGCCCACGAGCGCGGCTTCCTGGGCCTGATCGCCACGCGCGGGGAACAGGCGCTGACGCTCGCGCAGACGTACCGGCCCTCCGCGATCACCCTCGACCTCAGCCTGCCCGACATCAACGGCTGGGCGGTGCTCGACCGCCTGAAGCACGACCCGGTCACCCGCCACATCCCGGTCCACATCATCTCCGGCGAGGAGTCGTCGCTGATGGGCCGCAAGCTGGGCGCGCTCGACCACGTGACCAAATCGGGCGACAAGGCGGCGCTGACCCAGGCCTTCGCCAACCTGGAGGCGTTTATCGCGCGGCGGGTCAAGAACCTGCTCGTCGTGGAGGATGACCCGCCGCAGCGCGAGAGCATCGTGGAACTCATCGGCGACGAGGACGTGAAGACCACCGCCGTGAGCAGCGGCGCCGAGGCGCTCGCGGCCCTGGAGGAGACGGCCTTCGACTGCATCGTGCTCGACCTCAAGCTGCCCGACATGAGCGGCTTCGACCTGATCGCCACCTTGCAGAAAAACCCCAAGTTCCGCGCGGTCCCGGTCATCGTGTACACGGCGGCGGACCTCACCCGGGGGCAGGAGACGCAGCTTCGCCGGGCGGCCAAGTCGATCATCCTCAAGGACGTGCGCTCGCCCGAACGGCTGCTCGACGAGGTGACGCTCTTCCTGCACCGGGTGGAGGCGGACCTGCCGGAGGCCAAGCGCCAGATCCTGGAGGGCGCGCGCCAGCAGGACCCCCTGCTGCGTGGCAAGCGGGTCCTCGTGGTGGACGACGATATCCGCAACATCTTCGCCCTGACGGCGGTGCTGGAGCGCCACCACATGCAGGTCTTCACCGCCGAGAATGGCCGCGACGCGATCAGCCTGCTGGAGAGCACGCCCGACATCGACCTCGTGCTGATGGACGTGATGATGCCCGAACTCGACGGGTACGAGACGACGCGGCTGATCCGCCAGAACCGCAAGTTCAAGGGGCTGCCGATTATCTCGCTGACTGCCAAGGCGATGCCCGGCGACCGCGAGAAGTCCATCGAGTCGGGCGCGAGCGACTACATCAGCAAGCCGGTGGACACGGGCAAGCTGCTCTCCCTGCTGCGCGTGTGGCTCTCCCGCTGAGATGGAGGCGACCCGAGGGGAGTCCCTGGAGGACATCGAGATCGCGCTGCTGCTCGAGGGCGTGTACCGGCACTACGGGCACGACTTCCGGGGGTACGCGGCGGCCACGGTCCGGCGCCGCGTCCTGCACTGCCTGCACACCGAGGGCCTGCCCACCGTGAGCGCCCTGCAAGGCCGAGTGCTGCACGACCCGCGGGCGATGACCCGGCTGCTGGAGGCGCTCTCGATCAACGTGACCGGGATGTTCCGGGACCCCGGCTTCTACCGGGCGCTGCGCGAGCAGGTGCTGCCCCTGCTGCGGACCCACCCCTTCATCCGGGTCTGGCACGCGGGCTGCGCGACCGGCGAGGAGGTGTACTCCCTGGCGATCCTGCTGTCGGAGGCGGGGCTGCTGGGCCGGTCCAGGCTCTACGCGACCGACATGAGCGCCGCCGCCCTGGTCGTCGCCCGCAACGGCATCTACCCGCAGGAGAAGCTGGCCGCCTATGCCCGGAATTACGCGCTGTCGGGCGGCACGGGCGACTTCGGGGCCTACTTCACCCAGCAGTACGGTCACGGCCGGGTGGACGCCTCGCTGCGGCAGAACATCATCTGGGGGCAGCACAACCTCGTGACCGACGGGTCTTTCAACGAGTTTCACCTCATCCTGTGCCGCAACGTGCTGATCTACTTCAACCGTCCTCTTCAGGAGCAGGTGCAGGGGCTGCTCGTCGGGAGCCTGGCGCCCTTCGGGGTGCTGGGGCTGGGCCGCCACGAGTCGCTGGAGTTCAGCCCGCACGCCTGGCGCTTTGCAACGCTCAACCTGAGTGAGAAACTGTACCGGAGAACCGCATGACCTCGCCCCTAGAGCCGCCGCCCCCCGCCAACATCCTGATCGTGGACGACCAGGACGCCAAGCGCCTCGCCCTGGCCTCCGCGCTGGAGCCACTGGGGCAGAACGTCGTCCTCGCCTCCTCGGGCCGCGAGGCGCTGCGGTTGCTGCTGCAAGCCGAGTACGCGGTGATCCTGCTCGACGTGCGGATGCCCGGCATGGACGGCTTCGAGACCGCCTCGCTGATCCGCAGCCGCCCCCAGACGGAAAGCACGCCCATCATCTTCGTGACCGCCCACGACCGGGCGGAGGCGGACATGCTGGGCGGCTACTCGCTGGGCGCGGTGGACTTCATCTTCTCGCCGGTGCGGGCGGAGGTGCTGCGGGCCAAGGTGGGTGTCTTCGTGGACCTGCACCGCAAGACGCTGACCGTCCAGGCGCACGAGCGGCGGCTGCGCGAGCTGGAGGCGCGCGAGGCCCGCGAGGCGCACGAGCGGCTGCGCCGCGAGCGCGAGGACGAGCGGCGCCAGACCCAGCAGGAGATGCGCAAGCTGTCGAGCGCCCTGGAGCAGACCGCCGACCCCGTCTTCATCGCCGCCCGCGACGGCACCATCGAGTACGTCAACCCGGCGTTCGAGGCTGTAACCGGTTACTCCCGGGAGGAGGCCCTGGGCCAGCGCCTGGACCTGCTGACCTCCGGCCCGGACGGGGACGCCGGGTTTCAGGAGATGTGGGAGACCCTGCTGCGCGGCGAGACCTACCGCGGCGAGGTCGTCCACCGCCGCCGGGACGGCACCCTCTACCACGAGGAGAAGACCGTCACCCCGGTCAAGGACGAGCGCGGCGTGGTCACCCACTTCGTGTCCACCGGCAAGGACGTGACCGAGCGCAAGCGCATCGAGGCCGAGTTGCTGGCCCTCAACACCTCGCTGGAGGCGCGGGTGCGGGAGCGCACCGCCCAGCTCGAGGAGGTCAACGCCGAGCTGGAGGCCTTCGCGTACTCCATCTCGCACGACCTGAGAACGCCGCTGCGCCACATCGCCAGCTTCGCCGACCTGCTGCGCCGCGACACGGAAGGGCTGCTGCCCGAGAAGGCGGCCAAGCGGCTGGGCATCATCCAGGACTCGGCGGGGCGGATGGACCTGCTGATCAACGACCTGCTCGACTTCGCGCGCACCGGGCGCCAGGACCTCAACTTCCGACCGGTGCCGCTGGCGGACCTCGTGCAGGACGTGATCCGTCACCTCGGGGCGGAGGACGAGCACCGCCGGGTCCGCTGGCAGGTCCATGACCTCCCGGTGGTCCACGGCGACCTCCCGGCGCTGCGCCAGGTCATGATGAACTTGCTCTCCAACGCCCTGAAATACTCGCGGGGCCGCGAGGAACCCACCATCGAGGTCTGGGGCACGCCCGGCCCCCCCGAGGCGGTGATTCACGTGCGGGACAACGGGGTGGGCTTCAACATGGAGTACAGCCACCGGCTCTTCGGGGTGTTTCAGCGTCTGCACACCGCGGGGGCCTTCGAGGGCTCGGGCGTGGGCCTCGCCAACGTCAAGCGCATCGTGCTGCGCCACGGCGGGCGCGTCTGGGCCGAGAGCCATGAGGACCGCGGCGCCACCTTCAGCTTCGCGCTGCCGCACCAGGCGGCCCTCCTGGTGCCCGCCGGTTCGGAGGGGTAGGGGGCGGGCGGGGCGGGTATGGGCGCCCCCTTCCTGCCCATGCTGGCCAGGGCTCCTTCGGCCTCCATAGCGGTCCAGTAGATGTGGCTCGTGTACTGGGCGTATTCAAGCGGTCGTCACCGGTCAAAGGCCATGTTCAATGCGACCGGTGGCAGATTGGTGGTGAGCTGCTCACCCATCGACCAGCCCACTACCAGTCGGGAGTGCAGGTCGAGCACAGCGGCCCTGCCGCTCAAACTCACGAGCCCAGTGGTGTAGGGCCGAGTCGCTGATCCTGTGCGACCTGTCGGGCCTTATCTCCTGTCCACGAGCATGGGGCGAGCTCAACGCGGCGGCGCCAGTAACGAGGTGCGTCTTGCCCGGTTGCAGCTTGCCTTCGACTGGGCTGAGTGTATACCTTGAAATAAGGTGTTCATCTAGAACCTGTTTTCCAGTTCGTTTTCCAATCATTCCGCGCATCTATCTCTCCGGGCCACAGGTTTCCGACGGTATTTGCGAAAATTGTACAAATAAGAGTTATCCACGACTTAATTGGAGAGCTGCGTCAATCAATTGGGAAACGGTATCATATCCAAACCTCGGTGCTCGAATACCATTGATGTAGATGTCTGGCGTTCCTTGTACCCCAGTGCTCTCGGCCAACTTTCGGTCACTTTCTACTGCATCCGCAAATCTTGACTGTGCCAAGCAATTTTGGAACTCCTTTATACCTATACCACTCAAGTTTGTGGCGATTCTTGTCATTTCTTCCGGAGTTGCCCAGATTTTAGCTTCATCCCCTTGGTGTTGGTACACGTTATCGACGAACTTCCAAAACAAATTCTGATCTTGGTGGGCAACACACTCTCCTGCCTGTGCCGCTATATTAGAATCTGGACCTAAAAATGCAAGGTTAACGAAGCTGTACTGTACCTTTCCGGTATTTATGTACTGATCCTTTAACCTAGGAAACACATCGCTTTCAAAGCGTGCACAGAAGGGACACTTGAAGTCGGCAAAGACAACGACCTGAACTGGGGCGTTCTCACGACCCAGAGTTGGCTGTCCGTGAGTGTTGATTGGCCGAAAGACTTGACGGACCTGTGGCCGAGACCACAAAGTCCCAGTAGCGAACGCTCCGGCCAGCAACACCAAGCCCACCGCTAACTTAAAAAAGCGTAGATTGTGAGACATATACTCCTCTTGGCACGCGAAAAGTAGGGCGGCGGAATCTCAATTAGTATTCCGGCCGCCCACACACGCTGACTCACCCAGTATAAGCCGCAGGCAGCGTTTATCTTACGGCTGTCCCGACTTAAAAAGCCCCGCACTCACGTTTACCCGCAGAAGTTGATTAAAAGATGGAACTCGCACCAACTCGCGGAATAACACCAGGGTTTGACCGCGCCAACCAACATTGGCTCCCGCTTGTACTCTAGACTTGTCAACCTGACTTAAAAGTCCTCTGTTGATGTCTGCGCCAGCAAAAACAGTGCTCAGGAATTCTGCGGCCCTTCCATAGTCGGCGCTCCAATCATCAACTGTCCAGGTAGAGTAAGTTGCTCCTACCACACCGCCACTCGAATCCCGGTAGATTGACAATTCGACCTTGCTATCACGGCTTAGACGGTAGACCTCGTACTTTCGCCCAAAGCGTTGCCAAGAGGCGACGGGCAAGCAACCGTACTTCTGACAAAACGCATTCGCCTGAAAGATTTTGGACCCGGAGGAAGCCTCAAGCCCGCCCGCAGAGGCGATGTTTACAAGCGCCAGCACTGCCAGAAGGGACAATTTCAACGGACCGCTACCTTGTGATAATTGCATATGTTGGCAGTATCCGTCGAGGTGCTAGTGGAGCAATAGGGGATGCCGTTCACTTTAGGAACGAAGAAGGTGTGTGAGCCCACTTTTAGGGGCGTGACGTAGTTCTGATCGCGCACGAAGATGGAAACGTCCGTCGATGTCTTGCTGTACGAGGCAAACAGGGCGACGTGACCAGTCCCAGCATAGTCGGCCAGGCTGTACCGTAAGTCCCCATTGTAGGGCTCCATGGTGGCTATCGCGTCACCACCGGCCAGAGCAACATTCAGGCTGGGCCAGTTGCCACTGGTGAGGACGCGACCACCACTGAACCACGATTGCGTCGTCCTGTCGTAGGGCGTCTGGTTCCCGAACGCCTTGGCCAGCCCCGTGCACTGCCCGCAATCGTTGGCAGAACCGCTACAAAGATTACCGTACAGGTCCACGGAATTATTTACGTACCGGCTCCAGTTCGTATTCAATTCAGCGTAGCTATGCCCAGGGGCCGCCTGTGCGACCAAGTTCCCTGGCGTTTCCACAGTCGGCTGGAAAGAGCCTTTCTGCCACACAACTTCCGGGTACTCTGTGTAGGTTCGCCCATCCCGGGTGCGTACCGTAAGGACAGTTTCACCCGCCTTGAGAGGGGTGAACTTTCCGGGAGCATCCATCCGGAGCACTTCTGGGTTCTTCACTTCCCACACCAGATCAGTGGAGGCCAGCGCCACTTCACGGTTGTTGGCGTCGTAGGCCTTGACCTCCACGTTATGTGCCTGGCCGACAACCGGCGAGCCCTGCAAAACATCCAGGCGAGCGACAGCGGACTCAGGGGAAGAGGCGGTGGGTGTCTGAGCACGGTCTTGTTGACCGCATGCCACGAGGGCCAGCGCCAAGGTGAGGACAGACGGTGCCAGGGTCTTGATCTGCATGGTGATCTCCTGAGTTGAGGGGGCTTCTGACTTCATCCGCCGTCTGTGAACGACAGAAACGGACCAGGGCTCAAGTTCCACAGAGTGTGGTGCAGGGCAACAAGGGGAGCGGAGATGTTGCGGGGCCTGCGCCAGGACCGTGCCCGGTACTGGGGTCGGCACCCGCATGCCCTGCCGCAAGCAGGGCGAAGCACAACAAGGCTAAGAACGTCTTTTTCGCAGTCTTCATCAGTTGTCCTCGTGGACAAGAGGCTATGGACTGCCCGGTTTGGTCTCGTTTAGGAAACGGTTTGGGGCGTGCGCGACGAGAAAAACCTGCTCTTCCCGTTGGGTTCATGTTGAGGGAAGAAATGGGCACACCTACACCAAGCGCCGCCCGTTCCCACCTATGCTTCACCTATGGCGCACGGTCTCCAGCACGCCGTCCTAACGGGTGACTATCGAAGGGGAGTTCAGCTCTTCGCAGCCCTGAAGCGGCCGCGCGCCCAGGATTACCGCTGGGCCGGGGTCTGCCACCTGTATCTCGGTAACGTTCTGGATGCCCGACGGCTTCTCCTGACGGCTGTGGCGCAGGGCGATCAGACGGCGCACATCGATCTCGCGGGTTGCCTGCGCTTCGAGGGGGAGTTCGAGGCGGCACGCCAGCACCTTGCCGGTCTTAACATCGCCCAGTTGTCGTCCCGGGACGCTGCCCTTGCCCTGCGCGAAGCGGCCATCCTCGAACAGCAGTGTGGCGAGGTGTCGCGGGCGGCCACGTTACTCGATGAGGCGTGGAGCCATGCGGTCGGCGCTCCCCCCCTCACCCAGGCGGCGGTGGCCCATTCCATCGGGCTGGTGGCCGCCCACCAGGGCAACGACGTGAAGGCTGAGGCCTACCTCCGGTTCGCCGAGGACCAGGCCGACCCTGCCCGCCGCGTCTACGTTCAACTGGCGCGGGCGGCTAGTGCGACCTACCTCGGGAAGTTCGAGAACGCTCAGCAACACCTGACCAGAGCACAACAACACATCGCCGACTGCCCGCTGGCCGCCCCGCTCCTTCCCTATGGCTGGGGAACGTGGTACCGAGCGACAGGCTGCGGAGAGCAGGCGCGCGAGGCATTTGGGGAAGCCATTCGCCTGGCCCGCGAACAGCAGCAGCCCGAGACTGAGTTCTACGCCCAATTGGGGCTGGTGGCCCTTGCCACGGCCGCCGGAGACCGGACATTAGAACGGGTCAGCCTGAGGAGGGCCAGGGCTCTGGTGAAGACGCCACGGGCGCAGGCCTACCTGGACTGGCGCGAGGGAACGGCGATGGTTTGCGAGGGCGACGCCCGGGGCCTCGAACGGTTGGAGGCCGCGAGAGAGGCGTTTCAGGCTGCGGGGTGTACCCGGGAGGTGGTGTGGGTCCTGCTGCATCTGGCCGAGGCTTACGACCGTCTCGGTCCTCTAGAAGCCGCGCGGGAGGCACTGCGGGGAGCGGCTGACGCTCACGTCATGCTGGGAGGTCAACAGCACCTCGCACCCGAGTTGCACGGCTTGAAACAGACGCGCCAGCGCCTCGACGCCCTCGGAGAACACGAGTACGAGCGGGTGCTGTGCGCGCCTTCGCAGCAGACGCCCCCAGTGGCCCACGTAGACCTGGTGACCCTGGATAGCCCGGCGATTCTCGTCAATGGGCAGCGGGCACGGCTCCAGATGCGGAAGTCGGTCGAGGTCCTTGCTTATCTGCTCCGTCATGGGGCGAGTCCACTGGTGACCTTGCAGACTGAGGTTTTCGATGGTGTTCCCCCAGCGCGGGCGAAGAATTACATCCACCAGGTCCGCCTGGAACTCAAGCGTCTGGTGCCCGGGCTCTCCGTGCCCTACGACCCGGGCGCCCAGGTCTACCGGGTGCATTGCGAGGGGGTACACCTGACGTGGGACCTCCAGGAGGTGCGGGACGCCTTGCTGAGCACCAGCCCAGATGTCATGCTGACAACTAAGTTCAATGTCAAGGATTTCCTGCGGGGCTCGGAGAGCGAATGGGTGGAAGCGGAGCGTGAGCGCATGAGTCGCTGGATCGTCCGGGTGGGCCTGGAGACGATGGACACCTGGTACAACGAGGGGGACTACGCCAAGTGCCTCAAGCTCGCCGAGCGGCTCATTGAGGTCGATCCCCTCGACGAGGGCCTACACGACTTCCTGATCCGCGCCACTGCCCAGGTCTGTGGCATCAGCGCGGCGCGAACGACCTGCTGGGAGAGCCAGGCCTTCTTCGCCCGGGAGGTGGGACACGTTCCGCCCCTGCTGGAGCGGTTGGCCCAGCAACTCCAGCAGCAACCGTTGAATTGAGGGCCAAGGCTGCCCCTCGGGGTGAGATAAGATCGAAAGGTCTGCTCCACCGCGGCCCGCTTGAACCCCTGCTCTTTTGAGCAGATCGTGCCGCTCTTCCATATGGGCCGTCCCAAGACCGGCCTCCTTTTCCGGGGGCGGGCAGGGCGTAGCTTGACGCCAGCATGACATCCGCCTCCCCCATCCGGCACCTCGCGGACTTTCTCCGGCGGCACGGGCACGCCCTGGCTATCCTGTTCTTCGGGCTGCTGCTGCCGCTGCTGGGCTTTGTCAAGATCGCCCAGGAGGTGTTCGAGAAAGAGCCCTTCGGGTTCGAGAAGCCGCTGATGCTCGCCATCCACGCCCACAGCTCGGCGCTCCTCAATCACGTCGCCGTGGCCTTTTCGCTGCTCGGCAGCGCGAAGGGGATGGCCCCCGTGGGGCTGCTCCTCGTCGCGGCGCCGTACCGGGTTCGGCGGCGCTGGGCCTATTTCGTGGCGCTGAGCCTGGGGGGCGTGGCGATCATCAACGTGCTGCTCAAAAACCTCTTCGACCGCCCGCGGCCCGCCTTCTGGACCCCCGTTCTGCCCGAGCCGGACTTCTCCTTTCCCAGCGGGCACGCCATGTTCGCCTCCGCCCTGGCGACCGCCATCGCCGCGCTGCTGTGGCCCACGCGCTGGCGGTGGCCCGCCCTGATCCTGGGCACCCTGTACGTCCTCGCCATGATGTGGTCCCGCGTCTATATCGGCGTCCATTACCCCACCGACGTGACCGGCGGCGCGCTCTTCTCCGTGGCGTGGGTCTTCGGCCTCGCCCAGATCCTGCACGTCCACCGGGCCCCGGGCAAAACGCGGCGGCGCGACGGGGCTTGAGGCGGCCGTCCCCCCAGGCACCGGAGTTCCCCCACATCTCCTGTGAAGGTGAGATAAAGGCTCTCCCGTAAGCCTCCTCACATCTTCCACAGGAATGCTGGGGGAGCCAGAGCGGGCGCGCCCTGTGGCGAAGGAGTACGACATGCAACACCGGAACCCACCCGGGGTCGGCTGGGACATGGCCGATCCGCAGACCGCCCTCTCGTCTTTTCTGGGCACCCTGCCCGCCCGGCCTCGCCTGCTGGGCCTCGGGGAACCGACGCACGGCCTGGAGGTCTTTCCAGCCTGGCGCAACCGCATCTTCCAAACGCTGGTCCAGGACCACGGCTTTCGCTCGGTGGCCCTGGAAAGTGACATCATCGCTGGCCTGCAGGTGAATGCCTATGTCACGTCAGGTCAGGGAACGCTGGAGGAGGTGATGCAGACGGGCTTCAGCCACGGGTTTGGAGCCTATGCGGGCAATCGGGCACTGGTCGAATGGATGCGGGCCTTCAACGCGGGCCGAGGCCCCGGGGACCACCTGCACTTCTACGGCTTCGACGCGCCCCTGGAATGGTGGGCCCCCAGTCCCCGTGCCAGCCTGCTCGCCCTGCACGAATTCCTGAGTCGGCACCTGGACGATGTCCCGGCGAACACCACCACCATCGAAAACCTCTGCGGTGATGAGGCCCGCTGGACCAATCCGGCTGCCGTCATGGACGCGGCCCAGTCCATCGGCAACGGGGGAGACGCGCGGCACCTCCGCCTGCTGGCCGACGACCTCTCCACACGGCTGCGAACCGGGGCGCCGGGGCTGGCCGCACAGCCGGCATTCTGGGAGGCAGAGTTGCACGCCCGCACGGCTATGGGCCTGCTCCAGTACCACGCGCTGCTGGCCGACCCCAGGCCGACCCGGATGGCGCGGGCGGCGGCCCTGCGTGACCTGCTGATGGCCGACAACCTGGGCGCCATTGCCCGGCGCGAGGGGGAGCGCGGGCCGACGCTGGTGTTTGCCCACAACAGCCACCTGCAACGCAACACGGCCACGATGCAGTTGGGCGGCATGAGGATCGAGTGGTGGGGCGCCGGGGCGCACGCCAGCCTCCGGTTCGGCCCGCACTACGCCTTCATCGCCAGCCACCTGGACACCGCGCCGGAGAGAGGCATCGGGGACCCGGCCCCGGACACCCTGGAGGGCGCGCTGATGAACCCGGCCCACCCGGCCGCCCTGTTCAGCGCCGGAGAACTGACCGCCGCTCTCCCGCGAGAGCTGACCTCCAGGGCAGATATTCCTCCCCAGGCCGGATATTTCCCCCTGCAAGGGCCGGACCTGCCCCTCACGGACGGCGTGCTCTTCGTGAAGGACGCGGCGAGCTGAGCGGGTGAAGCGGGCGGCAGCGGGGAACATCCCGAGCCGCCCGTTCCTCCCTACCGGCTCGCGGCGGGGGCGGCCAGCAGCGTGTCCACCGTCCGCAGCGCCGCGTCCACCGTGTCCCGGATCAGGGCGGGGTCCGCCACCCGGTCGCCCGGCTGGTGGTAGTTCGGGTCCAGGCCGCGGTGGAAGAACAGGACGGGCACGCCCGCCGCCGCGAAGGAGGCGTGGTCGCTGTCGCTGCTGGGCGGGAACGTCTCCAGCCCCCGCGTGGACTGCCGGGCCAGGCTCACCAGCTCCGGGTCCCCGCTCACCGCCAGGGGCCTCACGTTCACGCCCACCATGTCGAAGTTGAACATGGCCCTCAGGCCCCGCACGAGCGCCGGGTTCTCCTTCACGAAGGCGGCCGAGCCGCGCAGGCCGTCCTCCTCCCCGTCGAACAGCACGAAGAGGCTGCGCGCGGCCAGGGGTGTATTCGCCGCCCGGCGGGCGATTTCCAGCACCGCGAGCGAGCCGGAGAGGTTGTCGTTCGCCCCGGGCGCGCCCGGCACCGAGTCCAGGTGGCCGCCGAACAGCAGGGTGGGCGCGCCCACCCCCGCCCGCGACGCGACCACGTTCACCCCGCGCACCTCGCCCTCGCGCACCCGCACGCGCAGGGTGACCGCCTGCCCCCCCCGCAGGGCCGCCCCGACCTCCGGCGTGACGCCCAATACAGGCAGCCCCACCCGGTCCCCCAGGGTGCCGCGCAACGCGCCCGCCACGTTGTTCACCACGATCAGCCCGGCCGCCCCCGCCGCCAGCGCGTTGCGCGCCTTCTGGACAAAGGGAATCTGGCCGCGCGCCACGACCGCGACCCGGCCCCGCACGTCTACCCCCCGGAAGTCCTCGGGGGTGCCGACGCCGGGCACGCGGACGGCGGGGGCGGTCACCTCGCCCCCCACCGTGCCCTGGAGGGCGAGCCCGGCCAGCGCCTGGTCTCCCACCCGCACACCTGAACCCAGGTCGTCGAAGCGGGGGTAGGAGAAGCTTTCCCGGCGGGTCTGGTAGCCCAGCGCGCGAAGCTGCCCCTCCAGGTAGGTGCGGGCCTGCTCGTTCGCGGGGCTGCCCGCCACCCGCGGGCCGAACTTCAGGACGGCGCCGAGGTCGTTCTCGACGCTGGCGAGGGCAGTGGACATGAGCACCAGCGCGCCCAGGACGGCACGCAGCGGGAGTTGCGGCATAGGGACAGGAGAGCATGGGCGCGGATGAGTTGCCACCGTGAAGTTTTCCCCCACGCCCGGCTGTCCGAGGGGGGCATACTGGACCTCTTCTATGACGATCCCGAGCACCCGAACGCTCCAGGTGGGGGACCTCGCCCCCGACTTCACGGTGACCGACGACGCGGGGCAGCCCCTCACGTTCTCGGGGTGGCGGGGCCGCTGGGTCGTCCTGTTCTTCTTTCCCCGGGCGGCGGCCACCCACTGCCAGATGCAGGCGCGGCGCTTCCAGGCCCTCTTCCCCGAGTTCCGGGCGGCGGGGGCGCAGCTCGTGGGCGTCAGCAGCGACACCCGCCAGAGCCAGGTGGAGTTCCGCGGCCTGTGCCAGCTCGACTTCCCCCTCATCCCCGACCGCACCCACGCCCTCAGCAGCCTGTACGGCGTGCTCGACGAGCCCGAGCCCGGCGACGAGGTCCGCCCCGCCCGACGCGAAACCTTCCTGATCTCGCCGGACGGGAGGATCGCCGCCCACTGGCGCGACGTGGTGCCCCACACCCACGCCGCCGAGGTGCTGGAGCGGCTGCGGGCGATCCGGGGGGCGGAGTAATATCGAGCGTCCCTCAGGGCCACCACATTTACCATGAAGCCCAGCGACCCGAACTGGTCCTCGGGTCCTTTGTCGCGGCCATTAGGCTATTTCGCGCATGGATTCCGTGGGTGGCCCGTCTTCTCCTGGAGCTAGGGCCGTTCATCTCTACCCGCTGCCGAATCTCGGAGTCATCACGCCCAGGCTGGAACTTGAGGTCACACGAGAGTCGGAACCGAAACCCGTGCTAAGGGCAAGACGACCAGAGAATCCCGCTAGAAGCGCCTCGATCGCTGGATTCTGTTTCTCATCTCTTGGGCGACCCGCAGGCCAAGCTCTCCACGCGCCGCACTGCCGGGCTCTTATCACGGGAAATGAGTTGCGGCAGGAGCGGCAGGATGCCTTGAAATGTGAGCCAGCTTTCTAGCGCAGGTTTCGCTTCCGCCTCTCGTCGGCCCCCAAGAACACCCTCCGGCCTTGAAGTAAGGGAAGTAGACGTTCGACCAGGGCGATACGGGTCGCCATGTTGCTGTTGCCGCCACGCGGCAACAAGGTCCACAAGAGCGGGAAGCTGAAGGTTTGCCACCGTACACTCAGCAACAGGATGTTCAGGTCGTGCTTACCGCCTTTCCAGTTGGTCCGGTCGAGGACGAGCAGCGCCTGCTGCTCGTCCCGGAGATGCGCGACAACGAAGAGGACAGGCCGTCCTCTTTTGAATAGTTCAAGTGACGCAACCCATGTCACACAGGTCACGTCACTTAAACCACTTGGTCCCTAAATAACGAACCTCAAATCGTATTCAGATGCATTTTACGGTACGATTCACAAATTCGCTTGCATTGCCCTCAACAACGTACTGCCCGCTCCTTTCACTAATATTAATGATTGTGGGCACGACTGTAGGAATCTGACCCCTAAAGCCCGTCGTCTTACCCTGTTGATCAAGTTCAATACAAATTTGTGTGCCCACTGCATCGTTGTAAACGTAACTGATGCCTTGACCAGCAGCGAGAACCGCCTGCTTGACGGGCATCGTGTTCAGATAGAATGAAACTCGCGCCTCACTACTCAAGTCGCTTACGGTCGCCGTAAGTTGGCCTACGTTTCGCTGACCACATGCCGTGAGGAACACCAGCAATGTTACCCCTATCCACCCTCGATTCATGGGGCCTCCTCAATCCAATATACACCTGCGATGGGAACCCACCAGGCACTGAGATTCAAGCTGGTGCGCCCGCTTACGGGACCATACTGCAAATCAGCCCAAAGGTCTCCAAACGGATCCCAGTTAAAAGACTTCAATACGCCGGAGTGCTGGATGCCCAAGCTGAACTCGAGCCCCACAACAGGCTGCTCTCGGCTGAACTGCTGTTTGAGGATATCTAGGGTCCGCCCCCAGGCTATAGGACCCCAACCATAGTGTGATTTTGCCGCAAGTTTGTATTTGTTGGTTAGACCTTGATTACGTCGATCGAGGTATGTTTGTAGTCCCGACGCATAATTCCAGGGGTTTGTTGCACGTTGCTTATTGGGTAGTTTGAAAAACCAAATGCTGTTATACGCCTGCATGTCGGATACGAGAGCCTTCGCGGCGCGCTCGTATCCCGAGTCGCGGTAACCGTAATAGACTCCATTGACTGGACGAGCGTAGCGATAGTCTACATCGTAGTCGTTGTCAATCACGTCTTTCCCACCGCGCACCTTCCACCACCACAACATAGACGCGCCGGAGGCAGGACCACACCCCCAGTACGAGCTACTATCGTACAGGAGCTGGTAGTCCTCCTTCGCGTACTTCGCCTCAGGCATTGCGCCGCGCCAACCAGTACGGCATGTTGTCCAGCCCCACCAGAGGAAGCGATAGTTTCGACATGTCTGGTATGAATCTATACTCTGGATTCCAATAGTAGAAGACCCGCCAACACTAGTTTGATTAATTGGGTCTATAACACACGTTCCAGGCTCTGTTCCGCCGTTGCACCCAGAGGGCGAAAGTTTGAACTCATTATTCATTGCCTGCCACTTATCAGTAGCGTACGAAGCAATATTGGAATCGTTCGCCATCCGATCAAGCATTTCGGCGTACTTTTGCCGAGCCTGTGTGACATCATTTGCACTTACCCAATCACGTTTAAGAAGGTCGAAGAAGCGGCCATCTCGCATCTCTGCCCAATATTGCCGCTCGGCAGGCATCACAAAGCGAGAGATGTTGTCAGGACTGAAACCCTTAGACTGAGATCCACTGCTATAGATACCGTAAAGAATGGGGAAACCGTAAAGAGTGTCGCCGATAGGTGTGCGTCGAGTATTGGCACCCGTAACATAGGTGCTATCTTGCCAGGTTGACTGATCTGGGCTCGGGGAGGCATCAGGATCATAACGTGCCGCCAGTGTTGAGGGATCATTGTCCGCTGTGTTCGTGGACTGCGAAACATGGTTAGCGTATGCAAAGCTTACGCCGTTCAGGTCATAAAAAGTAATTGTGTAACCGTCTTGTAAACTACTTCCCGTTGAACCCGAGGCTTGTGGCCGAAGGGATTGCGGGGCCTGGCTCGTATTGCGTGGTGCCCACGGTTTGAGTGGGTCTACAGCTTGGGCTGAGCCGAACACCTTTTGAATATCAGCTTGTACATCATTGCCTAGGGCTTGTATTTTGCCGACCCCTTGAGGTATGACCGGGGGTTGATCTATCAGGCTGGTGGGTCCCATCCCTAGCACGGCAACAGTGTTTGAAGCTGGTGCCTGCTTTCCACAAGAGAACAGAAGGAGGCCGAGTGCGATTAGAGGAAATGGCTTCGCGAGCATATATCTCCCTTCGTAAGACAACATGTCAATAGCACTAGGCGATTAGTGCGAAAGAATGAGACATGAGCCTTCTCAAGAACAGTAGCAATCCCAACCTCTCTACCTTGCCGCAAATTCGACCAACCTCCATGGGTTAAGTTTCCATTAAGCCAATCCCAGGTAAAGCTCATGGCTTTTCGTCTCAACGTCATGCATCCCCTGGAAAGCGGGTCTGGGTCAGGGCCAGTTGGTTTGGGCTTAGGCGACCCGCAGGCCAAGCTCTCCACACGCCGCACTGCCGGGCTCTTATAACGGGAAATGAGTTGCGGCAGGAGCGGCAGGATGCCTTGAAATGTGAGCCAGCTTTCTAGCGCAGGTTTCGCTTCCGCCTCTCGTCGGCCCCCAACTTCATGGGGCCACGGATGACCTGCTGGCCCGGCTCCTCCCCATCGTCCGCGCTGGAGTGGCCGGGCGGCAGCCTGACCCCTTCGACGACCCCATGTCCCTGTACGAGGACAATCCGCTGCGGGAACGGAAGTGGCTTCAGGCCATCTGGCGCGGGCGCGGCACCGTCCGCCCGGAGTCCTGGCGCCTGTACTTCGTGGTCCTGCTGGGCGGGGAGGCCGTGGGGATGCAGGATCTGATCGGCGTGAACTTCGACCGCTTCAGGACGGTGACCACGTTCTCCTGGCTGGCCCCGGGCGCCCGGCGACAGGGCCTGGGACGGGAGATGCGCGCGGCCATCCTGCACCTCGCCTTCGGGGGATTCGGGGCGGCGGAAGCGACGAGTGAGGCGTTCTTCGACAACGAGGCGTCGAACCGCGTGTCCGGGGCTCTGGGCTACCGGCCGGATGGCCGGGACTGGGCGACACGGCGCGGCGAGCCCGCCGTGCTGAACCGCTGGCGACTGGGGCGGGAGGACTGGGAAGTGCGGCGCCGGAGCGACATCGAGCTGATCGGCGTGGAGGAGTGCAAACCCGTGCTGTCCATCCAGTAACAGCGGCGGCCCCGCGCCCCTCCAACAATGGAGAGGAACGTGGGGCCGCCTGTCCCTCAGCGCAGGCCGTGGCTCAGCACGTCCGCCAATCGGCGCGTGGCGGCCCGCTGCATCTCGTCGAGCCCCTCGGTGCCCTCACGCAGCATGGCCTTCCAGCGGTCCAGGCTGCGGGCGTCCCGGCCGCTCTCCCGCACGACGGCGGAACTGACCGTGAAGTGCGCCGAGGGCAGTTGCGAGAGGGCGTCCCCCGCCCCGCTGCGCCGCGCCCCCAGCAGCGCGCCCAGCAGGCCGACGCTGTTGCTGCGCTCCATCAGCTCGCGCTGGAAGTTGCGGTCCCGGATGGAGGTGATCACGTCCCACGCGGCGTCCGAGAGGGCGGTCGCCGCCGAGGCCGGGCGGTGAACCTCGACCGCCAGCGTGTCCCCCTGGCGCCAGGTGCGGGTCCACACCCCGCCCCGCTCGGCGGCCCAGTGCGTCTCGAAGTCGCGCGCGTCCTCGACGAGCACCCGGAGCTGCCCGGTGCCACCCTTGAGGGTGACCCGGTGCCCCTCGGGGAGGACGCCCCACTCGCTCAGCCCCTCGGCGTTCGGGGCCTGCATGCTCGTGTACCGCGCGGCGAGGGCGGCGGCCCCCTCCGAGACCCGGCTGACCTCCGCGCCGTCCACCCGCAGCGACACGTCGGGGGTTCCGTTCTCTGCCCGGACTACCGCCGCCTCGTGCCGCAGGTGGAGCAGCCCCAGCCCCCAGCGGTCCTGCGCCAGCCGCAGCGCCCGGGTGAGTTCCCGGTTCAGCGTCTCCTCGTCCGCCCCGCTCTCCGCCAGGGACGCGATCTGGCTGTCCACGTCCGCCGTCGCCATCAGCGCGTCGAAGCCCCGGAAGGCGTCCTCCTGGGGGATGGCGGCTTTGTCCTTTTGTTTCGCTCTCGTCATGGCTGTCCTTCCGGTACGGCGGAAAATAGGACCGCCGCATTCTGTTCTGAACAGAGTATAGCCGAAAAAGGCGCGATGGGCGCGGGTGGGGTCTCCTCCACCAGACCTTGAGGAAACGCCCCTCGCGGCGCGACTTGCTGTACTTAGAGGGGAGAGGAGGCCGGCATGAGCGGAGACGTGGTCACGGACGACAGGACGAGGAGTGTGGAGGAGAAATCCCCGGAGCAGCCCCGACAGGAGAAGGGTCTGATTCAGCGCCTCTGGCCGACCCTCCTCGGCGGCCTGGCGGGGGCGGTCACGGTCACCCTGCTCAACGAGGTCGTGCGGCGCCGCCTGCCCCACGCCCCCCGCATGGACGTGATCGGCGAGCGGGCGCTGGCGGGGTCGCTCGAGGCCGCCCACGTGGACCCGCCCCGGGGCCGCGCCCTCTACGGGTGGACGATAGCCGCCGACCTCGCCTCGAACACCCTGTATTACAGCCTGGTGGGGGCCGGGAGCCCCGGGGGAACGTGGCTCCGGGGCGGGGCGCTCGGCCTGGCGGCGGGCCTGGGCGCCGTACTCCTGCCGCGCCCACTCGGTCTGGGTCGTCAGCCGGGCGCGCGGAGCCCTCGCACGCCCCTCCTGACGGTGGCCTGGTATCTGGCGGGCGGGCTCGCGGCGGCGGCGACCTCCCGGGTGGTGGGGAGAGACCAGGAGTGACCCCTACGGCGCCCGCTGCCGGGCGGCCAGCAGGCGCACGGTGAGCAGCACCCCGAAGGCCACCACGACCATCACCGCCGAGAGGACCAGCGCGGGCGCGAGGTCACTCTCCAGCGCCGAGTAGATCGCCAGGGTGACCGTCCGGGTGCGGCCCGGCAGCGACCCCGCAAACAGGATCGTCGCCCCGAACTCCCCCAGGGCGCGCGCCCAGGTCAGCACCAGCCCCTCCAGCAGGAAGGGGAAGGCCAGCGGCCAGGTGACGTGCCGAAAGGCCCCCCAGCGCGACGCCCCGTCGGTCAGCGCGGCGGCCTCCACGTCCCGGTCCACGGCCAGGAACCCGGCCTTCGCCGCCCGCAGGTAGAAGGGCGCCGCGGTGAAGAGCTGCGCGAGCACCACGGCGGCGGGGCTGAAGGCGAGGGACACCCCGGCGAGTTCCAGCGGCGGGCCCAGCAGCCCATTGCGCCCGAAGGTGAGGAGCAGCCCCACCCCCGCGACCACCGGCGGCAGCACGATGGGCAGGTCGAGCAGCGTGTCCAGCACCGCCCTGCCCGGAAAGGAGGAGCGCGCCAGCAGGAACGCGACCGGCGTGCCCAGCGCCACCGTGAGCCCCACCGCGCAGAAGGTGGTGGCCAGGCTGACCCGCAGCGCATCCAGCACGGCCGGGCTCGCCAGCGTGGGCAGGAAGGCCGGGGTCAGCCCCCGCCCGAGCAGCACCAGGGTCGGCACGAGGAGAAATAGCACGAGCAGCACCGACAGGGCGATTAGCGGGGCCGGAGGACTGCGGCGGCCCGAGCGGCGGGGGGAACGCGGGGGGGAGTTGGAGGGGAGGGCGCGCATCGGGGTTCAGGGGCCGGGCAGACGGGAGATGTTCCGGGCCGCCGGGGAATTCCCCCGAGCCGGAGCCGTCCCGGGGCGAAGCCTCACTCCCCCACCGCGATCATCACGTCGCTCGCCTGGATGGCCGCCGAGGCGAGGCGGCCCACCTCCAGCCCCAGCCGCTCGGCGGACGCGCGGGTGATGGTGGCGGTGGGTTCCACACCGGGCGACACCTCCAGCGGCACCTCGGCCCCGATGTCGCCGAGGGTGAGGGCCCTCACGGTGCCGGTCAGGGTATTGCGGGCGTTGATCCTCATACGGTCACCTCACCGGGGGGCGAGAAAGCCCCACTTGCGCAGGATGCGTTGCCCCTCGCCCGACAGGACGTAGTCCACGAAGGCCCGCGCGGCCTGCGGGCTGCCCGCGTTCCTCACCACACCGATGGGGTAGCTCGCCGCCTGGTTGAAGCGGGTGGGCAGCGCGATCACGCGCACCGCGCCCTTCAGGCTGGGGGTCACGTCGGTGGCGTACACGACGGCGGCGTCCGCCTCGCCAAGCTGAACCTTCAGGGCGACCTGGCGCACGTTGGGCTCCTCGCTCACGACGTTGCGCAGAAACCGCGCGGAGTAGTCCTTGCCGTAGGTGCCCGCCCCGTCGACGGCGGCGAGCATCCGCCGGGTGTAGTCGCCCACCGGCACCGCCCTGTCCGCGATCACCACCCGCAGGCCGGGCGCGGCGAGGTCCGCGAGCGTGCGGACCCTGGTGCTGTTCTTCGGAACAATGACCGTCAGCCGGTTGCGCGCGAAGGTCTGTCCCGCCGCGACCAGCCCCCGGCCCACCAGGGGGCCGAACTGGGCCGCGTTGGCACTCGCGTACACGTCCGCCCGGGCGCCGTTCTCAAGCTGGGTCCGCAGCGCCTGCGAGCCCGCGAACTGGAAGGTGGTCCGGTTCCCGGTCCGGGCGTCGAAGGCCCGCCCGAGTTCGGTGAAGGCGTCGGTGAGCGAGGCGGCGGCGAACACGGTGACGTTCGCGGCGGACGCGCTCCCCACGGCGAGCAGGGCGAGGGCGAGGGTGACTGGGCGCATGGGCCTCCTCAGGCGGTGATGTGCCACAGCTCCCCGGCGTGGGCGGGATCGTACCCCCCCAGCGCGGCGAGTTCGGCGTGAAAGGCGTCCTCCCGGGCGGCGGCGAGCAGCGCCCGCACTCCCGGATGGCCGAGATGCTCGGCGGGCACCACGAGGTCGAAGCGCTCGCGTTGCAGCGGCACGAAGTCCAGGCCCAGGGCGCGGGCGGCGGCGCGGGGGCCGGGTCCCGCGTCCGCCTCCCCCCGCGCCACGCTCCCGGCGAGCGCGAGGTGGGTGGGGTGCGCGGTGGCGTAGCCGGGCAGGCGGGCGCGCTCGGCGGGGGTGAGCCCGGCGGCCTCCAGCCAGGTGTCGAGCAGGACCCGGCTGCCCGCCCCCTCGGCCCGGTTGGCGAGGGTCACCCCCGGCCGGGCGAGGTCGCTGGGGGTCACAATCCCCCTGGGGTTGCCCGGCGCGACGATCAGCCCCTGCTCCCAGTCCCAGAGGGTGAACAGGTGCGCGGGCCGCCCGCCCAGTTCGCGCGTCACGAAGGGGCGGTTGGACTCCCCGCTGCCGGGGTCCCACAGGTGGATGCCCGCCGCGTGCGCCTCGCCGCACGCCAGGGCCCGCAGGGCGTCCAGGCTGGGCAGGTCGCGCCACAGCACGCGCGTGCCGGGGCCCAGCCGGGCGGCGTGCGGGGCGAGCAGCCCCAGGGAGGGGTCACACCCCGCGACGACGGCGGTGCGGCCCGGCAGGCCAGCGTCCACGAGGAGTTCGACCCGCACGGCGCCGTCCGCGACCTCGCCAGTCGTGAGCCCGTCCGCCGGGGCCCGCAGGGCCTCCTCTCCCCCCAGGGGAAAGGCCAGCAGTCGCCCGCCCACCTCGGCGAGCCGCACCCGCGTGCCCGGGGATACCGACCGGCCCACCAGCCGCGCGAACAGCGGCGCGCCGGGCAGATGAAACAGGTCCTCGACCCGGCACCCCAGGGCGCGGGCGAGGCGCAGGGCGGTGACGGTGCCCGGCACGTGGGTGTTCGTCTCGATGGCGTGCAGCGCCTGGCGCGACAGCCCCGCACGGCGCGCGAGTTCCGCGGGCCGCAGTCCGGCCGCCTCCCGCACCTCGCGCACCCGCGCCCGCACCTCCCCCTCCGCCCCGGGCATGGAGGCAGCGTAAACTCCTCTTGACGTACCGTCAAGTAGGGGTGACGGCGGGACAGGTCCGGTCCGGGGGAAGGGATAGGGCCACCCGGGAGCCGCCCCCGGGCCTGCGGGGGTGGGCGGTGGTTTAAGGAAACTGCTACGAAGTGCAAAGTGAAGATTTTCTCGACCGCTCTCACTGACACTTGCTATCCCCCGGGCCAAAGTGATCTTCGAGGACAGCTCGTGTGATATGTCACGTCAGAAGGACCGAAGCCGCAACTGGAGAACCTGACTGAACATGTGCAAAGCCCAAAGATTCAGCACAACGCTGCGCGTCATATCTGTCTGCAGCGGGCGGGGTGAGACCCTGACTTGCACTCCGCCCCCGGACTGACCCGGGGGACATTCAGGAGGCACAATGTCCATTCGGCCCACCACCGCTCTGGTCACCCTCACCCTGCTGGCCCTCACGGCCTGCGGCTCCTCCGAACCTCGCGTGGAGTCCAGCGCTCCCGCTTCTCTCGAGGCACAGTCCAGCCCCATGCCAGCCATGCTGAGCGTTTCGCCCAGCTCTCCGAACGCTGGCCCAGACGACGACCTGGCGGCCATTGCCCAGCAGTACCCTGCCTTCGGCGGCTACTTCGTCAACGACAACAATGAGCTGGTGGCGTTGGTGGCCAAACAGTTCAACAAGAAGCCGATTGGCGACGCGCCGCGTGGCCGCGCCGTGGGCCTGATTCGCAAGGCCGTGCTGGACTACGTCGGGGACGCCGATTCTCCAGTGGTCGCCGAAGACCAAGCCCCAGTCAAGATCCGCGACCTCAAGGTCAAGATCGTGGACTCCGAGCACTCCTTTGCCGACCTGCAATCCTGGCGCCTGCACCCGCGCGGCATGATGCAGTCGGACGCCATCTCCGAACTCAGCATCGATCGCGCGGCTGGCCAGATCAACGTGACGGTCTTTACGGACGCGGACCTGCCGAAGCTGAAGACCAAGCTGGGACAGATGGGGATTCCCGAAAACAGCCTCAAGCTGGGCGTGGGCCGAGCTGGCAAGACGGCCACCCTGCTCAGCACGGTGCGGCCGCCTATGGCTGGCATTGAAGTGCGCGGCCGTGAGGGCTGCACCATCGGTGCCAACGTCACCAACGGCACCACCTCCGGCTTCCTGACCGCTGGGCACTGCTCGGACGTTGAGGGACAGACGGAAGGCACCAACTTCTACCAGGGCCGTGACTCGAACAACGCCCCACTGCAGTACCGGGTCGGCTCCGAAAACAGTGAGGCGACCTGGCTCTCCTCCACCTACTGTGCGGCCAATTCCAGCCAGGGCTCGGCGCTGCCTTGTAAGGATCAAGACGTCACGTTCGTGGCCTACAGCGTGGCCTCCAACCGTGGCCGCATGGTCAAAACTACCGAGTCCACCTACAGCCGCACCATCGACACCACGGCCGCCGGCGAACTGGCGTCCTACGACGTGACGGCGGCCTACAGCAGCACGGAGGTCAAGAACGCCCTGAACCAGACGTTGAACAACGTTGGCATGCGCACGGGCTTTAAGCAGGCCAAGGTCGTCAGCGTGGACGCTGAGGTGAACTACGGCAGCGACGTGCTGGTCCATGCCGTCAAGCTCTACAGCCTGGACGGCAATCCGGTCACCTGCTCGGGCGACAGCGGCGGCCCCTGGTTCAACCGCACCGGCGTGGTCAACGGCATCAACACGGCGAAGCTGGCTGGGATTCAGGCGGGCGGCAACACCTCCACCCCGACGCCCGCACAGTTCGCCACCCTGCTTCCAGGAGAAGCCGGCACCATCAACTGCTACCTCGCCGCCTACATGACCCCTGTGCCGACCATCCAGAAGTACTACCCCTCGATGACCTTTACCCGCTAACCCCTCACGCGTTTCCCGAAGTCCTCTGGCAAGATCAGGCCATGAGGGCTTCTTTGTTGTGCCTGGTCCTTCTCGGGTCCGGGGTCGCGCATGCCGCGGGCGTTCTGGGTGAGCTTATCGTGCCGCTCAATACACCGCAGAATCAGCCCGTGCCCGTGAGCTTCGTGCTGCGCAATGCCAGCGCCGTACCCTTTCATGGCGGTACCCGACCGTGCAGTGTCAACTACGTGGTGTCCGACGCCCGCACCGGGGCCCTACTCTGGACCTTCAAGACGCCCAATCAAGGGTGTAAGACAGTCCTGGGTCCGAAAATCGATCTTCGTGCGGGTGCCGCCGGTGAGCTGTACCGATCGACACTGTATGTGCAATTGGCAGGCCGCCACGGAAAGGTGGGTCTGCGGCCAGGGCAGTACCGGATATCGGGCACGGTCGAGATCAAGGGCAACCAGGAGCCTGCCCGGACCGTGACGACGCCCCCAGTGCTCCTGACGGTGCAGTAAGAGGCTACCAAAAGGGCTATGCGAAAAGGGGCTCGAGCATGTTGCAGAACAGGATACAGGGCGATCAGCGTCGGCAGACCAATGCACAACGTACGTCGCCTTACTGGGAGTTACTGCCCCGGTGAGCCTGGGCCAACTCGTCGTGCACCTGGGTGATCCGGGACGCCTGTGTGGGGAAAGACCCCGTTCCACCCAGCGCAGGACCCGCGCGAGGGCCGCGTCCTACAGGTCCGGCATCAGCGCTCGGGCCGCCTGCTCCGCTTCATCAGCCCGGGTGCCGAGCTCTTCGTGCAACTGCTCCAACTTTTTTGAGGAGAACGCATCTCGTCGACTGCGCATCCCTGCGTAGTCGGCGGTAGTTTAGGGGAGCTGTCACCGAGCCTAAAGTGAAGTGATTTCACAATCGAACAAGAGAAAAGTGCCGTTTTCTAGCAGTGGTGGCAGTTCTGGTGGTCTCTCCCTTCCTAAGTTGGGGAATTCCTGGGTAGATTTCTCCCCCTCCCCCCGCAGTGCCAATGCTATTCACGCAATCGGCGCTCTCGGAAATTCCCCGCCTATATGGACAATACGTCTGAAAGGGCAGAATCCTTACTTTGCGTTTCGTAGCAGCTTCCTTAAACCGCCCCCGGGTGAGCGTGCGTGCGCCTGGCGACCCCCTTCAGCCGGACTGACCGGGAAAATCGTCCCCGTTCCCGTCAGGGCAACCGCTCTCCCCCACCTCTTCAGCCCGGCTTCTCCCCGTCCCCACTCCCCTCCTGGGCCTGGCGACGCAGCCGCCCCTCCAGCCGGACGTAGGGGCGCACGGCGATCAGGGTGCCCAGGCCGAGCTGATCGGCGACGCGCTGGGGGTCACCGGTCTCCTGCCACAGCCGCAGGGCGTAGCGGTGGCGCAGGGCGCGCCAGGCGCGGTACTCGACGTTGGCCTTGCGGCACAGCTTGTAGAGCCGGGCGCGAATGGCGTGATCGGTGAGGGAAAAGAGCGAGCCCCGCGCGTACAGCACCCCCTCGCCCCGCGCGGCCCACGCCCGCAGCGCGTCGGTGAGGCGCTCACTCGCCACGATCTCCCGGCCGTGGACCCGCAGGTGGTCGCCCGCCAGGTCGAGGTCCTCCCAGCACAGCCGCGCCGTCTCCCCGGTGGTGAGCCCCGCGTCCGCCCCCAGCAGCACCAGCGCGCGGTCCTCCACCCCGGCGTGGGCGACCAGGCGGGCGACCTCGTCCTCGCCGTACACCACCTTCTCCTCGCCGGGGGGCGCGTGCAGCTCGGGTCCCCTGACCTCGGCGAAGGGATCGAACCCCGGCCCCACCACCCGCAACTCGCGCAGGGCGTGGTACAGGGCCCGGGCGCGCGAGAGCAGCACCCGCTGGGTCGCCGGGGCGTGGTGCGCGATGGAGGCCAGGTACCGCGCGGCAAAGCCCGGCGTGGGTGCGAGCAGCGACTCCCCGCTCTCCTGGGCGAAGGTGACCAGCTTGCGGATGCCGCTCAGCGTGTTCTTCAGGGTCACCGGATTCTCCCGCGCGTCGGGCAGGTGGCGGCGCACCAGGGGCCAGGCCGCGTCCAGATCATGCCGCAGCAGCGCGCGCCTGACCTTTTCGGCCTCCGTGTTCGGAAGATCACGCAGGGCTGCCTCGAACACGGACCTCTCGCTCATAGCTGTAACTTAAGAGAGCGCCGGGCGTCTGTCCACCCAGCTTGAATTAATACAAAGTAGGACAGGAACACAGGAAGGGAGCGATCCAACTCCGAGCTATTTGATGTTTACTGCCCCCGCTCCACCCTTCGCCCGGTCTCCTCTCCTTCCTGCTTCTGCTCAGGCGTTTGCCGCCTGCGGAATGCAGCAGAGACATGTCCCGGGCGCAACCGTGTGGAAAAGGCTCCGGGCGGGGTCGAGGGCCACAGTCGGGACCAGGACTCCTAGACAGATTCCCTGGGTCCCTGCCCTTCCTTTTTCTTCCGCGGGCACTCTGGGCGAACCCTCGTCCGGCGTTTGGAACCCAGATGCCAGGCCACCAGACGCTCCTCCGGTGAGGGGTGATGTAGAAGCGATCGTTGCCGCAAGACCGGGCTGCCCCGCCACCCCACCCGCCTCTTCCTCTTCCTCTTCAATGTCTGGCCCCCCACGGTGTCCCGTCCGGCGCAGCGTCAGGTGGAGGTAGACGTTGTACGCCAAATCCTTATCCTTTTTGCCCTCGCCTGGGCATCTGCTCGGGGTGAAGGTGGGGAGCGGGATTCCTTTTGGCCCTTGTGACGGTGGGGGGGAGCGGGCTGAGCCTGAACTCTTTGTATTAATTACTTGGTTGGGCCTGAGCAGCTCCCGGGCGTTTAACGAGCCGCCTCGCCGAGGGGTACGGGCAGGCGGCCCCTAGGGGTGATTTCCCCGGCCAGGCAGCGGGTCAGGGCGTCCAGAGCCCCCGGGCGGAAGCCGTAGGTGATCAGGGCGGGGGCGTCCACGTCGAGGGCCGCGTAGGGATTCCAGAGGGCGAGGTGCAGGTCGGGGCGCGCGGCGCGCCAGGCGGGGTGGCGGTGCCGGGCGGTCGTGGCGAGGAGGACGGTGCGGCCTGCCCCGCGCAGGCCGGGCCAGTCCACCCGGGAGGGGTCCTCCACGAAGTGCGTCTCGACCTCGTACAGTCCCGCGAGGCGCCGGGCGAGTTCCGCGCCGCTCACGCCCGCCTCGGCGACGTTCTCGCCCGGCACCTCGGCGACCGAGACCAGGGTGACGCGCGTGCCGGGCGGGGGCGGGACGGGGTCCCGGTAGGGGGTGATGCCCCGCGCCCAGGCCTCGCCGAGGAGGGCGGCGTCGGCGGTGCGCTGCTCCGGCCCGTACCCGTGCGGGTGGCTGGGGAAGCGGCGGGCCAGGGCGTCCAGCCGCGCCATTCGCCCCGCCACGTCCGCCACCCGGCCGTCCAGGATTGCCGCCTCCACCGCCGCCAGCGTCTCCTCCTGGGCCGAGCGGCGGCCGAGCGCCATCACCATGTCGGCCCCCGCCGTCAGGGCCAGCACGGCGGCCTCGCCCCGGCCGTAGTGGCCGTCGATGGCCTGCATCCCCATCGAGTCGGTGATGACCACGCCCCCATACCCCCACTCCTCCCGCAGCAGGCCGGTCAGGACGGGGCGCGAGAGGGTGGCGGGCAGCCCCGGGTCCAGGGCCGGGTAGACGATGTGGGCGCTCATCACGGCGGGGGCGGCGGCCTCCCCCAGGGCGCGGCGGAAGGGCAGGAACTCCCCGGCCTCCAGCTCCGCCCGGCCCTTGTCCACCCGGGGCAGCGCGAGGTGGCTGTCGAGGTGGGTGTCGCCGTGGCCGGGGAAGTGCTTGACGCAGCCCGCGACGCCCTGGGCCAGGCAGCCCTCCAGCCAGGCGAGCGCGAGGTCAGTCGCGCGCCCGGGATCCGCGCCGAAGGCCCGCTCGCTGATCACCGGGTTGAGGGGGTTCACGTTGAGGTCGAGCACGGGCGCGAAGTTCCAGTTGATCCCGGCGGCGGCGAGGGGGCGGGCGACCGCCGCGCCGACCTCGCGGGCCAGCCCCGGGTCGTCACTCGCGCCCAGGCTCATCGCGCTGGGGGCGAAGGGCCAGAAGGGGGTGCGGAACACGGCGCCGCCCTCCTGGTCGATGGCGATCAGCGCCCCCTCCCCCATCACCTCGCGCAGGTCGGCGACCAGCCGGGCGAGCCCCTCCTCGCTCTCCACGTTCTTGCGAAAGAGGCAGACGGCGCGGATGCGGTGGCGGCGCAGGTGTTCACGGGTGCCGGGGTCGAGGACCGGGCCGGGAATATCCACCATCAGCAGGGGTCCGGCGTGGGGGGCATCGGGGAGCATGGGTCCTCCTGTGGAATAAGGTTCCAACTTTCGTGGCGGTTGACAGCGGTTCGCTCCAAAGGTAACCTTATTCCAACTTCACAGTCAAATCTGGAGTTTTGCTCCAGCCCGTGTTCCAGAGGAGGTTTCGTGACCCACCCGCGCCCCCCCCGCAGCGTGCTCAGCCGCCTGCGCTCGCAACTCGTCGTCTCGGTGCAGGCCGACGACGGCAGCCCGCTGCGGGACTCCCGCATCATCGCCGCGCTGGCCCGGGCCGCCGAGGTGGGGGGCGCGGCGGGGCTGCGCGTCCGCTCGGCGGGGGACGTGCGCGCCGTTCGGGCGGTGAGCGCGCTCCCCCTGATCGGCCTGACGAAGACCTGGCGCACCGATACGGAGGTGTACATCACCCCCACCCCGGGGGAGGCGCGGGAACTCGCCGAGTTGGGCTGCGAGCTTGTCGCCTTCGACGCGACCCGCCGCCCCAGGCCGCACCCCGTGGCCGAGATGGTCGCGGCCATCCAGGGGTCGGGCGCGCTCGCCCTGGCCGACGTGAGCACGCTGGCGGAGGCGGAGGCGGCGATGGCGGACGGGGCCGACGTGGTGAGCACCGCCCTGTCGGGGTACACGCCGAACAGCCCCCGGCAGGAGGAGCCCGACTTCGAGCTGATGCGGGCCCTCACCGCCGCCGGAATTCCCTTCTTCGCCGAGGGCCGCCTGAGGACCCCGGCCGAGGCGGCGCGGGC
Organism: Deinococcus aerius; assembly: GCF_002897375.1. NCBI lineage: Bacteria > Thermotogati > Deinococcota > Deinococci > Deinococcales > Deinococcaceae > Deinococcus > Deinococcus aerius. Next base: position 41,885 of record NZ_BFAG01000018.1, on the reverse strand, counting down.
CCTGGACCTCGGCGCCCACGCGGTCGTCGTGGGTTCGGCGATCACCCGGCCCGACGACATCACCCGCTGGTTCGCGGCGGCGCTGCGGGACGCGGCGGAACGGACGGTGTCCCCCGTGACCGAGGCCCTGTGATCGGGGAACGGGCCCGGCTCAGCGGCGCGCTCAGCCGCCTGCGCGCGCAGATGGCGCTGCTCACCCCGGCCCAGCAGCGGGCGGCGGCGTACACGCTGGAGCACCCCCGCGAGGTGGTCTACCAGACGGTCACCGAGCTGGCCGAGGCGAGCGGGACCGGCGTGGCGACCGTCATGCGCCTGTGCCGCGACATCGGGTTCGGGGGCTTTCAGGAGTTCAAGCTCGCCCTCGCCGCCGACCTGGCGGGCGCGCCGAGTTCGCCCGACGCCCTGCCCAGCGGCACGCCGGAGAGCCTGATCGCCCAGGCCGCCCGCGCCTGCGCCCAGGCCCTGGAGGAGACGGGCAAGGTGCTCGACCCGCGCGAGCTGGAACGCGCGCTGAACGCCCTGGCCGACGCGCCATTCATCCTGCTCACCGGGCAGGGGGCGAGCGGCGTCACCGCGCTGGACTTCGCGTACAAGCTGCTGCGACTGGGGCTCAACGCGGCGGCCACGGTTGACCCGCACCTCGCCGCCATGCGGGCCGCCGTGCTGCCCCGGGGGTCGGTCACGGTGGGCATCACCCGCTCGGGAAGCACCATCGACACCGTCCACGTGCTGCGCGAGGCCCGGCAGAGCGGGGCGTTCGTGGTCGCCATCACCCACCGCGCCCGCAGCCCGGTGACGGAGTACGCCGACTGCACGCTGCACACCGCGTCGCCGGAAGACCCGCTGGGGGGCGGGGCGGTCGCCAGCAAGGTGGGGCAACTGCTCGTGCTGGAGGCGCTGTACACCGGCCTCGCCACGCGGGTGCCGGGCGCGCAGGACGCGGTCAGGACGACGGCGGCGGCCGTCGTGGACAAGAGCTACTGAGGCCCACGGCTTACACCACAGGAGGAACGCCATGAAGCGAATAGTGCTCACCCTCGGCCTGCTCAGCCTGGGAGGGGCCAGCGCGCAGCCCACGACGCTGGAGTTCTGGACGCTCTCGCTCAAGCCCTTTTTCACCGACCTCATCCAGGGGCAGATCGCGGCCTTCGAGAAGGCCAACCCGGGGATCAAGGTCAACTGGACCGACATCCCCTTCGACACCGTGACCCAGCGGCTGCTGGCGGCGACGGCGGCGGGCCGCTCGCCCGACGTGGTGAACCTGAACGCGGAATTTCTGGACCGCCTGCAGGAGCAGGGGATCATCGCGCCGCTGGACGGCATCGCGCCGCAGGGCAGCCTGGACCAGTACCTGCCGCGCGCGGGGGCCGCTTTCACGTACGGCGGCAAGCTGTACGGCGCCCCGTGGTACTGGGCGCCCAAGGTCGTGGCCTACAACACCGCGATCTTCAAGAAGGCGGGCGTGACCCAGCCGCCGCGCAACACGGCCGAACTCATCCGCGTCGCCCGGCAGATCAAGGACCGCACCGGGACCTACGGCTTCCTGCCCGACCTGCAAAACCTGGAGTTCCTGTACCTCTTCCAGGAGGAGGGGTTGCCGGTGCTGTCGGGGGACGGCAAGCGGGCGGTGTTCAACTCGCCGCAGCACGTGGCCCTGATTCGCAAATACCTCGACCTGTACAAGGCGGGGTACCTCCCCGAGGCCGCGATCACCAAGGGCTACGAGGCGGCCACCCAGCAGTACTCGAACGGGCAACTGGGCATGCTCATCACCGGGCCGCAGTTCCTGATCCGGGTGCAGAACGACAACAAGAACGTCTACGACCAGACCCGGGTGGTGCCCTACCCCCTGGGCGCGGGCAAGGTTGCCCACACGCCGCTGATGGCCCTCGCGGTGCCGCAGGGGTCGAGGAACAAGGCCGCCGCCGCCCGGCTCGCCACCTTCATGACGGACGACACCCGGCAACTGGAGTTCGCCAAGGCCACGAACACCTTCCCCTCGACCCGGCGGGCCGTTCAGGATCCCTACTTCACCCGGGGCGGGGCGGGGGCCGTGAACGAGTCGCGCCTCGCCATGAGCCGCACTATCGGCGCCGCGCAGGACCTGGGGCTGATCCTGCCCGACGCCAGCCGGTTGCAGAAGGCCTTCAAGGACGGCATCGAGTCGATCTTCTTCAGGGGGGCCGACATCAGGACCACGCTGGACAACGTGGTGAAGACCTGGAACGCGAGCCTGGGGCAGTAGGCCGCTTCTCATGCCGGGCCACACCTTCTCACCCCCCCGCCGCGCAGACGCCCCAGAATGTGACGGACGAGAAAATTCGGGTTCATCCGGGGCGCGGACAGAGCCGCGCTGGCTCCACTCTGTCTTGCCGTTTCACTCCTCGTCCCTCCGCCCACACCACCCCTCCCCGAAAGGAAGTTCGCCATGCGCCGCAACCTTCTCCTGACCGCCGCCCTGCTGGGCCTCTCCGCCGCCGCCGCCCAGAAGACCCAGCTCGAGTTCTGGACCATCTCGCTGGCACCCCTCTTCAACGACGAGATGGAGCGGCTGGCAACGGCGTTCGAGAAACAGAACCCGAACGTCGACGTGAAGTGGGTGGACGTGCCCGCCAACGCCATCGAGCAGAAGCTGCTCGCCGCCGTGGCCGCCGGTCGCCCGCCCGCCGCCGTGAACCTGAATGCCGACATGATCGTGAAGATGCAGCAGCAGGGGGCGCTCGAACCCATGAACGCGGTGGGCCAGCCCGTTCTGAACACCTACTTCAAGGGCGCGCTGAACACCTTCACCATCGACGGCAAGGTGTACGGCCTGCCGTGGTACTGGTCCCCCAAGGTGGTCGCCTACAACACCGACCTCTTCAGGAAGGCGGGCCTGGACCCCAACAACCCGCCGCGCACCATGCAGACCCTGATCGCCGCCGCGCGGCAGATCAAGGACAAGACGGGCATGTACGGCTTCGTGCCCAACATCAACAACCTGGGCTTCCTGTTCATGTTCCAGGAGGCGGGGCTGCCCATCCTGTCGAAAGACGGTAAGAAAGCCGTGTTCAACTCGCCGCAGCACGTGCGGCTGGTGCAGCAGTACGTGGACCTGTACAAGAAGGGCTATATCCCCGAGGACACCATGCGCCGGGGCTTCACGGCGGCGACCGAGCTGTACGGCGCGGGCAAGCTGGGGATGCTCATCACCGGGCCGCAGTTCATCCTGCGGGTCGAGAACGACAACAAGGACGTGTACAACCTCACGCGGGTGGGGCCGTACCCGCTGGACCTGGGCGGCAACGTGATCCATACGCCGCTGATGGCGATGAGCGTGCCCAAGGGCGTGCAGAACAAGGACCTCTCCATGAAGCTCGCCGCGTTCATCACGAACGACGCCAACCAGCTCGCCTTCTCCAAGGTCACGAAGACGACCTTCCCCTCCACCCAGAAGGCCTCGCGCGACGCCTACTTTCAGAAGGGCGGGGCCAACGCGGTGGACCAGGGCCGCCTCCAGGCGTCCAAGCAGCTTCGCCGCGCCCAGGACCTCACCGTTGTGGTGCCGGACGCCTCCAAGCTGTTCAAGGCCTTCAAGGACAACATCGAGGCCGCGGTGGCGGGCACCAAGAGCGTGCAGGCCGCCCTCGACGACGCCGTGAAGGTCTGGAACGCCAGCCTGTAAGACCAGGAGAGGCCAGCGGGCGGACCTCTCCCCCGCTGGCCTCATCAATGCCCCTTTTGCAAGTTTCCCAAGGAGGTTTCCCCTTGCGTGCGCCCCTGACCCTCACCCTGACCGCCGCGCTCGCGTGCGTGTCGGGGACCCTGGCGCTGCCCCTTCAGGCCGTTCCCGATGCCGTGCAGGCGCTCCCCCCGGCCCAGATTCTCCCCGTCCCGCAGCGGGCGCAGTACCCGGCGGGCACGCTGCCCCTCGCGGGTCTTTCCGTGGAGGTGCGCGGCGACGCCCCCGAGCTGAGGTGGGCGGTCCGCGACCTGCAAAGCGAGTGGAAGACCCGCCTGAACGCCGACCTGCCGCTGGCGAGCGGTGGGCCGGGGCGCATCGTGATCGGCACGCGCGCAGATTCCCGGCTGGCACAGGTCGCCCAGAGTAAGGGCCTCCTCACCGACAAGCCCGAGGGGTACGCGCTGTGGGTGGATGCGAGCGGGGCGACGGTCGTGGGGGCCGACCCCAAAGGGGCGTACTACGGCGCTCAGACGCTGCGGCAGCTCCTCACGCCCAGCGGGCTTCGCTTCGCCGGGATCAGCGACTTTCCCCGGCTCCCCCAGCGGATGGCGATGCTGTACCTGGACCAGTACAGCAAGGGCGTGAACGACGCGCTGATCCCCATGCTGGCGGAGATGAAGTACAACGGCGTCCTGGTCATGAGCAACTACGTGCAGTGGGACGCGGCGCGGCAGGGCGGCTTCGCGCATCCGGGCGGCGCGAGCAAGGCCGAGGCGGCGCGGGTGGCGAACCTGGCCCGCAGCTACGGGCTGGAGCCGGTGCCGCTGATCGAGACGCTGGGCCATACCGGGTGGCTGTTCTACGGCGGGGCGAACAAGGACCTCGTGCAGGACCCGCAGAGCCAGAACCCCTTCGCGTACGACACGCTCAACCCGCGCACCTACGACGTGGTGCTCCCCATCCTGACCGAGGCGGTCAAGACCTTCGGCGCGAAACGTGTCCATATCGGGCACGACGAGGTCCGCAACCTCGACCGCTTCCCCGCGCGGGAGAACGGCAAGGCGGTGGGTTTCGAGAAGCTCTTCGTGGACGACACGCTGAGGCTGTACCGCCACCTCAAGAGCCTGGGCGCCGGGACGATGATCTGGCACGATGTGGCCTTTGCGGACGCCTTCAAGGACGAGATTCCACAGATGCTGCCCAAGGACATCGAGGTGATGTACTGGGCGTACAACCCGGCGGCGGACTACCCGCTGCTGGCGGAGATCAAAAAGGCGGGCTTCAAGGCTTACGGGGCCGGGTGGCGGGACAACCTGAACCCCGAGACCTTTGCCCAGAGTGCGGCACGTTACGGGGCGACCGGGTACGTGCAGACGCGCTGGACGGGGTACTTCGGCAACCCCAGCATCTGGGACGGGCAGGCGGATCAGGGCGTCGCCTACGTGCGCGGTGGGGCGAGCGCCTGGAATCCGGGTGCGCCGCCGGTCCAGAACGCCGCCGCCCGTTACCGCGACCTCTATCGGGGGGCGAGCTATACCGCTCGGCGCGGGCAGCTCGTGGACCTGAAGGCGGTGGTCAACCGCGCCCTGACCGACCGCGACGAGACGGGGTGGATCGGGAAGGGGCCGGACACCGACCTCTCCAACCTCCCCACGGGCGAGGTGAAGCTGGGCGCGTACAAGTTCCTGATCTCCGGCGCCGTGATGACGAAGGGCAGCCGGGCCGCCGTGAGTGATCTCCCGGAACGGGTTTCCCTGGACATCGGCGCGAGGGCGGACGGCATCGCCTTTCTGCACACGACGGGCTGGCCCAACCCCAGCGACCGCGAGCAGGTCGGGCGCTACGAGATCGAGTTCGCGGACGGCACCCGGCAGGTGCAGCCGCTGGAGTATGGCCGCCACATCCGCGCCTGGACCGAGCCGCTGGTCACCAGCCTGGTGCAGGACCCGGTGTGGTTCGGCAAGACGAGGGACGGGCTGGACGTGGCCCTGAGCGTGCTGGAGTGGCGCAACCCCACGCCCGACAAGGTTATTAAGCGGGTGACGCTCGTGAGTGAGGGCAAGGGCGCGAACCCGACGCTCCTGGGCCTGACGCTGCTGGGAGGTGCCAGGTGAGCCTGCGGAGGAGTGAGGAAGTCCTGCCCCCCATCACCCAGCGCAGCGGCACGAGCTGGCGGGTGGGCGCCCGCACCACGCTGATCGCGTACGCCTTCCTGCTCCCGTTCCTGGTGCTGCTGGTCCTCTACCACTTCTGGCCGGTCATCTTCGGCACCTACCTGGCCTTCACGGAGTACAACGTGATCTCGCCGCCGAGGTGGGTGGGGCTGGAGAACTTCCGCGAACTCGCGGGGGATGACCAGTTCTGGAGCGGGGTGTACAACAGCCTGAAGTACCTGCTCGTCGTGCCGGTGATCCAGTTCCTGTCCATCGGCGTGGCGATGCTGGTCAACCGGCAGATTCCGGGCATCGGGCTCTTCCGAACGGCTTACTACGTGCCAGTCGTCACCAGCTTCGCCATCGTCGGCCTGATGTGGACCTGGATGTACCAGCAGGACGGGCCGGTGAACTGGGTCCTGACCCACCTGGGCCTGATGGGCCAGCCGCACTCGCTGCTGAACAACCCCGCGACGGCGCTGCTGGCCGTGATGTTCGTGACCCTCTGGAAGGGCATCGGCTACTACATGGTGCTGTACCTGGCGGGGCTCCAGGGCATCCCCCGCGAGCTGGAGGAGGCCGCCGTGATCGACGGGGCCAGCCGCTGGCAGGTGTTCTGGCACGTGACGCTTCCGGGACTGCGGCCCGTCATCCTGGTGTGCAGCGTGCTGTCCACCATCAGCGCGATCAAGGTCTTCGAGGAGATTTTCGTGATGACCCAGGGCGGCCCGGCGGGGTCCACCTACACCGCGATGTACTACGTCTACACCAAGGCGTTTCAGGACTTCAAATACGGCCAGGCGGCTGCTGCTGGCCTGGTCATCGCCGCGATCAGCCTGGTGTTCGGCCTGATCAACTTCCGCCTGACGCGCGGCGGGAAGGGTCTGTAATGCCCTCCCCCTTCCTCGAGGTGTCCTGACATGACCACCCTGGCGCCGACCCCAACGACGGCGGAGCAACTGCGGGCGCGGCGGCGCACCCGCGGGCTGCTCGGCAAAGTCCTCACGTACGGCCTGCTGAGCCTGATCGCCGTCATCACCGTGTACCCCTTCTACTGGACGGTGCTGACCTCGCTGGAGACGACCGGCGCGATTTACACGCCGAAACTGCTCCCCGACAGCGTCACCTGGCGCAATTACGAGGCAGTGTTCAGCAATGCCCCCATGCTGCGCTGGGTGCTGAACAGCGTCGTCATCTGCTTTTTCGGGGTGGTGGGCAGCGTGGTGCTGGCGACGCTGGCGGCCTACCCGCTGGCGCGAATGCGTTTTCCGGGGCGGGACCTGATCTTCTACGCGATCCTGGCGGTCCTGGTGCTGCCCAACGAGGCGGGCTTGATCGTCAACTACATCACGACCGTCAAGCTGGGGCTGCTCAGGAGCGTGCCCGGCGAGTACGCGGCCATCGTGCTGCCGGGCCTGGCGAGCGTGGTCGGGCTCTTCCTGCTGCGGCAGGCGTACCTGGGCATTCCGCAGGAACTGATCGAGGCGGCGCGCATCGACGGGGCCTCGGAACTCACGATCTGGCGGCGGGTGATGATCCCGCTCGCGCTGCCCTCCATCACGGCCTTCGCCATCCTGGACTTCGTGGCGACCTGGAACTCGTTCCTGTGGGCCCGGATCATCCTGAACGACCGCGAGATGTACCCGCTGGCCGCCGGGCTGCTGGAACTCAACGGCCTGTTCAGCACGAATACGCGGGCGGTCGCGGCGGGCACGGTGCTCACCATCATCCCCATCCTGCTGATCTTCCTGTTCGCCCAGCGGTACTTCATGCGCGGCATCGAGGGCGCGGTGAAGGGCTGATGGGGCTGGAGTACAGGGCGTCCGAGCGGCGCTGGGACGTGATCGTCGCCGGGGGCGGCACGAGCGGCGCCATCGCGGGGATCGCCAGCGCGCGGGCGGGGGCGAGGACGCTGATCGTCGAGGCGTTCGGCTCGCTGGGCGGCACGGGCACGAACGCGCAGGTCACGCCGCTGATGCGGAACGTGAGCGCGGGGGTGAGCCTCAACCAGGGCCTCACCGAGGAACTCAAGGCCCGGCTGATCGCCCGTGGGGACGGGGCGGTGGACCGCGGCGGCAACGACAACTGGTTCAACCCCGAGGGCATGAAGTACGTGCTGGAGCAGATGGCGGTGGAATCGGGCGCGGAGTTGCTCTACCACACGCATGTCGTCCAGCCGGTCCTCGACGGGGGGAACGTGCGCGGGCTGGTCGTCCACAACAAAGGCGGCTTAGTCGAACTTCCGGCCAAGGTCATCATCGACTCGACCGGGGATGCAGACGTGGCGGTGGCGGCGGGTGCCCCCTTCCAGGCGGGCGGCGAGGACGGGCTGCACCAGGCGATGAGCCTGCGCTTCACCCTGGCGGGGGTGGACCCCGAGCGGCTGTGCGCCTTTCTGATCGGGCAGGGGCAGCCCCAGGAGAGCCCGCGCTTCCTGCACTTCTGGATGGTCTGGGGCAAGAACTCGACCCTGGAACCCCTTTTCCGGCAGGCCGTGGAGGACGGTGTGCTGCTGGAGCGCGACGGCGACTACTTCCAGGGCTTCAGCGTGCCCGGGCGGCCCGGCGAGATCAGCTTCAACTGCCCGCGGCTGGCCCCCGAGCTGAACGACGGGGCCGACCCCTGGCAGCTCAGCGCCGCGCAGGTGGACGGCAAGGCGGCGGTCGAACGCCTGGTCCACTTCTGCCGCCGTTACCTGCCGGGCTGCGAGGCCTCCTTCCTGGGAAGTTACGCCCCGATGGTGGGCATTCGGGAGACGCGGCGGATCGTCGGGGACTACGTGCTGACGCTGGAGGACATTCTGGATTGCCGCACCTTCGAGGACGCGATCTGCCGCAACCACTACCCGGTGGACATCCACTCGCCGCGCGGCAAGAAGCTGTACCACGAGCGGGAGGGCCAGTCGCCCTACTTCCGCCCGGACGCCTACCACGAGATTCCCTACCGGGCGCTGATTCCCCGGGGGCTGCGAAACGTCCTCGTGCCGGGCCGCTGCGCGAGCGCGACCTTCGAGGCGCAATCCGCGATCCGCGTCCAGCAGAACTGCCACTCGATGGGCGAGGCGGCGGGGCTGGCGGCGGCGTGGGCCTCGCGGAACTGCGGCGACGTGCGCGGGGTGGACGGCGTGGAGTTGCGCGCGGCTCTGCGGGCTCAGGGCGCCAACCTGTGAGCGGACCGCCGTATGCCACCCCTCTCATCGGCACTACGCCCTACGCGATAGAGCGCCGGGTCCTGGCCGGAATCCCCTGCCTGATCGAACGTCCCCTGGACCCCCCGCGCGGCCTGGTCCTCGTGTACCACGGGGTCACCGCGAGCAAGGAGGGCAACCTCGGCATCTTCACCCGGATGGTGGAGGCAGGCTGGTTGGTCGTCCTGCCTGACGCCGTAGGACACGGCGAGCGCCGCGAGGCGAGCCTGACCCCGGAGACGCTGGGCTACCGCAACTTCCTGCGTTTGTGTGCGGTGAGGACGGCGCTGGAGGCGCACGGCCTGATCGACGCCTCGCACGAGGTCTTCGGCGAACTCCCCACCGCCGCGGTCGGTATCTCAATGGGAGGCTTCGTCGCTCACTATCTGGCCCTGCGCGAGAAGCGGGTGGGGCAGGTGGTCGTGATCTCCAGCGAGGGCGTGTGGGACGAACCCGAGGTCACCGTGCCGCTGGCCCGCCGCTTTGTGGAGGCGCACCGTCCGGTCCTCCACGCCGAGCAGGCTCCCCCCACCCGCCTGCTGCTGCTGCACGGCGAGGCCGACGCGGTGTTTCCCCCGCCCCTCCACGAGGCCACGGTCGCCGCCTACCGCCGGGCCTACGAGCAGGCCGGGCAGGCGGACCGCTTCACGGCGCAGATCTACCCGGACACCGGACACTACACCTCGCCTGGGATGCGCGACGACGCGATGGCCTTCCTCTCCACCCCCAACCTTTTCCCCGCATCATGAACATCCTGCTGATTCCCCCCGACGTGCGCCCCCAGACGCTGGACCATCCCGTGCAACTGGCGCGGATGGCGGGCGCCGAGGTACGTGTTCCGCCGCCACAGGCCCTGCCGCGTCTCAACGAGCCCGGCGACACGGCGCTGTTGCGCTCCTGGCTGCTGGACGAGGCCCCGCGCACGGACGCCCTGATCGTCTGCCTGGAAACCCTGACTTTAGGCGGCATGATCCCGGCCCGCCGGGTTTCGGACCCTCTTGACGCCGTGCTGGAGCGGCTGGGCGTGCTGGAGGAGGCCCGCCACCTCAATCCCCGGCTCCGCATCCTGGCCTTCGGCGTGATCGTCCGGGTGGCGCACGACAATGATCCCCTGGAGGAGAAGCCGTACTACGGCGAGTGGGGCCGCGAGCTGCGCGCCTACAGCACGGCCTTCGACCGCCACGCGCGGCACGGGGAGGCCGAACGCCCGGCCCTGGAGGCGGCGAGGGCGGCGGTTCCGGCATCGATCCTGGAGGACTGGCTGGCGACCCGCGAGCGCAACCGCACCCTGCACCTGGAGGCGTTGAATCACGTCCAGAACGGCGTGATCGAGCACCTCTGCCTCACGCTGGACGACACCACCCCGTACGGCCTGGCCGCCCACGACCGCCGCCTGCTGGAGGCGCGGACGGACGAGCTGGGCGTCTGGCCCCGGGTGGACATCTACCCGGGCGCGGACGAGGTGCCCGTGACGCTGCTGGCCCGGCTGCTGCGCGGGGGGACGCCGAGGGTGTATGTGCGCTACTCCGGCACGCTCGGCGGCGCCGCGGGCCTGCTGTACGAGGACCGACCCGCCGGGGAACTCGTGCAGGCGCACCTGCGGGCCGCGGGCTGCGTCCCCGCCGACGGGCGCGCGGACGCGGACTTCATCCTCGCAGTGAACACGCCCGGCGAGCGGCAGGCGAATGTGCAGCCCGACTACGGGGCGGTGGACACCACGGCCCGGCACCTTCCCGCCTTCGTGGACTTCGTGCGGGACGCCCTGGAACGGGGCGAGCGCGTGAGCCTGGCGGACATCGCCTACCCGAACGGGGCCGAGCGGCGGCTGTGGCGGCTGCTGCAGGGCCTGCCCCTCGCTCGGCTGGCGGGCTATGCCGGGTGGAACACGGCGGGGAACTCCCTGGGCAGCGCCATCGCCATGGGTGCCCTGCCGGTGCGGGACGAGCGTGCCCGGGTGGAGGCGCTCTTCTCGCGCCTGGTGGACGACGCGCTGTACCAGGCCGAGGTGCGGGCGCAGGTGCGGGCCCGGCTGCACGAGCCCAGCCCCTTCGACCTGGGGGAGCAGCTTCCGCGGGCAAACGGCTGGGTGGCCGACCTGATGCTGCCGCAGATGCGCGTGCTGTGGGAGCGCCAGTTTTCCGGGCTCGGCTACCGGCTGGAGCTGGCAAGGCCCCACCTCGCCTGGCCGCGGCTGTTTACCGGTGTGTTTCCGCTCAGGGTGGAGGATTCCGAACCTTCCCCGCGTCCCCGGGAAAGCCCCGTCCCGGCGAAGCCCTGACCGGCGCTCAGCCCCCGCGCCGTGGGAGTGGTCCCCCAGCTCGCCCGGCGGCAGGCCCTGGCGAGGACCTCATACGAAATTGCGGTGAGTCGAAGACGAACCCGAGCGGACTGGCACAGCTCCGAAGGAGAGCCAGCAGCAACGAATACCAGCTTGCTCTGATTCCAGAACATACGGACAAGCCACGGAATGTTCTTCCATCGCCGCAAGCCGGTATCAGTGGGTGGAGAGCCAGGGGTCCCGGCGCAGGGCGAGGAGGGGTTCGGGCACCTCGCCCAGTTCGCGTTGGAAGACCTGCGACGCCCGCTCCAGTTCCTGCCGGGCGGCCAGGCTGCCGCGCACGGTGTGCAGCGCCCGCACCAGCAGGCTGGTGATGCCCACGTCGAGCGGCTGCACCTGGAGCAGGCGCTGGGCGAGGCCCACGCAGGCGGCGGCGTTGCCCTGGCGCTGGAGCGTCTCCAGCGTTTCCAGGCCCACCCGCGCCAGCGACCATTCCAGGTCCTCGCGCACGGTCGCCGCCCAGGCGGTCTCGGACCCGGGGAGGAAGCGGCCGGTGTACAGGCCCAGCGCCCGGCGCAGCCCCACCTCGCCGCCCAGGTGGACGGCCCGGCGCACCTCCTGCACGTCCCAGCACAGCCGCACCCCCTGGGGCCGCAGGCGGTACGCCCGGCGTGCCCGGTCGAAGGGGACCCCAAGCTGCGGCAGCGCCTTACCCAGCGCGTTGCGGGTGACGTGCAGGTAGTCGCGCGCCTGGCGGGGCGGGTGGTACTCGAACACGTGCGTCTGCACCTCCTCCAGGGTGGCCTCGCCCCGCTCCAGCAGGAAGGCCAGCAGCTCCACCGTGCGGGCCATCCCCACATTCAGGCGCACCCGCTCGCCCGCCAGCGTCAGCCCGCAGCCCCCCAGGGTGGTCAGGGTCAGGCGGGGAGGCAGCCCGGCCTCCAGCGCCTCCAGGTCCCGGCGCAGCACGTCCAGGTAGGGGGGGAACGGGCCACGCGCCGAGTCCCGCAGGAGGTCGAGCGTGGCGGGCAGGCCCCGCAGCTCGGCGGCCAGCACCGCCCCGCCCTCCAGCGCGTGCCGCACGTCGGCGACCTGTTCGAGGTGGGCCAGGGCGGTGTCGGCCTGCCCCACCCTGAGGTGCGCCTCCGCCAGGTGCAGGTGGGCCAGGCCCAGCTCGCGCGTGAGTTCCAGCGTCCCGAAGCCCTGGCGGGCCGCCTCCAGCACCGGCAGGGCCTGCGGGTCGTGGGCGCGCACGAGCAGGGCGCCCCGGCGCAGGGCCAGGAAGGCCGCCATCCGCTCGCCGGAGGCCAGGTGCCGCGCGCGGGCCAGATGCCGCCGGGCCGCGTCGAGGTCCCCCTGCCCGGTGCTCAGCGCGCACAGGCGCAGCAGGGCGTAAAACTCGGTTTCGGGCTGCCGGGCCTGGCGGGCGGCCCCGGCGCTGGCCCGGTAGTGTTCACCGGCCTCGGGCCACAGGCCGCGGGCGTCGGCCAGCACGCCGCGGTAATAGTCCAGCAGGGGCGCGGCGTCGGGGGTGGCCCCCAGGGCGGCCTCGTCGAGGTCCCGCGCCGCGCCCCCGAAGTCCCCGGTGTGGACGCGGCTCAGGGCTCTGGCCCACAGCAGGGGCACACGCTGCGGTGGGCTGACGCGCCCCAGGGCCAGGCTGGCGTACTCCGCCGCGCTCGCGTCCCGGCCCAGCTCGGCCAGCACCAGGCTGAGGGCGGCGCTGAAGCTGCCCAGGAAGTGCCCGGTGACCGGGTCGCCCGCGGCGGTCTCCCAGGCCCGCTGGAGGAATGAGAGGGCCTCGCGCAGCCGCCCGGCGTGAAACAGCAGCAGGCCGCGCTCGCGCCCGGCGACCGCCCCGCCGAAGGCGGAGAGCCGCGTCCCGTCCAGGCCGGAAAGCACCTCCCCGGCCCGCTCCACCTCGCCCTCGAAGCGGTAGGCGACCGCCACCAGCGCCCCGGCGTCCTCCAGGCCGCGCGCCCGGGCCTGGAGGAGCAGCCGCAGGCCCTCCAGGCGGCGCCCGAGCAGCACCAGGCACTGCCCGCCCCACAGGTCGTCCTCCGGGGACGGCGCCGTGAGGTCCGTGTAATGGCGCAGGCCCTCCCCGAACTGCCCGGCGGCCAGGCAGGCCAGCACGGCGTTCCCCGGGTCCCCCGGCGTCCCGGGGCGGCGCTCCGCTGCATTGCCGCGCGGCCCAAGTGTCCCCTCCACCCCGCACCGCCTTCCTGCGCCCCTCGCCCCGAAAGGGTGCCCAGCCGCGGCACCCTTGGTGCGAGCTGCCCTAAGCGTCCCGCGCCCCCGCGCTCCCGTCACCTAAGCGGCCGCTCTCTACACTGCCCCTACCGTCGAGCTTTCTAGGGCGGTGTTCCCCGGCACGTTGCCAGGAGGCCAGGATGCTCACCTATTGTAACTGGAAGTACCGTCTGACCCTGCTGCTGCTCGCGCTGTCCGGGTGGGCGCTCGCCAACCCCACGACCGGGGCGGGCCACATCGGGGGGTGAGACGGAATTGCGGCGAGTCGCAGACGAAGGGCGACCGGACTCGTAGAGCTGCGCAGCAGAGGGGGAAGCAAAGAAGACCGACTGGCGGCGATGGACCATGAGCGAGTCATCCTCCGCCGTGCCCAGCAAGAAAGGCGAGGGGCCGCCCCTGAGCCTGGGGCCACCCGAACATCCGGGAAATCACCGGATGTTCTGGAATCAGAGCAAGTCGGTCTGAGGGAAGCTCGACACGTCAAGGAACAGGTCGCCCCGCGTCATTCAGGGAGGAAGGCCGTGAGCGGGAACTCTTCTCAAGCCAACCGCTTCTCCGGGGAGCAGTACGGTCAACTGCGTTTCGAGGTGGTACGTCACGATGCCCTCATCGACGTGGCCGTGCCCGAGGTCCCCGAGGGACATCCCCTCTACCCGATCTTCTGCCGCCGTCCCACCGTCCGCATCCTCTTTTACACCGACGACCGCCGGGGCAGGGTGGTGTTTGAGAGTGCCCAGGATTTCGGGGTCAATCACCTGCGCGACCTGATCATCGGGCGCAACCCTTTCTACGTCAATTTCCAGATCGATCTGATCAATCGCCACGACGGGGGGCACGCCGCGAACAAGCTCACCACGGCTCTTCTGGGCCGTTACGACCAGATCTGGTTTTTCGGGGTGGGGCAATGCAACCTGCCCGGTGAGCCCGAGAACGAGCTGACGAACGCCGAGGTCGCGGCGCTCTCCACCTGGATGGGCCAGGGGGGAGTCCTGATGACGGGGGACCACGCGGACCCCAGGCCCACGGGGGCGGCGGCGTCGCTCGACGACCTGCTGAACCTGGGGCGGGCGATCGGACACCGGGTGCCCCGAGCAGGCGAACTGCGCAAGTGGGAGGGCCCGCCGGGCGCCCTCGCGGGCAACAGCCACAACACCCAGGAACCCGACGGCGTGAACAGCCTCGATAACCTCACCCTGCAAGACGATGCCATTCCGCAGCGGCTGATCCTGAAACAGTATCCCCTGCGCGGGTATTTCCCCCGCTGGGTGATCCGCTCGCGCCCACACCCGCTGTTCTGCGGGCGCAGCGGACCTATCCGGGTTTTCCCGGACCATATGCACGAGGGCCAACTGCTCATTCCGTCCAGTTTTCCCCCGCAAACCTGGCCCAGCGGCCCCGCCAAGCAGCCCGTTCCCGAAATCGTCGCCTGGGGAACCGACAAGCGCACCGGCGCCGTCTACGGGGTGACGGCCGCTTACGACGGCAGTGTGGCGGGCGTGGGCAGGATCGTGGCGGACTCGACGTGGCACCACTACTTCAACGTCAACCTGCGGGGATTTCCGCTGGGGACGACGCTGGACAACATCAGCGACTATTACGTCAACCTGGCGGTGTGGCTGTCGCCCACGGCAAAGCGGGACGCCATGCGGTGCCACCTGTGGTGGTGGCTGGCCCTCCACCCCGCCGTGTTCATGGTTTCCAGCAATCCGGTGTTCGTGCTGGGTGAGACGGCCTACGACGTCCTGGGCAGGGTGGCCAACCGATGCACCATCACTGAATTCATCTTTCCACCCCTGTTCATTGAACGGCTGCTCCCCGAACGTTTTCCGTGGCCCCCTGAGGAGCTGGTGCTGGGCGGCATCATCGCGCAGTACCACGAGGCCATTCGCCTGGCAGAGGCCGGGGAGAGGCCCCCGGAGGTGCAGACGTTGTACGCCAGGGGCGTGCAGCTCGGGTTGCAGACCTATATCGAGGAACTCAGCGGCACCCTGAAGGGCAGTCAGGCCCTGGCAGAAGAGCTCGGGCAAGTCCTTGCTGACCGTCAACAGGCGGGGGATGGAGGAGAATCCCGGGAGTGACCGACCCCTGGGGCCAGAGTTTTTCCCCGGAGGTCCCCGTCCCGGACCCTGCAGGGCGCCCCACCTGCGGGAGAGGCTCATGGTCGTGCGGGCTACTGCTCCCTGATAGTGGCCCGGGGGGACGACGCCCTTCTCCCCGGTGTGGAGGCCCTGACCTCCCGGGTGGCAGCGCTGGCCGTCGCCCCCTCCCCCTGACGTGCGGGGCGAACTCGCCTCTCCCGCGCGGGCGACGGCCCGGCGAATATGAGCGGCACCCGCATGGTGCAAGCCCATATGGAGCGGGCGTGATGGGGCCGTCACCCCGGCGACGCCGGGGGCTGCCTCCAGCTTCACGGTGAGGCGCCGGTGCGTGACCTGCCGGGAACCACGAGCCCGGGCGCACTTCGTGGGGTGACGGACCGGAGAGAAAGGAGGACGGGTGTGCTGGAAGTCCTGCTCTTCGGCGTCTTCCGGGCGCGGGACGACTCGGGCCGGGCGCTCGCGCTGGAAAGCCAGCGGGCGCGCGAGCTGCTGAGTTTCCTGCTGCTGCACCCGGGCCAGCCGCACTCGCGCGAGGTGCTCGCCAGCGCGCTGTGGGGGGGCGAGGCGGGCACAGGCTCGACCGCCCAGTCCCTCAAGGGGCTGCGCCAGGCGCTGTGGCACCTGCACTCGGCCCTGCCGCCGGGCCTGCACGCCGAGCTGCTGCACCTGGGGGGGGACCGCGTCGAGCTGCGGCTCCACCCTGACCTGAGCTGCGACGCCCTGACCTTCGAGGGGACCGTCCGCACGCTGCGGGGCCGGGCCGGGGCGGAGCTGACCCCCGCCGAGGCGCGGGCGCTGCGGGAGGCCGCCGCCCTCTACCGGGCCGACCTGCTGGAGGGCTGGATGGCCGACTGGTGCCTGGCCGAGCGCGAGCGGCTGCACAGCCTGCACCTGGCGGCGCTGGAGAAGCTGACCGACCACGCTGAAGCCTGCCGGGACTGGGAGGTGGGCCTGGCCTATGCGGGGCGCCTCCTGGCCTTCGACCGGGCCAGCGAGGACACCCACCGGCAGGCCATGCGGCTGCACTTCCGGTCGGGGCACCGCACGGCGGCCCTGCGCCAGTTCGCCCAGTGCGAGCGCGCCCTGCGGGAAGAGCTGGGGGTGCGGCCCTCGCGCGCCACCCTGGCCCTGTACGAGTGCATCCGCGACGACCGCCCCCTGGAGACGGCGTGGGAAGTGCCCGCACCGGCCGCCGCCCCACCGGAACCCGCCCTGGAGCTGCTCCAGGAGTTGCGGGCCGCCGTGCGCGAGCTGCGGGCGCTGCTGGCCGAGGGGCGCCGGGTGCGCGGGGAGCCATAACCCCCGGCGAGGCGGGCGCGAGACCGGGCCGAGACGCCCGCGAGACGGCCTGGCCCGACGATAGGGGCGGGCCGCGTCCGTCTCTTCGCCGCCGCGAGGTGCACATGTTCGACAGCGCGCAGTCGTTCGTCATCAAAGTCTGGCTGGAGCGGGGGGACCCGGGCGCCCGGTCCCGCGGCCGCGCGCCGTGGCGGGGGCAGATCACCCACCTGCCCAGCCGCGAGAGCCGGGCGGTGCGGCGCCTGGACGAGATCAGCGGGATGATCGCCGCGTGCCTGGAGCGTTCCGGGGCCGACCCCGGCTGGAGCTGGCGCTGGCGCCGCCGCTGGCAGGGTTGGACTGGGCGGGTGTGAGGGCATGCCGCCCACCACGGCACACGGGACTTCTTGGGGAGGGGTCATGACCTACGCGCAAGTCGGCAACGGGCCGGGCACGCTCTACCCGCACCTGCGGGAGATGCTGAGTCCCCAGTACGCGCACCTCTCGGACGCGGAGCTGGAGTCGGCCTTCGAATCGGCCTTCGGCGAGGGCGTCACGCCCGCCGAGTACGAGGAATTCTTCGGCGGGTTGGGGCGGGCGCTGAGCAGCGTGGGCCGGGACATCGGCCGCTTTGCCCAGCAGGCCGCCCCCGTGGCGGGAAGCGTCCTCTCCGGCGCGGCACAAGGAGCGCTGACCGGCTCCGCGCTGGGACCCTGGGGGGCGCTGGGCGGGGCCATCGCGGGCGGCGTCGGCTCGGGGCTGGCGCAGCACGGTCCCCGGGGGGCGCGCGGGGTGGGCCAGGCGATCAGCGGCGTGATGGGTGCGGCCGGAACGCTCACCGGGCGCGGCGCCGCGGCGGGCGGGGCGATGAACGCCCTGAGCGGCCTGCTGGGCGGGGGCCGGGGCGGGGCGGCGGGCCAGCTCATGGGCCTGCTGGGGCGCCCGGAGACGCTGCGGGCGATCCAGTCGTTGGCGGGCGGGCAGAACCGCGCCATCCCGGTGGGGGCGGGCGGCACCCCGGTTCCGGCGAGCGCCTTCGCGGGCTTGCTGGGCGCCCTGGGCCGCGAGGCCGAGGCCGAGACGGGCTCCTTCTCCGGCGAGGCGGTGGACAGCCCCCCCGCCTACCTGATGAACAGCGCCGGGCAGTTCGTGGTGGACCCGGGCGACCCCGACCAGCGCGCCGCGCGGCTCCTCCAGATGCTCCAGGCCGCCCCGCCGATGCTGCGCCGCCCCCTGCCCGAAGCGCTGGACGAGGGCGAGGCGTTCGAGGACGAGGAAGCCTACTACGACACCGAGGACTACGAGGTGTGGGAGGCCGACGAGGCGTCCCCGGTGTGGGGAGGCTGAGCGGCCGTGAACGACGCGCTGCTCGACGCCCTTCGCCAGCAGGCCGGGAGGGACGCGGCCGGAGCGGACCCGGTGCTGGGACTGCTCTCGCAGATGCTCGCGCAGCGCGAGCAGTCCCTCACGCGCGACCTGGAGGCGCGGGGGCAGGAGGAAGGCCACCTGGAGGCCGAGGCCCGCGCCGCCCAGGAGGCCCGCCGCCTGGAGGACCTGCGCGGGCTGGAGGAGGAGCAGCGGCAGGCCGCGCGCCTCGCCCGGCTGGAGCGGCTGCGGTTCCGGCTGGAGACGCTGGAGGGTGGCCTCGCCACCGCCCAGGCGCGGCTGGACGACCTCGCGCTCGCGCTGGGGGCCTGCCCGAACTGCTGGGGCGAGGACCCGGAGTGCCGCCTGTGCCGGGGCCGCGGCCAGCCCGGCTTCCTGCGGCCCGAAGCGGCGGCCTTCCGGCGGCTGGTGGTGCCCGCGCTGAAGGCCGCGTCCCGTCACCCTGAACCCAGGGCGTTCGCGGGCGAGGAGAGGCCCGCACCCGAAAGGACCACGCTATGACGATGTACGCCGAAGACCTCGACTCCTTCCTCGACAACCTCGAATTCGACGAGTCCGACGAGCGTTCCCGGCGGGGCGGGCGCCGGAACCAGCAGCCGCTGCGGACCCCCTCGCCGCAGAGCAGCTTCCAGCCCAGGCCCTCGCAGAACTACGTCACCCAGGCGCAGCTCCAGGCGGCGGTAAAGACGCTCGACGGCAAGATCACCACGCTGGCGAGCAATGTCAAGACGCTGGAGACGCGCACGAACTCGGTCGCCGCCGAGCAGGACCGTTTGAGCGCCGCCCTGCGCAAGGAGGTCGAGGAGCGCAAGAAGACCACCGACGCGACCCGCCGCGACCTGCAACAGACCAAGACGCTGTCGGTGCTGCTGCCGCTCATGAC
Source organism: Deinococcus aerius (assembly GCF_002897375.1). Taxonomy (NCBI): domain Bacteria; kingdom Thermotogati; phylum Deinococcota; class Deinococci; order Deinococcales; family Deinococcaceae; genus Deinococcus; species Deinococcus aerius. Next base: position 22,704 of record NZ_BFAG01000018.1, on the reverse strand, counting down.
CCAGAAGGCCGAGGACTTCCAGAAGCGGGACGGCACCCCGATCAAGGTGCTGACGCAGCCCAGCGACTCCCTGCGGACCATGCTGCCGTTCCTGCTGTTGATGGGCGGCCCGACCGGCGAGGCGTCCAGCGGAAGCGGGCCGCTCGGGGACAACACAATGCTGCTGATGATGGCCGTCTTGCTGTCCGACCGCAAGTGAAGAGCCGCAGCCCGAACGGAGGGGACGTATGCCCGAGCCGCAAAGAGAGACCTTCGAGGACGTGGTGGGAGGCGGCGCCGCCACGACTGGCGCCCAGAAGGTCCTGCCCGCCGCTGTGGGCCAGCCGATCTACCTGAGTAAATTCGTGGGCAAGACGCGGGCCGACGTTGAAAAGGAACTGCAAGACCCGAAGGTCAAGAGACTGCTCCAGGCCCAGGACGTGCGCGTGACCTTCAAGGCGGTGCAGGGCAGCGTGGGCCCGAACACGGTGGACAAGGTGGTGGACCAGGACCCGCCCCCCGACGACGACGGTGATTTCACCGAGGTGTACCCCGGCACCACCATCACCCTGTCCTACCTGGAGGGTGAGCCGGACGAGGCACTGGCACAGCAGGTTCTCAAGAAGCTCGACGACTTCGACGCGGCAGCCAAAGACCGCTTCGAGCAACTCATGCAGGCGATTCAGGCTATCGGTGGGGGGACACCGCCCTCCAGCGGAGGAACGCAGAGTTCCGGCACCTCATCATCGGGGGCAAAGGGGCAGCAGTCCTCCACGGCCTCCACCGCATCGCAGGCGCAGCAGACGCCGAAGCCATAGCTGGGCGCCGAGCCTGGGGCGGCCTGTGAAGCTGGCCGCCCCGCTTCCTCCCGAGGCCACGCATGGACCCCGAGCTGTACGAACTCTTGCAGGAGGGCGACCCCGCCGACGAGGTGGCGGTGGTCATGCGCCTGCTGGACCCGGCGCAGGCCCCCGCCGGGACCCGCATCGTGGCCCGCTTCGGGGAGGTCGTCACGGCAAGGGTGCAGCGCGCTGCCATCCCCGAGATTTGGCGCAGTCCGGTGGTGGAGAGCCTGAAAGCCCCGCGGGGCCTCAGCGCGGACCTGGAGCCGCCGGTCCTCCAGAACCTGCCGGAAGACCTGGCGGTGACCCCGCGCGACGACCGCCGACCGGAGGGGCTGGGCGTCACCGGGCGCGGGGTGGTGATCGGTGTGGTGGACTGGGGCTGCGACTTCGCGCACCCGGACTTCCGGCACCCGGACGGGACCACCCGCCTGCTCGCCCTGTGGGACCAGCGCCCGCGCGGTGCAGCCGACGCCGTGCCCTACGGCTACGGGCGAATCTTCGGGCCGGAGCAGATCAACGCCGCGCTGCGGGCTCCAGACCCCTACGCGGCGCTGGGCTACCACCCCGCCGACGCGGACCCCGGCCTGGGGGCGCACGGCACGCACACCCTGGGGATCGCGGGCGGCAACGGGCGGGGCGGTGGTCCCGTCGGCGTGGCCCCGGAGGCGGACCTCGTGTTCGTCCACATGGGGGCGCGCGAGGGGCCGGACGCGGTGCCGCTGGGCAACTCGGTCGAGCTGCTGGAGGGGCTGGACCTGATCTCGCGGGTGGCGGCGGGGCGGCCCTGCGCGGTGAACCTCAGCCTGGGGCGCCACGCGGGCGAGAAGACGGGGCGCAGCCTGGTCGAGCAGGCGCTCGACGCCTGGGTGTCGCTGGCCCCCGGGCGCGCCATCGGGCAGAGCTGCGGCAACTACTTCGGGCGCCGCACCCACGCCCAGTGGCTCCTGCGCCCGGGCGAGACGCACACCTTCGAGGTGCGGGTGAGCCCCGGAGACCGCAGCCCCAACGAACTCGACCTGTGGTATCCGGGCCGCGACCGCCTGGGGGTGGAGGTGCGCTCGGCGGACGGGCGCCTGCTCGCGCGGGCCGCGCGGGGCGAGCGCGCCTCGGCGCGGCTGGAGGGGCGCGAGGTGCTGCGCGTCTACCACCGCGCCTTCGACCCCAACAACGGCGACCATCAGGTCAGCGTGCGCTTCGAGGTCGTGCCGGGGGTGAGCACCTGGCAGGTCATCCTGACGGGCGAGGACGTGCAGGACGGCCGCATTCACGCCTGGATCGAGCGTGACAGCGCCTGCGGGAGCTGCCAGTCACGCTTTCCCCGCGAGGAGGCGCGCTCCCGCTCCACCCTGGGCACGATCTGCACCGGCTACCGCACCCTGGCGGTGGGGGCGTACGACCCGCACCGCGAGGAGCGCCCGCTGGGCCACTTCTCCAGCTCCGGCCCCACCCGCGACGGGCGGCCCAAGCCCGACCTGATCGCCCCCGGCGTGATGATCCTGGCCCCGCGCTCGCACGGTCGGGACGGGGGGGAGGACCGGCTCTACACCCGCATGTCCGGCACCAGCATGGCCGCCCCCTGCGTCACCGGCACGTTGGCGCTGATGTTCGAGGCCGCCGGGGCGCCGCTCGACATCGTCCAGACCCGGCGGTTGCTGCTCGCCAGTTGCGAGCCCGCCCCCCCCGACCTCGACCCCGCCCGCGTCGGCAGCGGCTACCTGGACATCGCCCGGGCGGTGCGGGCCGCGCGGCTCGGCCAGGCTCCCCCCGCCGCAGAGGAGGCCCGCCCCATGACCGACCCGATCCCCCTGCCCGACAGTAACTTCCCGGCCGAACTCACCGCGCCGGAGGCGAGCCCGGAAGGCACGGACGAGGCGCCCGGGGGAGAGGAGGTTTTTCCCTCGGACGTGGACCCCGACCTCACGGCGCTGGAGTTCGGCCCTACAGTCGAGGACGAGACGTTTTCCTCGGACGTGGACCCGGACCTGACCGCCCTGGAATTCACCGCCCAGGTGGAGGGCGAGTCGGCCGACCTCTCCCCGGAGGCCGAGTCCTCTCCCCTGCCGGGGACCGAAGCCACCGTGGCCGATTCCCTTCCGGCGGGTCTGCGTTTCCTTGAACGGTTCGAGGCCGGGCTGGACCGCGAACACCCGCCCTCGGCGGCGCGAGTGCTGCGGGAGGTGGCCGGGACGGGTCCCCTGCGGCCCCACGAGGTCTGGCAGGCTTACGCCGGAAGCGGCTTCCCGGCGGTGCGCGCGGCGCTGGAACCGTCGCTTACCCTGGTCGGGGCGCCGGGCGGGACGCTGCCCGGCCTGGAACCGGGGGACCTGCTCGTGCAGCGGGCGGGCGGCAGCCCCTTCACGGCGGTGTCGGTGGTGCGCGCCCCGGGGCAGGCCGCCGCGCCGGTCTGGCGGGTGGCAGCCGGAGAGGTGCGGCGCACCTACGGGCGGGCGCTCGACGACGCGGGGCGGGTGGCGGCGAACACGGTGGTGCTGCGGCCCCGGTCCGCGGAAGGGCGGGCCGTTCCCGACTCCGCCGAGGCTGCCGGACCCTGCCCGGACGTGACCGTGGCGCCCGCCGACCGCCCCCGCCTGCTGATCCGCGGCTCGGTCCACCCCGCCGTGCGCGAGGTGCAGCGCAAGCTCAACGCCTTTCACTTCGCCCAGCTCCTGCGGGGGCAGCCGGGTCTGCCAGGAATCCCCCTCACCGACGACTGCATCTTCGGGCGGCTGACCCAGGCGGCGGTGCTCGAATTCCAGCGGCAGGTCTTCCCCGGGCTGGGCGCCGAGCACGACGGCAAGGTCGGCCCCCACACCTGGGCGCAGCTCGACGCGGTGGTCCTCGACCCTGCCACGGGCACGGCGGCGGTCACCGTGGAGACGCTCGCCATCCTGGACGACGCCTTCGCCCGCGATCTGGGCTGGGACGACGTGATCGGGCTGGACGTGGCGCGGCTGAACGTCCGGCTGCGGGCGAGCGGTCTCCCCGACGCCGTGATGCCGGGTGAGATCGCCGTGTTCGTGGCGAGTCGGCCCCCGAATGGGGACAGCGGCACAGCCACCCTCGCGGGCAAGACGCTGAATGTGGCGCGTTCCGGACCGGCTCCCAGCGGCGGGCTGGAGTACCGCCTCTCGGTCACCCCTGCCGACCTGGGGGACTTCCTGGCCGTGGAGACGCGGCGGGGGGAGGTCGCCACCGTCGTCCGCATCGGCGGCACGAGCGACGCGGAATTCAGGACGGCGCTGGGCTGGGCGCCGCGCGGCCGGGGAACCCAACCCGCCACCGCCTCGGCGGGGACCGGCGACGCCGCCAGCGAGCGGCCCGACGCCCGCAAGCTCTTCCTGGCGGGCGGGGCGGAGGTGCTGGAGGCGCGGGTGTTCCCGCAACCCGGCCTGCGCGACACGGCGGGGAGGAAGGTGGCCCTGATCCGCAGCCCCGCCGACGTCTTCTACTACTCGGGCCACGGGCTGGGGGCGAGCAACTGCCTCGCGGTCGAGACCGCGCCCCACACCTACGCCTGCTGGCTGAGGCCCGCCGACCTCCTGCCGCACTGGACCAGCCCGATGGACCTCGACGTGCTCATCCTCGCGGGGTGCTCGGTGCTGCATGTGGAGCTGTCGGGGTCGAGTGCGAGCGGCCCCGGGGCCGAGTGGGCGAAACTCCTGCGGACGAAGGGCGGTCCCCTCACGGCGCTGCTGGGCTACGAGGCGTCGGCCCCCCTCGACCGCCCCAACGGTGACGCCATCGCCCGGGATATGGGGGCGCGGCTGGCGGCGGGCTCGCGCCGCTTCGCCCGCGACTGGATGGAGGTCAACGCCGCCCACAAGGCCTGGAACGCCGTCGCCATCGACACGAGCGGGTACTGGGACTTCGACTGCTTCCGCAGCCTGCACACCTGCGACCTCGGCGACCTGCGCGGCCCGCGCCCGCTGCCCTGACCCCGGCTGTTCCCCACACGGAAAGGAGCCTGCCCCATGACGCTGACGCCCCCCCTCTCCCGCCCCTGGGAGGCCGAGCCCGAGTGGACGGCGACGGGCGACCTTCCCGACGAGTTCTTCCCCGGGGTGAGCGGGGTGGCGTCGGGGATCGGCGCCCAGCCGCTGCACCTCCTCCAGGTCATGATGGCCGAGAGCGGCATCCGCCCGGACGCCCACAACCCGCACGGGCATGCCAGCGGCCTGATCCAGTTCATGCCCGCCACGCTGGCGCGCCTGGGCTGGACGGCGGGTCACGAGGCCTTCCGGCGCCTGAGCGCCCCCGAGCAATTGCCCTTCGTCCTGCGCTTCTACGGGCCGTACCGCCCCGCCGGGCTGACCTCCACCGCGCGGCTGTACCAGGCGACCTTCCTGCCCGCGACCTTACCCCTGGGCTCGGACCCGAACACCGTGCTCTGCGGGCGGGACGGCCCGTATCCCAGCGCGTACGCCGGGAACAGCGGCCTGGACCGCCGGGGCGACGGCACCATCCGCGTCTCCGACCTCACGGCGGCGGTGGACCGGCGCTGCCGCGGCCCCCGCTGGGAGGAGGCCCGGGCGCGGCTGGAGGGGGCGTCCCCGTTGCCGGTTCCTCCGGTTCCGATCCCGCCGGGTCCCACGCCAGGCACGCGCCCCACCCTGCGCGCCGGCTCCCGGGGCGAGGCGGTGCGGGAGGCGCAGCGCAAACTTAACGCCATCCACGCCCGGGAGGTGGCCGCCGGACGGCCCGGCCTGCCCGGAGCCCCCCTGGCCGAGGACGGCACCTTCGGCCCCAGGACCCGCGCCGCCACCGTCGTCTTCCAGCGGCTCGCCTTCCCGAATCAGCCCAACGAGCACGACGGGGTGATCGGGCCGCGCACCTGGGCCAAGCTCGACGAGTGGGCGGGTGGGGGCGGGCCGACGCCCGGGCCCACGCCGCCGACCCCCACCCCGCCCGTCCCCACTCCCCCCACGCCCGGCACCCCCTGGGCACAGCTCAAGGCCGACGCCGTGCGAATCGCGCTGGAGGAGTACGCCCGCTGGCGTCCGGGCGGCGCGGCCCGCTCCGAGACCGACGCGGAGATGCGCCCCACCCTGCGCGGGTACTGGATGGAGGGCGTGGGGCTGGGGGGAAACGCCGCCGACAGCGCCATCGACTCGCGCCTCGCCTGGAGCGCCGCCTTCATCTCCTGGGTGATGCGGCGGGCGGGGGCGGGCACGCTCTTCCGCTACGCCTCCGGCCACACGACCTACTGCGCGGCGGCCAAACGCAACCGCGCGGCGGGCGACCTGCAAAACCCCTTCTGGCTCTACCGCATCAGCGAGCGAGCGCCGGAACCCGGCGACCTCGTCTGCACGGGGCGCCAGGACAGCGGCGTGACGTACGACAACGTGGACGACGGCAATTTCCGCGCCTCCCACTGCGACGTCGTGGTGGAGGTGAGCCCCGGGCGGCTGGGCGTAATCGGCGGCAACGTGAGCAACACGGTGGGGCGCAAGGTGCTGCGGACGGGACCCGACGGCCGGGTCCTGACCGACGGCGGGCAGCGCCAGTACTACGGGGTGCTGCGTGTCCGCGCCGATCCATCCCAGGAGTGAAACGAGGAGGACCGACCCATGACCGCGCCCTTCGACTCCCCCACCCTTCCCCAGCTCCCCACCCCCTCCGCCCCGGGCCGCGAGGAGGTGCGGGACGTGCCGGGGCTGGAGGGCCACCGGGGGCCGGGACCGGCGCTGATCCTGCGCTGGAACACCCTGAATGTCACCGACCGGGTGGACGTGGTGCTGCACTTCCACGGCTTCTCGGGGCGCGGCGCGGCGATGGATCTGGTGCGCGACAAGGAGCCCGCGAGCGGCCTGGACTGGGGCGACCCGCGCGGCCTGGACCCGACTCCCGGACGCACCCGGCCCACGCTGGGCATCCTCCCGCGCGGCCACTTCTACGGCGGGCGGACGGGCACCGGGTACGACTTCCCCGCCCTGGTGCGGCCCGGCGCGGCGCGCGAATTGATCCGCTGGAGCCTGGACCGCTTCGCAGCGCGGGTGGGCGTTCCGGCCCTGACCCCCGGGCGGCTGATCCTCACGGCGCACTCGGGGGGTGGGGCGGCGCTGTGGCGGGTGCTGGCCGACCTCGACCCGCACGAGGTCCACGCCTTCGACGCGCTCTACCAGAGCCCCGACCCCCTGCTCCGCTGGGCGGGGCGGCGCATCGAGCGGGACGCGGCGGCACCGGCGGATGGTCTCGACGCCTATATGCGGGAACAGGGCGGGGCGCTGCGGGTACTCTACACCGCGGGCGGCGGGACCGCCGGGAACAGCCTGGAGGCCCGCCGGGGACTCGACCGGCTGCTGGCCGGGCATCCCCAGCTTCGCCGCTGGTACGCCGCCGAACTCACCGCCGTCTCCCACGGCGAGGTGCCGCGCCGCTTCGGCTGGCGGCTGCTCGCGGACGCGGGGGCGGCGCTGCCCGGCCTGTCCTCGCCCGGCACGCCGTCCACCCCTTCAGGCCCGGGCGGGCGGCCCACCCTGCGCGTCGGCTCCCGGGGCGAGGCGGTGCGCGAGGCCCAGCGCAGGCTCAACGCCGTCCATGCCCGCGAGGTGGCTGCCGGACGACCGGGTTTGCCCGGAGCCCCCCTGGCCGAGGACGGGTCCTTCGGGCGGGCGACCCAGGCCGCCGTGACCGCCTTCCAGCGCCTCGCCTTTCCGGGTGAATCCGGGCGGCACGACGGGGTGATCGGCCCCGCGACCTGGGCGCGGCTGGAGGCGGGGGGAAGCGGCCAGACCGCCCCCGGGGAGGACTTCCCCGACGCCGAGACTTTCGAGTTCCCCGACGAGGAGGAGGCGGAAGGCGCCCCCCCTCCCCTGCCGGTGCGCGCCGCGCCGCGCGCCGTGCCGCCGGACGACCCGGTGCCGTTCGCGCCGCCGCCCTCCCCCGGCGCCTTCTGGCCGCTGCGGACCGATGACCCGCGGGGACGGCTCGTGTCCTACGTCACGGCGGACGGCCGGACGGTGGGCGGGGCCGGGCGGGTCTTCATGGCCCAGCGCCAGGGGACCCGCGACGGCCAGACGCGGCCCCGCTGGCACGTGGGGCTGGACCTCTTCGCGCGGTCGGGTGACACGGTGGTCGCCTGCGAGGGGGGGCGGATCGTGGAGTTCGCCTTTTTCTACCGGGCGCGCTCCGGGCAGCGCACCTATCGCCTGCTGGTGGCGCACCCCGGGGTGGTCGTCAACTACGGCGAGGTGACCGCCGACTCGCTGACCCGGCACGGCCTGTCGGTGGGCGACGCGGTGCGGGCCGGGCAGCCCATCGGCGTGGTGAGCGACACGAACATGCTGCACTTCGAGACCTACACGCCGGGCACGGCGCGCAGCTTCCAGTGGTGGCCGGACCTGCCGCGCCCCGCGAACATCCTTAACCCGACCCGCTACCTGCTGTTCCTGCAAGAACATGGGCTGGGGAGTGCCACGCCGGCCAGCCCAGCGCCGGGCGAATCCCCGGGAGGCCAGGCCCCGGGGGAACCCACCCCCTCCCCGGGCGGCCCCGCCCCCCTGACCGGGCCGCGCGTTCCCCCGGGCTTCCGGGCGGTGGCGCGGCGGGGCCAGGTGCGGGGGCTGGCCCGCTACGGCGGCGGGCGGGTGGACGAGGTGCTGCGCGGGCTGGCCGCGGCGGGCCGTCTCTCCCTGCGCGAGGAGGACATCGACACCTTCCAGCGCGTCGCCAACGTCGAGACCGGGGGGCTGATCCAGGGCCTGAACTCCTGGGACAGCGCCGTGGTCAGCATCGGCTTCATGCAGTGGACCCTTCAGCACGGCAAGGTGCAGGAGTGGATTCGCCGGGCGGAGGCGGCCTTTGCCCGCCACGGCATCGAGCTGGACCCGGGCCGCACCTACACCTGGACCCGGGAGGGCCGGGTCGTCTCCGAGCAGGGCGCCATCCGGGGCGCCGCGACCCGCGACGAGCTGCGCTGGGACGGCTGGGCGGCGCGCTTCTTCGCGGCGGGCCTGGACGAGGAGGCCATCGTGGCGGAGGCGGCCCTGGCGGCCGAGCACCTGCGGCGGCACCTCACGGGGCTGCGGGCGCACCTGCGGGACCCGGCGCTCTACGGCGTGTTCACCGGCCACTACCGGGCCTCGCCGCATGTGCGGGGCATGTTCCAGGCGGCCTACAACAACCTCCCGGCAGCGGCCAAACGGGGGACAGCGTCGGCCCTCCAGGCGGCGGGTGACGCGCAGACCAGCCGCTTCGAGGAGTTGCTGGCCGAGGCATTACAGAACGCCTACCGCGAGCGCGGGGACAACGGCTCCCGGATCGTGTCGGAGACGCGGACAGGGGCGCGCGGACCGTAAACGTTGATGACTTTCCCAACGCCAGGTTCCAAAAAACCGCTTCGGGCCGTGATTTTTGCTCCTCCCCCTTGAGGGGGGAGGCCAGGTGGGGATGAACAAGCACGCCCTTCCAGCGCGGCGAAATCTCAATCCCCCGGAAAACGTACCGGGCCACCGTACCCAGGAGAAAAGTCGCGCGGGACGGCGAGGTAATTCCTTCCCCCTAACCCGCGGAAGGCGAGGTCGAGTTCTCCGGGGCGCGGGTAGGACTTCAGCGGGTGTTGTCGGGAAGGGGACGCGTGGTATCCACCGGCCCCCGGCCCTTTTCACGCTCTCCTCCCGCTGGCTGGGGGCGCAGCCGCAGGTTCATGGTCGGCACGACCACCGTGTCCGCCGTGACCGGCAGGGTCGGCGCCAGCGGGGGGTCGAGCTGGACCTCCCACTCCCCGGGGTTGGTGAGCCCGCAGATCGCCAGGAGTCTCGCCACGGTGGAGGTGGCGTCCGGCGAGGTGACGCTCAGCACCTCCGACTCCCCGGCGGCGTCGCGCATGTCCACGGTGTACTGCTGGATGTCCGAGGACAGCAGCGCGGTCACCGGGAGCTTGCCCGCCATCAGCGGGTGCCACACCCCGGGGTGGTCGATGTACAGGACGATCTCCCGCAGTGTCCGGGCGGGCATCCCGGTGACGAACAGCCGCACCCCCCGCAGCATCTGGGCGAAGGGGTGGATGGGGTTCCAGTGGGCGCTGCGCCCCGACGCGACCGGCAGGACATGCACGCGCCCGTGGCGCCCGGTCTGCTCCACGGCGGCGAGGGCGGTGCAGACGGCGGGCGCGATCACGCCCAGGTCGCGGTCGTTGCGCCCCTCGTCCGAGGTCCGGGCCACCACGGCGAACAGGGGCGCGCCGCCGTACTGAAAGGCCTGGTGCCCGGTTTCGGAGGCCACCCAGCGCCGGGGTTCCAGGGGCAGGCTCACGCCCGGACACGGGGCGAGCGCCCCCAGGGCCAGCGCCTGACGCCCCAGGACCGGGCGCCCCTCCCGGCGACCCGCGTTGAGCACCAGGGCGTCCCCGGCGGCCCAGGCTACCTGCGGCGCGGCGACCCGGCCCCGCCGCAGCACCAGGCGAACCGGGTGGGGCGCCGGGGGCGGCTGAAGGGTGTAGACGATCTCCTCAACCTGCGCGAAGTCCGCGGGGGGCGGCGGCTGATCGCGCGGCCAGTGCACGTCCCGCGCGAGCTCCTCCAGAAAGCCCGGGACCTCGTCGTGGCGGTCGTAGAAGACGGGGACGACGCCCAGGCGGGTTTGCAGGAACGCCGGGTCGTACAGGTCCGGGGCGCCGTCCCGCCGCAGCAGGGCGAAGTGCGGCATCTGGCCGGGGCCCTGGTGGTACAGGATCTCGCTGAACAGGTCCACGAGGTAGTTCTCCAGCAGCCCCGACCCCAAGAACAGCAGCGAGCGGCGGCGGAATACCTCCCCGAAGGCGCGGCGGAAGTGCGGCGCCGCGTGGATGGCCCGCTGGTACTGCTGGTGCCCGGCCACCACCTCCAGCGCCAGGGTCCGGCGCCGCGCGTCGGAGGGCACGGACGCTTCCGGCGGGGCGCACTGGCCGCCCAGGTACCCTTGCAGCGCCCACAGCACCGGGCGGCTGGGCTCGGACAGCGAGCGCAGCACCCGGTGGCAGTCGGACAGCGAGCGGCCCAGCACGGCCAGGGGCTCGGGGGGGTGGCCCTCCTCGCGCAGGGTGGCCTGGCGGGCCGCCCAGTACAGGTCGTCGTAGTTGGTGGTGAGCACGAGCGGCCAGTACAGCCGCGTCAAGGCCCGGAGTTGAGGCGTCGGCGGGATGAACTCCGGCGCCTCCTTCAAGGCCTGCCGGAACACCTCGTCGCGGGCCTGGCGCGGGCGGGAGCGCAGCAGCATCGTCACCTTGTCGGCCAGCCGGTAGCACTGCTCGGGGGTGGGGGAGCGGCCGGGGTCCTGAAAGGCGGCGGGCAACTCCCGCAGGCCCGCCCCCTGGGCCAGCCGGACGAGAAAGGTCCGCCAGCTCGTGCAGGCGGGCTGCCCCGGCGCCCCCAGGCTCATACCCGACCCCACGAACGGGGTGAGCAGGCCGTCGCGGTACAGCGCCGCCAGCAGGGGGGCGACCTGCCGGAATTCCAGGCCCTCGACCGCCGGGGTGGTCATGGCCTCACCTCGCCTTTCCGGGAATGGGCGGCGAGAGGGATGCGGGGGCGGGGCCGTCTCGCCGCCTGTCCAGGAACCCCGCGTCACGCTCCGCCGTCATGGCGCCCCTCCTTCACCCTGTCCCGCGCCCCGGCCTCCCCCCACGCTGCGGCGAGGCGGCGGCGGCTGGGAATGTTGTTCACGAACCGCTCGCGGTCTGGCCCCTCCAGCCCGCTGGCCTGGCGTTCGAGCCGCCGCCAGCCCTGTTCGAGCACCTCCCCGGCCCGCGCGTCGCCGCAGGCGTGCAAGACCTCATAGCAGGCCAGGCAGGGTTCCGACCAGTCGTTGAGGAGATGAGGCTGCTCCAGCCGGGGGAGAAGGGCCTCCACCAGCCTCAGCGCCCGCTCGGGGTGATTCCGGGCGGACTCCACCTGGATCAGCCCCGTCTGCCCCGTCTGCCCCTGCAGCCACGGGCCCGGCTCGTGGGCATACTTCCGCTGGTACGCCTGGAACGCCGCCTCGGCTTCCTCCAGCCGGTCGAGGGCGAGCAGCGCCCGGGCTTCCTCCAGCGTGGGGGCCGTCCCGATCTGCCGGGCCAGCTCCAGGGCCTTGTCCGCGTGGCCCTGACACAGCTCCAGTTCGGCCAGGCCTTGCAGGGCGCCGTCCACGGAGTTCAGGGCCTTGGCCCCGGCCTGACCCGCGTTCGGTCTGGAGGCCTCGAGTGCGGCCCCGAACAGCGCGGAGGCCTCGGGAAAGTTGCCGAGGAAGGCCTCGATCCCCCACAGATGCAGTTGGGCGTCAATGGCCATCAGGGTGCCGATGCTGCGGTAGATATCCAGCGCCGCCTGGGCGTACTGGCGGGCCTGGAGGTACTCGCCCTCCGCGAGGCTGGTCGGGGCCAGATACAGCAGGGCCCCGGCCTCATGCGAGCGCACCCCGATCTCCCGGGCGCCCTCCAGCGCGGAGGTGAGCCGCGCCCGGGCCTCCGGGAAGCGGCGCTGCTTGTTGGCGACGATGCCCAGGGCCAGGCTGGCGAGTACCTCGTTGCGGCGGTTTCCCAGCCGCTTGGCCCCGGCCACGCTCTGCTCCAGCAGTGTGGTCGCCCGGTCATACTCCTCAAGGTTCAGGGCGACGATGCCCAGACTCTGGACCACCAGGTTCTCGCTCCGCAAATCGCCAAGCTGGCGGTACAGCGTCAGGGCTTGCTGAAGAACCGCCTGGGCCTGCCGGAAATCGTGGTAGGCGGCAATCGCCCCGAGGTTATGGAGCACGGCGGCCTGAACCCACTCCAGCCCCGGCCCGGCCACTTCGAGGGCCCGTTGCAGACAGGTTTCGGCCTCCTCCAGACGGCCGCAGCCGCGCAGGGCCATGCTCCAGGCCAGGTACCCCTCCGCCCGCAACTCCTCACGGCCCGCCGCCTCGGCGTGGGCCACCGCCTGCTGCGCCGCCGCGATGGCCGTGGGAAAGTCGTTGACCACCTCGGCGTATCCCGCCCGCCGCAGCGCCGCCTGGCCCCGCCTCCCGGCATCCAGCGCCTCGGCCAGCCGCTCCAGCGCCTCCACGTCCCGGAGCTGCGCTTCACGCCTGCCCTGGAGGTTGAGGGCTTTTTCCCGGGTCAGGTACACCTCGAACCGCCGCGCCGGGTCGGATTCGGGGGTCAACTCCAGCGCCCGGGTCAGCAGCCGCTCGGCCTCCTGGGGGGCTCCCTGGCGAATCGCCTGCTCCCCGGCCTGGCGGTAGGCCTCGGCGGCCCGGTCGTCCTCCCCCGCCCGGTCGTAGTGCCAGGCCAGCCGCACCGGGTCGGGCGCCTCGGCGTACAGCTCCTCCAGGACCCGGCCCACCTCGCCGTGGAGCATCCGCCGCTCGCCACTTCCCAGGTCGCCGTACAGGTAGTGCTGGAACAGGGCGTGGGCGAAGCGGTAGCCCGACAGGCGCCGCCGTCCGGCCCGGAGTTCGCCCCCCTCCTGCACGAGCGCGTGGCGACCCTCCAGATTCTGCGAGAGGTCACGGAGCACCTGCCGGGGTGCCTGCCCCTGCACCTGGGCCACGACCTCGGCGGTAAAGGCCTCACCCTCCACGCTCGCCACCCGCAGCAACTCCTGCTGGGCCGCCCCCAGGTTCCCCAGGCGCTGCTCGATCACGCCCTCGACCCGGGGGGGCAGGGCGCCGAACTCCAGCCGGGGGCCGACCACCCAGCAGCCCCCAGCGTCCCGGATCAGGTCGCCCCGCTCCTGAAGGCTCCGCAGCAGCTCGACCGTGAAGAGGGGATGCCCCTCGGTGTGCCGAAAGAGGGCCTCGCGGAAGTCCGCGCCCAGCCGGTTGGGCTCGGTGTCCAGCAGGCGGTTCACGAAGTCGCGCCCCCCCGCCTCGTCCGCCCGCAGGTCCACCCACACGTCCCCGGCGTACCGCTTGATGTCGGCCAGCACCCGTTCTAACGGGTGACGCTCCGTTCCGCGCGGGGCCAGTTCGCCCCGCCGGTACGTGCCGACCAGCAGCGCGGCGCTGCCCTCCAGACGGCGCGACAGGTGGAAGAGCAGGTTGACGGAGGCCGCGTCCGCCCAGTGCAGGTCGTCCACGACCACCACGAGCGGACGCTCCGAGGCGAGCGCCCGCAGGACGTTGGCGTACTGCTCCAGCAGGTGTTCGGGCTGGACTGCGGCCTGGGCGCCGGGCTTGCGCCCCGCGAGTTTTTCCAGCTCGTCCAGCCACCCCGCCTTCTGCGCCAGCGCCTTGCCCGCCTTGGCGACCAGCACCCCGCCCGGGATGATGGTGCCCACCAGGTCGGGGCCGACCTCGATGAGCACCTGGGTGGAGCGGACCAGCCAGTGCCGCAGGCGGCTCCCGGCCGGGGGCTCCTCGGCCGCCGCCCGCCCGGTCACCCCGATGAGCACGGCCAGGAGTTCGCGGAAGGGCAGGTAGGGGTCCCCTGCCCCGCTCTGGGCGTTGCAGTTGCCGAAGGCCACCGCCAGATGCTCGTCAGCGTCCTGCGCCCGGCGGGTGAACGCCTGCACGAGCGCGGTCTTGCCGCCCCCCGTCTCGCCCGTGACGAAACACACCTGACCCTGCCCCGCCACGGCGCGCTCCAGAAACCCCTCCAGCCGCGCCAGCTCCCGCTCCCGCCCCACAAACGGCTGTTCGCTCATACCCCTGCTTTCCGGGAGGTCACCCACCTCAAGCGCTCCTGAATTCGCCCACGCTGGCCTTTCCAGAGCGGGCGGGTTGGGTCGGCTGGCCCCCGGTGGGCATAACGAGGCCCGGCCTCCGGGAGTTCATGTGCTGCGTCCAGCGGCGCCGGGGACGGGCGCGGCCCTCCTCTGGCGGCTGGAATTTGCTGGGCCGGGGAGGACTGACGGGGACCAGGCGGGGAGAACAGCGACGAATGCGTTCATGACGCCTCCTGCCAGGAATGGGAGCGGGCGCGGTGGACCCCCATTGTGCGCCTGAGCCCCCCGGGCTAGAAGTGCGCCGGTTGGCCGGGCAGCGTTCTGAGCCCGGTGGGCCGCCGCTCCACCCCGGAAGGGCGGGCGAGGCACGCGCGGCCCTTCCCGGCGCCCGGGTCCAGGCTCCCCCCAAGGATGGACGCGCTCCTCATGGAGGGCCTCTAGACTCGCCGCATGAGCTTCGTGCGCAAGCCCCGGCCGTACTCGTCGGGCCTGCCCTCCCTGACCCCGCCCGCCGCCCCGGCCCCCGAGCCCCGCCGGAAGCCGCGGGAGGGGCGCGCCCGCCCGGCTCCCGCACGCCGCCTCCCCGGCTCGCCCTGGTCGACGGCGGTCACCGCGCTCGCCGTGCTGGGTGCCGTGCTGGTCACGCTGGTGGGCGTGTCGGGCCTGGTCAACCAGATTTCCCGGGACGCCCAGTTCCGCTCGGCGGCGGCGGGCGTGGCGGATGTCCTCCGCTGAGCCGGTGCGGGTGAGGACTTGAAGTTCCCGAGGCGACTGGCGCCCTGGCCGCGCACCCCCTTCGTCACCGGGCCGCGCCCCTGGACCCTGCGGCGGGCGGCGCGGGCAGGGCTGGCGGGGGTCGGCGCGGCGACGCTGGGGATGCTCGCGCTGGGGGTGGCGGGGGCGGCCTCGACCGGGGCCTTCGGGCGGGTCTGGAACCTGCGGGTGGAACTCCAGCCCATCGAGGTGCAGGACCGCCGGGGGGAGGCGCTGGGCGTGATCGACCACTGCCGCGAGGGCGCGGTGGTCAACGCCGTGCCGTGCCGGGAGTCGCTGAGCGTGCCGCTCACGGGCGTGTCCCCGGCCTTCCTGCTCGCCTACGTGGCGAAGGAGGACGTGCGCTTCTTCTCGCACGTCGGTGTGGACCCTGGCCGCCTGCCCCGGGCGGTTCTGAGCGGCGCGGGCGGCAGCACCCTGACGATGCAGCTCCTGAAGAACAACGTGCTCGCCGGGCATTTCGACTACGACACGGGCCGCCGGGGCGTGGGCCTGGTCCTCACCCGCAAGGCGACGGAGTTCGTGCTGGCACCCCTCGTCACCTGGCGCTATGGGCGGCGCGAGGTGCTGGCGATGAGCGTCAACAGCCTGCCGTGGCTGGGCATCGGGCAGCGCAAGGGGGTGTACGACGCGGCGCGCGGGGTGTTCGGCGTTGATCCTGCGGACCTCACGCTCGCGCAGTCGGCCTTTCTGGTGGGGTTGCTGCCCGCGCCGGGCCGTTACCTGGTGGCCCAGGACACGCCCCCCGACGTGGCGACCGCCCGCTTCCGCTGGATGAGGGCTCAACAACTCGTCACCCTGCGAATCCTGCGCGACCACGGCCTGATCGGGGAAGGCGAGTACGTGCGGGCGGCGGGGGAACCCCTCCAGCCCCGCCTGTGGCGGGTGGAGTACGCGGGGAGCGGCGGTGACCTGCGGGTGGTTTCTGCCGGGCGCAACCCGGACTACACGAACGAGCCGGAGCCGGTGTGGGCCCTTCAGGAGCTCGTGCGGCGCGAGCTGCGGGCGGCGGGCCTCGATCCCCGGCGGGTCGGAAGGGTGGTCCTGACTCTGGACGCGCGGGCGCAGGCGGCCCTGGTGCGCCGCGTGACCGGGGAGGGGCCGACGGGGGGCCGTCCCGCCGGGGTCGCGGAGGGGGCCGCCGTCGTGGACGTGCGGGGGGGCGGCATCCTCGCGCTGGCGAGCAGCACGGGCGGGGACCAGAGCAGCGAGCCCGGGCGGCAGTGGGCTGTGGCCGCCCGCCGCCCGGTCGCCAGCACGGTCAAGCCGCTGCTGTACGCGACCGCCTTCGGGGAGGGGGTCACCCAGCTCAGCACCTTCCGGGACGCCGCGACGAGCTACGCCGGGCGGCCCATCCGCAACAACTCGGGCACCTTCCTGGACCGGGCCGTGACCGTGCGGGAGGCGAATGCCCGCAGCCTGAACACCGTCGCCGTGCGGGTGGGCACCGAGCGCGAGGCCGAGTTGCGCCGGGTGCTGGAAAGTGTCGGCTACGTCGAGGACTCCGGCAATCGCTCCAGCCCCGCGCTGGGCACGTACCGTTCCTCGCCGCTGGGGGTGGCCGCCGCATACGCGAGTTTTGCGGGTGGGGGCCAACTCTGCCCGCCCCACCTTCTGGCCGAGGCGTACGACCGCGCGGGCCGCGCCCTGCCCCTGCCGCGCCGGGCCTGCGCGCCGCTGTGGAGCCCGGCCGTGGCCTACGAGACCTTCGACCTGCTGACGGGCGCCGTGGAGGGCCGCACCGGGCACGTGCCCTTCCTGCGCGCCCCGCTCTACCAGCGCCTGCTGGGCACCGCCGTGCCGCTGGGCGCCAAGTCGGGCACGACGGACGATGTGCGCGACACGTGGTGCGCCGGGGTCACGCCCGGGTACGCGATGGCGGTCTGGATCGGCGACCCGCTGGGCGTGGCGAGCGTGCCCGCCGACCTCTACCGCGACCAGGCGGCCTGCCGCGAGCTGGGCCTGCTGCGCGAGTTGCCGCACGGGGTAAGCACGTTGGAGATGCCCGAAGGCATCACGCGGGTGGGTGGTGTGGCCGTTCCCGCGCCCGGCGCCGACATCCGCAACCCCACGCCGCCCTGAGCGGGGCATCCTCTTTCCTCCACCCTCCCCCCATCTCAAGGAGTCCCCATGTCCCTGTCCGCCGTTGCCCTCCAACTCCTCCCGCTGCTCGCGCCCACGCCGCTGAGCGCGTCCACGATCCTGGGGCTCAGCACCCCGCCGCTGCACATCGTCATCGCGGCCGACATGACGGGCAGCTCCAAGAATCCGGCCTACGGGTACGCCGCCCAGGCGAAACTCCTCGCGCAGAGCGTGCTGCTCAACCAGGTGCGCTCGGGCGACACCGTGACGCTGCTGCGGGTGTGCGACGGCGTGCAGACCGTCGGCAACTTCCCTTTCCAGTCGAAGAACGGCGCGCGGATGGGCAAGGCGGACATCCTGCGGTACACGAATGCGCTGACCCAGCCCTGCACCGGGAAGGGGAGCGCCATCACGGCGGCGCTCGGGCAGGCGAGGACGGCGCTGGGCCGCACCCCGGGCGTCCGGGGCGTGGTCGTGATGTTCACGGACGGGGCGATCCTCGACGACCCGAAACGGGCGGCGCTGGGGCAGACCGTCCAGAATCTGCTGGGCGCCTCCCAGACCCGCGCCCTCTTCTTCGCGGGCCTGAGTCCCGAGAAGGGGACCGGGGGCGACTCCATCCGCGACTCGTTCATGAAGGCGCTGGGCCGGGGCGCGGACGACTCCCGCGTCCTGACCGCCGGGGCCTACGACCTGAGCGACGTGTACCCCTCCTTCGCGGCGACCGTGAAGAAGGTCAGGAAGTGACGACGTGACCGAGAGAGACGAACACGCCGCCGAATCTGCCGCCCTCCCGGTCACTTCGCTGGGCGAGTACGAGGCCGCGCTGCCCCATCCCGACCCCCTCACCGCCGAGCAGTTCATGCCCGTGCTGCCGCCGGGCCATTTCGCCGCCTTCCTGGACGAGCTGACGCGCGAATTGCCCCCGGTCGAGGACGAGGCGGCGCGGGGCGCGCTGACCACCCGCGCCCGGGTGCTGCGGCTGAATGTCGAGCAGTACCGGGTGAACTACGAGGTGACCCGAGCGGGCCTGACGCGCATCCTCGCCGAGACGGGCGCGGGCGTGCGCGAGGCGTGGGCGCGGCAGGAGGGGCACCTGCGTTTCATGAACGGGGCGAGCGCGGAGGTGGAGCGGGGCTACACGCGGGCGACCGGGGACATCGAGCAGGCCCGCCGGGAGCGCTTCGACGTGCTCACCCTGCACGGCGCCCGGCCCGACACGATCAGCGCCGAGAGCTTCTACCAGCAGCAGGCGCTCGCCGACCTGGCGCGGGAGGGCCAGCCCATCCGCCCGCCGGAGGAGAAGACGGGGAGCAAGCGGGTCTTCAACGGCTTCGCCACCTTCAGCAAGTTCTTCGTGGGACTCATCAGCGGCGTGAGCATCAACCTGCTGTTCAACCCCGAAAGCCGCCTGTACCTGACCGTGATCGCGCTGACCGCCGGGGTGATGTTCAGCGTGCTGCTGCTGTGGCTGGTGGACGAACTCGCCTACCGGGCGAAGCTCGCGGGCCAGACGCCCGGCATGGGCCGCCCCGCCGGGTACATCGCCGGGATCGTGGCCGTCAGCCTGCTGTACCTGGGGGTGGAGGGCTACCTCAACTGGGACGGCATCCTGCGCGTGACCCAGCAGATCGCCGCCAACGCCGCGCAGGAGGGACAACTGACGGACCTCAGCGCGGGGGGGGCGAGGGCGCGGTGCCGCAGCACTGGTCGCTGCTCGCCTTCACGCTCGCGCTGGTGGGCATGGCGGCCTCGGCGGCGCTCCTCCAGGGGCGGGAACGCGCGCGCGCGCTGTTGGAGCGCGAGCGCCTGAGTGCCCGGGTGGCCGGGCTCAAGGCGAGCCGCGAGTACGCGGACGCGGCCCGCGCCACCGATGCCGTGGCGTACCTGGAGGCCGCCCGCGACCGGCTGGAGCCCCCGCGCGACGTGACCAGCCCCGACCACGCCCGCCTGAACGAGCGCGTCCTGAACCACTGGGAACAGGAGCGCGACACGCGGGTGCAGACGCTGGGCGCGGACCTCGTGCGGGACGCGCGGCAGCTTCAGGACGCCCTGGAGGAGTTCGCGGGTCAGGTGCAGTCGGCCCAGCACCCGCAGAAGCGGCCCGGCCTGCTGCGCTTCCTGTAAGAAAAGTCAGCGGGACGCGGGGACGTGAGCTGGTCCCCGCGTCCTTCCTTGCTGCGGAGGCGCCCTTTCCCTCCCGGTGTCCGGCGAGGGCATGGCGACATTCCAGCACAAGGAGCCGTCACGCGCCCGGAGAGCCTGACGCATTGCCCGCTCTCCGGGTGGTGGGGTGAGGGGAGCCGCCTACCCGTCCGGTGATGACAGGGGATGGAGCACCCGCGCGTGACGTGTGCAGAATCCATGCAGGTCAGAAAACACGGCCAGAAGGGCTCTTTTCCCACTGATTGTGAAGGATTCACTTCCAGGCCGCGCCTAGTTCCGGGCTGGCGGGGAGCACCCCCATCCATCTCCCGGCTCCTCGCAAGGCCGCTATGGACGGCTTCCAGCATGTTCAGGGGCACTTTCCTCCGGCGCCTGGGGAGCTTGGCCCACACCCCTTCCCAACTTCACAACTTCTGCACAGATCGTGCCCCGGCCCTGAACAAAGGCCCCGCATACTTCGCCCCATGAACGGGAGAAGGACACCGCTCCACACCCGGGAAAGCGAGGCGTCACTGTTCTGAACATCCTTTTTCCCCCTCGGACCGCCCCCACCCCCCCCGCCCAGCCGGTGCCCCGGCACCACGAAAGGAAACACACCATGCGTACCCCCAAGACCCTGAAGGCCCTGCTGCTCTCCGCCCTCCTCGCCACCGCGGCGCTCGGCGCCACCGCCTCCGCCGGACAGGCGTACTTCTCGAACGAATCCGGCCAGAGCGGCGTGGTGGACGTGTATGTGGACGGGCAGCTCGTCTTCGACAACGTGTTCCCGAACATGCCCATGATGTTCCCCCAGGACCTCGCCGCGGGAACCCACCAGGTCGTCGTGACGCCCTTCTACCTGACCCCCGGGCAGGGCGACGTGCTGGACACGGCGGTGATCATCCCCGACGACGGGACGTACACCCTCACGCTCGCCGAGAGCGAGGACGAGTTGAGCCGTCCAGTCCTGGCGATCGGCGTGTCGGGCGGGAACACCCAGACCAGCGAGTGACCGGGACGCGCCGGGGAGGGCACGCGGGCATACAGGCCCAGTGCCCTCCCCGCTCCTGTGGACTTGACGGGGTTGTGCGCTGGGATGACCGACAGGGCGGGTCGCGGCCCGTCTCCACCACCCAACTCGTTGTGACCATCCCCGTCCTGCCCGTGCGCACGCCGCTGTAACGGCCCCTCACTCCCCGGCTTGCCGGGCAGCCAGGCGAGCGGCGGCCTCCGCGTGATCGCGCCAGGAAACGTTCACCCCGGGCAGGTGCCGGGCCAGCGCGGCGGGGAACAGGGGGCTGACCCGCAGGGCGCCGCCGGTCGCCGTGACGGGGAGAGTCCCGGTCCGCCGTTGCACCCGCCGCGCCAGGTCCGCGAGTGATTCGGCGGCCTCACCGAGGAGCGCGGCGGCCACCTCGTCGCCCCGGTCGGCGGCGCGGCCCACGGCGGGGGCGAGCGAGGCGATGGCGGCGGCCCCCGGCGTGCCGTAGGCGAAAGCGCGCAGGGTGTCCCAGTCCAGCCCCCCCGTGACGAGCGCCGTCTCCCGGGCCAGCGGGGAGTCGGGCACCCGCCCCTCGTCCAGCCGGTCGGTGAGCCAGCGCAGCCCCGCCCGCCCCAGGCTGAACCCGCCCCCATCGTCCCCGATCCGGTAGCCGCGGCCCCCCGCGCGGATCACCTGCCCGTCCTGGCCGACGTGGTAGGCGATGCTCCCCGTCCCGGCGTAGAGCAGGACCCCTTCACCCGGCGCGAGGTGGGCGCGGTAGGCGAGGTCGAGGTCGCCCTCCACGGTCACCTGCCGGGGGTGGAGGCCGAAGGCGGAGGCAAGTACCGCTCTCACCTCCTCGGCGGCAGGGGTTCCGGCACTCAATCCCGGCAGGCCCGCGTGCAGCACGTCCGGGCGATCCGGGAGGGCCTCCACGAGCGAGGTGAGCGCTGCCGCCCCGATTCGGAGGAGCGGCGCGGTGAGGGGGGGCGCGGTGCCCCGCCCGATCACCCCATCATCCCGGAGCAGGGTCCATTTCGTGCCGCTGCCCCCGGCATCCAGGCCGAGGGCCAGGGGGGAAAGCGTCAACGGCCCGCCCGCCTCAAGGCAGGGCCAGCGGGGGGAGCATGGTTACCCGGCCCGCGGGAACCGCCGTGAGGTCGCTGGAAACCTCGCCCACCCGGACCCGCACGTTCGCCGCCGGGGCGTGCATGAAGCCGTAGCGCCCGTTCCCATCCGTGACGGTGCGCCCCAGCTCGGTCCCCTGCCCGTCGAGCAGGAGGACGGTGCGCCCACCCAGGGGACCGCTCGCCACGGTGACCCCACCGCTCAGGGCGCGGAGCCCCGCCGGGTCGGGGCGCTCCCAGCGGGCGGGCTGCGCGAAGGGGCCACCCTCGCCCGTCAGCTTTGCGGTGAGTTCGGGGATCACCTCGGCCCCGGTGCGGGTTCCGGCGTTCACGTCCTTGTCGGGGGTGCGGTACGAGTACCCGGCCCAGCCGCTCAGGCCCGCCGCGCGGGTCTTCAGCACCTGGTTGACGCTGCTCGCCTGGTCGTTCAGGTAGATCGCCGAGCCGCTGACCTGATGCACGCCCGGGTACTTCTGGCGCAGCCCGGCGGCAAAGGTGTTCCACTGGCCAAACCACAGCGCCTGATCCGGCACGAAGTCGCGCTTGTAGTTCATCATCACGTTCACGTCCAGGTAGCCCTCGCGCACCCAGGTCAGCCAGTCCTGATTGACCTCCGCGTAGGGGCGCGAGGTCTGGAAGGCAGCCTCGTCGGCGGGACCCGCGCCGTAGGTGATCGTCGCGGCGTTCACGCTGACATCGGGCCGAACCGCCTTAACCGCCAGCGCGGTCTCCCGCACGAGGTTCGTGACCTGCTGGCGACGCCAGTTGCTCCACTGTGGATCGGCGGGGTCGGGCGTGCCGGTCGCCCCCGTCTCGGTGCGGTAGCGGTCCAGCGCGGTCGGGTTGTAGCCCCATTGGTTGGGGCCTCCCACCGGGTTGTAGTCGGGGTAACGCACCCGGTCGAACTGGATGCCGTCCACGTCGTAGTTCTTGACCACGCTGACGTACATGTTCTTGATGTACTCGGCGGCGTCGGGGTGGCCGGGGTCCATCACCCAGTCGGCGCCGCCGCGGATGGTCCCGTCGGCCTTCACGGTGAGCCAGAAGTCGCGCCCGGTCGCGCCCGTGCCGTGCGTCAGGAAGGCGTGGCCGGGGGGCGGCGCGACCACTTCGCTGTTCCACAGGGCGGTCGTGATGATCCAGGCGTGGACCTGAATCCCCTGCGCGTG
>NZ_BFAG01000017.1 GCF_002897375.1 Deinococcus aerius | reverse complement strand
GCTCCAACCCTCAGTGAGGGGAGGCCACAGGGTCTCCTCTTTTTCGTTAGCCAGGGGCCTGGTGTGGAAAACTAGCTGCTCCTGGGAGGATGGACAGCCTGAAGTCTGCGGAGGGGTGGTAGAATCTGGTTTGGGAACCGGAGGGAGAGCCAGAGCAGACCAGCCGCCTCCCAGGCCACCAGGCCGAGGAACCTACCGCCGCGAGGCGTTCCGGGCGGGGCACGCCCATCAGGACGTAACGTAGTGGGCTGCACATGCGTGTCCTGAGAAGCCCTTCGAATTTATCGCTGGGTATGTCATAATCCGAATGTTGCCCGCCTCAAGGCGGGCTTTTACCAGCGACCTGCCGGGAAGGCAGGGGCTGGGAGCGCGAGCCTCGAAGGCCGAAGGCCTAAAAGCCGCGCGAAAGGAGCAGCAACATGGCGAAGGACGGACCGCGCATCATCGTGAAGATGGAAAGCACCGCTGGCACGGGCTTCTACTACACGACCACCAAGAACCGCCGCAACACGCAGGCCAAGATGGAGCTGCGCAAGTACGACCCCGTGGCGAAGAAGCACGTCGTGTTCAAGGAGAAGAAGGTCTGAGCTCAAGCCGGGTCATCTGAGCCCGGCTGGATGTTCAGTCCTCACTCTTTTTTGCAAATCATGACGGGCAAGGTGAGCGCATGAATCTGATTCAGTACTTGCGGGACTCGCGTGCGGAACTCGCGCGTGTCACCTGGCCGACGCGCCAGGGGGTCATCGAGGGCACGCAGGCGGTGCTGATCTTCGTGATCGCCCTGACCCTGATCGTGTTCCTGATGGACACCGTGTTCAGCGCGTTGATCCGGGCGGTCCTCCCGTGAGCATCGAGTGGTACGCCGTCCACACCTACGTGGGGCAGGAAGACCGCGTGGAGCAGCACCTGATGGAGCGCGCCCGCAAACTCGGGATGCTCCACACCAAAATTTTTCAGGTGCTGCAACCCAAGGAAAAGGCCGTCGAGCTTCAGGAGGGCGGCAAGAAGGTCGAGGTCGAGCGCAAGCTCTTCCCCGGCTACGTCTTCGTGCAGATGGATGTCGAGGATGACGACGCCCCGGGGGAACTCGGCGAATCCTGGGAGGTCGTGCGCGGCACGAACGGAGTGACCGGCTTCGTCGGCACGGCCACCCGCCCGGTGCCCCTCTCCCCCGAGGAGGTGCAGCGTCTGCTCGCCTCGGTGGGTGTGGCCGCGCAGCCCCAGGAGGAGGCGCCCGCCCGCGTGAAGGTTGACCTCAAGCCCGGGGACATGGTCCGGGTGACGGGTGGCCCCTTTGCCGACTTCAGCGGCGTGGTGAGCGAAATCAACGCTCCGCAGGCCAAGGTCAAGGTGCTGGTCAGTATCTTCGGGCGCGAAACGCCCGTCGAGCTGGACTTCGCGCAGGTCAGCAAGTAAGCCGTCCGGGCCGGGCTTGGCAGAAGCCTTCCGGCCCTGTACACTGTCAAAGTTGCTGCCGCGACGGTGCCTCTAAGGCGCCCGCGGCGGAACTTAGCGTCAGCACCCCGGACCTTCCATGAGGAAGCCGGGGGAGCTAAGGAGGAACCAGCATGGCTAAGAAAGTCACCGGGATCGTGAAGTTGCAGCTTCCGGCCGGAAAGGCGACCCCGGCCCCGCCCGTGGGTCCCGCGCTCGGCCAGTACGGCGCGAACATCATGGGCTTCACGAAGGAGTTCAACGCGGCCACGGCGGACAAGGGTGACGCGATCATCCCGGTCGAGATCACCATCTACGCCGACCGCTCCTTCACCTTCATCACCAAGACGCCCCCCATGAGCTACCTGATCCGCAAGGCGGCGGGGCTGCAAAAGGGCAGCGCCACCCCCAACAAGGCGAAGGTCGGCAAGCTGAACTGGGATCAGGTGCTGGAGATTGCCCGCACCAAGCTCCCCGACCTGAACGCGGGCAGCGTCGAGGCCGCCGCGAACACCGTGGCGGGCACCGCGCGCTCCATGGGCGTGACCATCGAGGGGGCTCCCCATGCCTAAGCACGGCAAGCGTTACCGCGCCCTGGTGGGCAAGGTGGACCGCAGCAAGCAGTACACCATCGACGAGGCCGCCGCCCTGGTGAGGGAGCTTGCCACCGCGAAGTTCGACGAGACGGTGGAGGTTCACTTCCGCCTGGGCATCGACCCCCGCAAGAGTGACCAGAACGTGCGCGGCACGGTCTCGCTGCCCCACGGCACGGGCCGCACGGTGCGCGTCGCGGTGATCACGCGCGGGGAGAACCAGGCCGCCGCTGAAGCTGCCGGGGCCGACGTGGTGGGCGCCGAGGACCTGATCGAGCGCATCGCGGGCGGCTTCATGGACTTCGACGCGGTTGTGGCGACGCCCGACATGATGGCGATGGTCGGCCAGCGCCTCGCGCGCCTGCTCGGGCCGCGCGGCCTGCTGCCCAACCCCAAGAGCGGCACCGTCGGTCCCGACGTGGCGGGCATGGTGCGCGGCCTCAAGGCGGGCCGCATCGAGTTCCGCAACGACAAGACCGGTGTGGTCCACGCGCCCATCGGCAAGGCCAGCTTCGATGCCGGTAACCTCAGCGCGAACTACCAGGCGCTCCTGAGCGCCCTGGAAGCCGCCAAGCCCGGCGCGGCCAAGGGTGTGTACCTCCGCAGCGCGTACCTCACCAGCACGATGGGACCGAGCATTCCCCTCACGCTGAGCAGCCAGGCCCAGGCCTGACCTCCGGGGAGAGAGGACGGCCTCCTCTCCCCCACTGCCTTTCGGCACCCCGGTGCGCTTCTTGCACCCTCCTAATTTCGGCATCCTAGACAGCGGGGACCCTTGCCAGGTTTAAACATCCCGCCGAGTTGTCAGGGCGCGAGCAGCGTACCTGGACTTGTTCACCACAGAGGAGGTTCCCAAACGTGGCGAACGAACGCAATCAGCAGAACCTGAGCGAGCTGCGGGGCAGCCTCACGGGCGTCGAGACGTTCTACGTCGTCGACTACCAGGGCTTGACCGCCGGGCAGCTCAGCAGGCTGCGCAAGGACATCCGCGAGAAGGGTGGTCAGCTTATCGTGGCCAAGAACACCCTGATCAACCTCGCCCTTCAGGAGGGTGGCCGCGACTTCAGCGACGCCCTGAAGGGCCCCAGCGCCCTGGTGCTGGCCCATGACGATCCTGCAGGGGTTGCCAAGACGCTCAGCGACGCCTCCAAGGGCAACGACCGCGGTATCCCGGCCGTCAAGGGCGGCTTCGTCGAGGGCAACCGTGTGGACGTTCGCGTGATCGAGCGTCTGGCGAGCCTGGGCAGCAAGCAGAGCCTGCAGGGCGAACTTGTGGGTGTGCTCAGCGCGCACCTCAGCAACTTCGTCGGGATTCTCGAAGCGTACCGCGAGAAGCTCGGCGGCGGCGCGACCGAGGCCCAAGCCTAAGCTCACCCTCTCTTCTCAAGTCTTAAAAATCCAGTCCAGGAGGACACCACCATGGCTTACGACAAGCAGGCTCTGATCGACCAGCTCAGCACCCTCACCATCATGGAACTCGCCGACCTCATCGACGGTCTCAAGGACACCTGGGGCGTCACGGCCGCCGTGGCCGTCGCTGGTGGTGGCGCCGCCGCCGCTGCCGCTCCCGAAGAGGAGAAGACCGAGTTCGACGTCATCCTCGTGGACGCGGGCGCCAGCAAGATCAACGTCATTAAGGAACTGCGCGCCATCACCGGCCTGGGGCTGAAGGAAGCCAAGGACCTCAGCGAGAAGGGCGGCGCCATCAAGGAAGGCGTCAGCAAGGAAGACGCCGAGAAGTTCCGCGCCCAGCTCGAAGGCGCGGGCGCCAAGGTCGAAGTCCGCTAATCCCCCTTTCCACCGGGAGTGCAGCCCCCGCCGCAAGGTGGGGGTTTTTATTGACCCGGGCACAACTGTAAGGTGTCTTACCAACTTCTGTCGCTAGGCAGGACATAGTGGCCCAGTAGTTTTCCAGCAGATCCTTTTGAGAGACGCGGTAAACAGACCGGGTTTCTTTTTTGTGCTGGAGCTCACGAGGAGTTGAAGATGGCAGTAGGCAGAGTGAAGTGGTTTAACGCGGAAAAGGGCTTCGGGTTCATCGAGACGGAAGGCAGCGACGACGTGTTCGCGCACTTCAGCGCCATCCAGTCGCAGGGCTTCAAGAAGCTCAACGAGGGTGACGAGGTCGAGTTCGACATCGAGCCCGGCCAGCGCGGCAAGGGTCCCCAGGCCAAGAACATCGTCGTGACGAAGGCCGCCCCAGCCCCCGCCTACGGCGACCGTCCCCAGCGCCGGAACGACCGCAACGACCGCTGGTAATCCGAACAAGCGAATTCAAGCCCCCAGCCGAGAGGTTGGGGGTTTTTGTTGTGCCCCAGGGCGGGTCGCAGAAGCCTCGTCATGCTGAGCGAAGGCGGAGCATCTCCAGGCCGGACCCTTCGCATTGGTCAGGGTGACAACTGTGTTGAGCCCTGCCATGAGCTGGAGTGATTGTCATCGCCTACGGGTTCTGGCGGGACTCCGAGAGTCCGTATGGACCGGCCGCTGTGGTGCCGACACAGCACAGCGAGTCTCCTCCCCTATGGGGCCGCCGAGGGGCCCTTCGCGGCGCTCAAGGCGACGCAGTTACCCCGCTTCTCCTCACCGCAGCTCCCGCCGCAGCCCCGCCGCCATCTGGAACCACTCGCGCTCCTGACGGCGGTAAAGGCCGGTGGCACGCTGCTCAGTCTTGGCGAGGGCGTCCAGGAGCGCCTGGGCCTCCTGGCGTCTCCCCTGCTTCAGCAGAAAAGCAGCGTACCGGGCGCGGGGTTCTTCAGTCGTGGCCGCCGTCATCGCCTCGCGGTAGGTCGCATCCGCCTCCTGCGGCTTGCCCTGGGCGTCCTGGGCCTGGGCGAGCAGCGTCAGCGTGCGGGTGCGGGTAGCGGCGCTCGTGCGGAGGTCCACGCGGCTCAGCAGGGACTCGGCGGCAGCGGCGTTGCCCCGCGCGAGTTCGAGTTCAGCGCTGGTGAGCAGCACGACCGGGTCGTCGGCGTAGATGCCGCTGAGCAGCGGTTGCAGGGTGGACTGGGCCTCCTCGGGTCGGCCCGCCCGGGCTTGCAGGGCCGCGAGGTCCGTGCGGTTGGCGAGGGTGTCGCTCTCGGTCAACCGCTCCTGCGCCTCCCGAATGCGGGTGTCGAGCGGCTTGATGGCCTCCACCCCCCGCCCGATGGCCCGCGCCGCGCCGCGACCGCTCCCCCGTAACCAGGGGAAAAAGACCGTGAAGGCATAGATCAACGCGCCGACGGTGCTGAAGATGCCCCCGAAGAACACGGCGAGTCCCAGGATGAAGAGCCAGTACAGGTCCTGGCGGGTCACCAGGGCGTGAATGAAGCACAGGAGAACCAGCCCCCGCATGAGCAGGAACAGGTACGGCAGGAGAGGTTGCAGGGCGTCCACACAGCCATCCTAGCGCTTGCCAAAATGCCCCGCCTCCGTATATACTTGCCTGTGGCCGACCATGATGGGTTGGGCAGGAGACCTTTGCAGGCACGCGGACTCCACAACTGACGCTTGACCACGGGACGCAGCCGGAGGGGCTGCCGTCCCGACTGTCTCGTTTCCTCTGCGCCTTTTCCCGCCCCGGAAGGCCGCAGCGACACCCAGGGTGCGCGAGGTGTGAATGAGCCTGAGCAGTAGAAAGCCGCGCATAGAGCGCTTCGGCGAAATTACCGAAGTGATCCCGCTGCCCAATCTGACCGAAGTGCAGGTCAACTCCTTCAAGGCGTTCCTGCAAGCCGACAAGGCGCCCGACCGCCGGGACGACACTGGCCTC
Organism: Deinococcus aerius; assembly: GCF_002897375.1. Lineage (NCBI taxonomy): Bacteria > Thermotogati > Deinococcota > Deinococci > Deinococcales > Deinococcaceae > Deinococcus > Deinococcus aerius. The sequence continues at coordinate 71,116 of NZ_BFAG01000017.1, read as the reverse complement.
CAGAGCGCCTTCCGCGAAGTTTTCCCCATCGACGAAACCGAAAAGGGCCGCTCCACCGGCCTCGTGCTGGACTTCCTGGAGTACCGCCTGGGCGAACCGCCCTACACGCCCGAGGAGTGCCGCGAGAAGGACCTGACGTACCAGGCGCCCATGTACGCCAAGCTCCAACTGATCCACAAGGACTCGGGGCTGATCAAGGAAGATCAGGTGTTCCTGGGCGACCTGCCGCTGATGACCGAGGACGGCTCCTTCGTGATCAACGGGGCCGACCGCGTGGTGATCTCGCAGATTCACCGCTCGCCCGGCGTGTACTTCACGTCGAGCTACAAGGGCATCAAGAAGATGTACACGGCGGCCATCATCCCCATGCCCAAGCGCGGTCCCTGGATCGAGCTGGAGATGAACGCGGGCGTGCTGGAGATGAAGGTCAACAAGCGCAAGTTCCCGGTGAGCCTGCTGCTGCGCGTGCTGGGCTACGACGACGCCCAGCTCCGGGCCCTCTTCACCGAGTTCGACGAGGGCGCCGAACTGCCCGAGGACAAGAGCGCGGGCATGAGCGCCGACGAGGCGTTGCTGCGCCTCTTCACGGTGCTGCGCCCCGGTGACCCCCCCAAGCGCGACAAGGCGATCCAGTACCTCTACGGGCTGCTCGCCGACCCCAAGCGGTACGACCTGGGCGAGCCCGGCCGCTTCAAGATGAACACCAAGTTGGGCGTGAACCGCAAGGAGCGCACCCTGCTGACCTTCCAGGACGGCAAGTTCAGCGACGCGGGGCTGGTGGACACCATCCGCTACCTGATGGCGCTGCAACGCGGCCTGGAGACCGTGGGCCTGGGCGCGGACGAGGACGGCGTGGTGAACGAGGTGCCCGTCACCGAGGACGACATCGATCACCTCGGCAACCGCCGTGTTCGCACCGTGGGCGAGCTGCTCGCCGACCAGCTCCGGGTGGGCATGGGCCGCATGGCGCGCGGCGTGCGCGAGCGCATGCTGCTGGGCAACCCCGACGCCGCGACCCCGACCAAGCTCGTGAACAACCGGCCCATCGTCGCGGCGATGCGCGAGTTCTTCGGGCGCAGCCAGCTCTCGCAGTTCAAGGACCAGACCAACCCGCTGTCCGACCTGCGCCACAAGCGGCGTATCTCGGCCCTGGGGCCGGGCGGACTGACCCGCGAGCGCGCGGGCTTCGACGTGCGTGACGTTCACCGTACCCACTACGGGCGCATCTGCCCCATCGAGACGCCGGAGGGTGCCAACATCGGCCTGATCTCCTCGCTGTCGAGCTACGCCAAGGTCAACGAGCTGGGCTTCATCGAGGCGCCGTACCGCCGGGTGGAGAATGGCCGCGTGACCGACGACGTGGTCTACATGACCGCCGACATCGAGGACCGCTACACCATCGCACAGGCGAACTCGCCGCTGAACCCGGACGGCACCTTCGCCGACGAGCGTGTGCTGGCCCGCCGCAAGGGTGACCCGCTGCTCTACACGCCCGACGAAGTCGACTTCATGGACGTGTCGCCCAAGCAGATCGTCTCCATCAACACGTCGCTGATTCCCTTCCTGGAGCATGACGACGCCAACCGCGCGCTCATGGGTTCCAACATGCAGTCGCAGGCCGTGCCACTCGTGCGCGCCGACAGCCCCGCCGTGGGCACGGGCGTCGAGGAGCGCGTGGTCACCGACTCGGGCACGAGCGTGATCAGCGACGTGACGGGCCGCGTGAGCTACGTGGACTCGCGCGTGATCCAGGTGACGCTGACCGAGGACGCGCCGCAGGCGGGCATGGTGACGGGCAACATCCGCACCTTCGAGCTCGTGCGCTTCACCCGCTCGAACCAGGGCACCAACCTCGACCAGCACCCCATCGTGGAGGTCGGCGAGGAAGTGCGGCCCGGTCAGGTCATCGCTGACGGCCCCGCCTCCGACCTCGGGCGCCTCGCGCTCGGGCAGAACATCACCATCGCCATCATGCCCTTCGACGGCTTCAACTTCGAGGACGCGATCTGCATCTCGGAGGGGCTCGTCCGCAAGGACTTCTACACCTCGGTCCACATCGAGAAGGACGAGATCGAGGCCCGCGACACCAAGCTCGGCCCGGAGAAGATCACCCGTGACATCCCGGGGCTCTCGGAAGCCGCGCTGCGTGACCTCGACGAGGACGGCATCGTGCGCGTGGGCGCCGAGGTCAAGCCCGGCGACATCCTTGTCGGCAAGACCAGCTTCAAGGGCGAGAGCGAGCCGACCCCCGAAGAGCGCCTCCTCCGCTCGATCTTCGGCGAGAAGGCCCGCGAGGTGAAGGACACCTCCCTGCGCGTGCAGTCCGGCCAGGGCGGCATCGTGGTGAAGACGGTGCGCTTCCGCCGCGGCGACGAGGGTGTGGACCTTAAGCCCGGCGTGCGCGAGATGGTGCGCGTGTACGTGGCCCAGAAGCGCCAGCTTCAGGTCGGCGACAAGGTGGCGAACCGCCACGGGAACAAGGGTGTGGTCTCCAAGATCCTGCCCCCCGAGGACATGCCCTACCTGGAAGACGGCACCCCCGTGGACCTGGTGTTCAACCCGCTCGGCGTGCCCTCCCGCATGAACCTCGGCCAGATTCTGGAAACGCACCTCGGCGAGGTCGCGCGCCTGACCGGGCAGAAGTTCGTGACGCCCGTGTTCGACTCCGCGACCGAAGTGGCGATCAAGGAGATGCTGGAGGTCGCCGCCGCCGAGCGCCTCCAGCGCCGCAAGGACGAGGGCTTCGACCTCGACAAGCGCGAGCAGGAGGTGCTGGACCGCGCCGGGAAGCTCGGCGTGATCGAGGCCCCGAACGGCGACTACGAGAAGGCGCAGATGAGCCTCGCCCGCACCGGCAAGAGCGTGCTGTATGACGGGCGCACCGGCGAGCCCATCAGCGGCCCGGTCGTGGTCGGCACCATGTACGTCATGAAGCTCTACCACATGGTCGAGGACAAGCTGCACGCCCGCTCGACGGGCCCCTACTCCCTGATCACCCAGCAGCCGCTCGGCGGCAAGGCGCAGTTCGGCGGCCAGCGCTTCGGCGAGATGGAAGTGTGGGCGCTGGAAGCGTACGGCGCGGCGCACACCCTCCAGGAGATGCTGACGATCAAGTCCGACGACATCGACGGGCGCGACGCCGCCTACCAGAGCATCGTCAAGGGCGAGGAAGTCAGCGGCAGCACGATTCCCGAGTCCTTCAAGGTGCTCGTCAAGGAGCTGCACTCGCTCGGTCTGGATGTCGAGGTGCTGGACAACGGCGACAAGCCGGTGGACATCTTCGAAGGGATGATGCCCAAGCGCTGAGGCGCGGTGCGTCTCGTCCGGGGGTGGACGGTCACCCACCCGAAACCCCCAGACCCCCCAGCAACAACAAGCCTCTCTCACAGGAGAAGCCGTGAAAGATTTCAACAAGGTCCGCATCGCCATCGCCAGCCCCGCCCGCATCCGCGAGTGGAGCTTCGGCGAGGTCGAGAAGCCGGAAACGATCAACTACCGCACCCTGAAGCCCGAGCGCGAGGGCCTCTTCGACGAGCGCATCTTCGGGCCGATGAAGGACTACGAGTGCGCCTGCGGCAAGTACAAGCGCCAGCGCTACGAGGGCAAGGTCTGCGAGCGCTGCGGCGTCGAGGTGACCTCCTCCAAGGTCCGGCGCTACCGCATGGGCCACATCGACCTGGCGACCCCCGCCGCGCACATCTGGTACGTCAAGGACACGCCGAGCAAGATCGGCACCCTGCTGGACCTCAGCGCCGGGCAACTAGAGAAGGTGCTGTACTTCTCCTCCTTCCTGGTCACCCAGCCCCTGAACGCGCAGAAGGACGGGCGCCCGCTCAAGCGCGGCGAGCTGCTCAGCGACGACGAGTACCGCGAGCTGCGCTTCGGCCGCCAGGAGACCTACGCGCTCCCCAACGGCACCGAGGCGGCCATCCGCGACGGTGAGTACGTGACGCGCGGGCAGACGCTCGGCGGCAACGTCGTCTCGAAGATGGACGGCCTGGCGCAGTACCGCTTCCCCCGCCGCGCCGAGATCGCCTACGCCGAGCAGACCGAGGCCAGCCTGCCCCTGCCCGCCGACGTTCTCGTGGAGCAGGACGCCTTCCGCGCCGGTGAAATCCTCGCCGAGCTGGAGGGGGACGTTCAGATCACCTCCCCCGTGGACGGCACCGCCTTCCTGCACGACATGGGCGAGGACTCCGTGATGGTGGAGCTGCGGGACAGCGCCGCCGAGGAGGGCACCCGGGGCGAGGTGCTGGCCCGCGTGTACATCCCGCACGGCATGAACGTGCAGGTCGCCGAGGGCGAAGTGATCGAGGCCGGGGCCGTGCTGGCGAGCGCCGAGGCGGGCAGCCGCCTGCGCGTGAGCCGCGACAGCCGCCTCTCGAACGTCACCTTCCCCAAGAAGAAGGGCGACGTGAAGGTCACGGCCCACTGGACCCGCCGCGTCGAGTACCCCATCAACCCCACCATGCACGTGCTTGTCGGCGACGGCTCGGAGGTCCGCAAGGGCCAGAAGGTCGTCGGCGCCATCGACAAGGACGAGGAGGTCGTGGCCGAGGCCGACGGCGTCATCACCCTGCACGCGCCCGCCTCGATCATCGTCTCCAAGGCGAAGGTGTACGCCTACCAGGACGAGCCCCTCGTCGTGAACGGCGACCGCGTGGAGCCGGGCGACGAGCTGGCCGACTCGGGCAATCTGCGTTCCGAGATCAGCGGGCGCATCGAGATCGACCTCGTCCGCAAGCAGGTCCGCGTGATCGAGTCCTACGACTTCGAGGCCAAGATGGGCGCCGAGGCGGTCAAGGAACTGCTCGACGACATGGACCTCGACGTTATGGAGGCCGAACTCGGCGAGCAGATGAAGGACTCCTCGCGCCACAAGCGCGCCAAGGCCCGCAAGCGGCTGGAGGTCGTGCGCGCCTTCAAGCGCAGCGGCAACAACCCCTCATGGATGATCCTGGAGACGGTGCCGGTCATGCCGCCCGACCTCCGGCCCATGGTGCAGGTGGACGGCGGGAGATTTGCCACCTCCGACCTCAACGACCTGTACCGCCGCCTGATCAACCGCAACAACCGCCTGAAGAAGCTGATGAGCCAGGGCGCCCCCGACATGATCATCCGCAACGAGAAGCGGATGCTTCAGGAAGCCGTGGACGCGCTCATCGACAACGGGCGGCGCGGCAGCCCGGTCACCAACCCGGGCTCCGACCGCAGCCTGCGCTCGCTGACCGACCTGCTCGGCGGCAAGCAGGGCCGCTTCCGGCAGAACCTGCTGGGCAAGCGCGTGGACTACTCGGGCCGAAGCGTGATCGTGGTCGGCCCGCAGCTCAAGCTGCACCAGTGCGGGGTGCCCAAGCGCATGGCGCTCGAACTCTTCAAGCCCTTCCTGTTCAAGGTGCTCGAAGAGAAGGGTGAGGTCACCAACATCAAGCAGGCCCGCAAGATGCTGGAGCGCTACCGCGACACCCGCGACTCCGTGTGGGACGCGCTGGAAGAGGTCATCGAGGACAAGGTCGTGCTGCTCAACCGCGCGCCCACCCTGCACCGCCTCGGCATCCAGGCGTTCGAGCCCGTGCTCGTCGAGGGTCAGTCCATCCAGCTCCACCCGCTCGTCTGTGAGGCGTTCAACGCCGACTTCGACGGCGACCAGATGGCGATCCACGTGCCGCTGAGCGCGCAGGCGCAGGCCGAGGCCCGCATCCAGATGCTCTCGGCGCACAACCTGCTCTCGCCCGCGAACGGCGAGCCCAACGTCAAGCCCAGCCGCGACATCATCCTGGGCATCTTCACGCTGACGCAGCTTCGCAAGGACAACCTGGGCGCGGGGAGCGAGTTCGCCAACGAGCAGGACGCGCTGGCCGCGCTGCAAGGGGGCCGCGTGGCGCTGAACACCCCGATCCGGGTGAACGGCACCGAGACCAGCCCCGGGCGCATCAAGTACGTCTTCTCCAACCCCGATGAGGCGATCATGGCCGTGGACCGCGGCGAGATCGACTTCCAGGATCACGTGCGCATCCGCCTCAACGGCACCGTGTACGAGACCTCCGCCGGGCGCGTGATGTTCCGCCGCCTGGTGCAGGAGGCGCTGGGCGCGCAGGGCCACCTCGTGGACACGCTGGTGAACCTGGAGACGGCGTACGAGAAGGACCACCTCAAGGACATGGTGATGGGGTGCTTCAAGCACCTCGGGATCGAGGCGACCGCCGGGCTGCTCGACGCCCTGAAGGACAGCGGCTTCAAGCTCTCCACCACCTCGGGCATCACCATCGGCATCGACGACATCGTGCTGCCGCCCAACAAGGCGGAGCTGCTCGCCGAGGCCGACGAGAAGCTCAAGGAGATCGAGCAGAACTACGAGTTCGGCTTCATGACCGAAGAGGAGCGGTACAAGCAGGTCGTGCAGCTCTGGAACGACACCACCGACGAGGTGAAGAACGCGGTCTTCGAGAACTTCAGCCGCAACTACCCCTTCAACCCGCTGTGGATCATGAGTCAGTCGGGTGCGCGTGGTAACCCCCAGCAGATCCGCCAGCTCGCCGGGATGCGCGGCCTGATGGCCCGCCCGGACGGCTCGACCATCGAGGTGCCCATCAAGGCGTCCTTCCGCGAGGGTCTGACGGTGCTGGAGTACTTCATCTCCACCCACGGCGCGCGTAAGGGTGGCGCGGACACGGCGCTCCGAACGGCCGACTCGGGCTACCTGACCCGCAAGCTGGTGGACGTGGCCCACGAGGTCGTCGTGCGCGACGTGGACTGCGGCACCACCGACTACACGGTGATCCCGCTGGGCGCGACCGACGAGCGCACGGGCGAGTGGAGAAGTCGCAAGGGCAGCGAGATCGAGACCTCGATCTACGGGCGCACCCTGACGGCGGACGTGGATGTGGCGGGCCGCACCATCCCGGCGGGGCAGATGCTCAGCCTGGAGGACGTGAAGGCGATCACCAAGGAGGCCAAGGCCGTCGGCGAGGTCTTTGTCCGCACGCCGCTGAACTGCCGCGTGAAGGCGGGCGTGTGCCAGAAGTGCTACGGCTACGACCTCTCGCAGGCCAAGCCCGTCTCCATGGGCGAGGCCGTGGGCGTGGTCGCCGCCGAGTCCATCGGCGAGCCCGGCACGCAGCTCACCATGCGCACCTTCCACACGGGCGGTGTGGCGGGCGGCGGCGACATCACGATGGGTCTGCCCCGCGTGATCGAGCTGTTCGAGGCGCGCAAGCCCAAGACCCAGGCGGTCGTCGCCGACCGCGACGGCGTGGTCCGCATCGAGGAGGAGGAGGAGCGGTACCTCGTCCGCATCGAGGCCGAGGACGAGCAGTACTCCTCCAAGACCGCGATGAAGATCGGCAAGGCGCTGCGCCTGATCGTGCGCGACGGCGACCGGGTGGAAGCCGGGCAGCCGCTGACCCGCGGCGCGATCAACCCCCACGACCTGCTGCTGTACAAGGACACCGACGCCGCCCAGCGGTACCTGGTGGAGGAAGTGCAGCGCGTGTACCGCTCGCAGGGCGTGAAGGTCCACGACAAGCACATCGAGGTGATTGTCCGCCAGATGCTGCGCTACGTGGAGATCACGGACGGCGGCGACACCGACCTGCTCGAAGGCCAGACGGTGGAACGCTGGGAAGTCGACCAGGCGAACGAGGCGCTGGCGGACGGCAAGACCCCGGCCTCCTGGAAGCCCGTGCTCCTGGGCATCACGAAGAGCAGCCTGACGACGAAGAGCTGGCTCTCCGCCGCCTCCTTCCAGCACACCACGCACGTCCTCACCGAAGCCTCCATGCGCGGCCAGGTGGACGAGCTGATCGGCCTGAAGGAGAACGTCATTCTCGGCAAGCTGATCCCCGCTGGAACGGGTCTCATGACCGTCCGCGAGATGCAGGTCGCCGACGACCGCACCCTGGAGAAGTACGGCGAGGAGGGGCGCAGCCCCGACTCGGTCACCGGCACCCAGCGGTACGACGATACGCGACCGGGCAGCACGCCGACCATTCCCGGCTACGCTGACTGAGCGTAGGCAAGTTCAAAGACCCCCCACTCGGAGACGGGTGGGGGCTTTGCTGTTATGGCCTACACTTCGCGCGCCACCCGCCCCGCCTCCTCGCTGTAGAGGGTGGCGTAATGCCGCCCCAGGTCAACCAAAAACTGCATTTCCTCATGCGTAGTGCGCGCACTCAGCCGCGTCTCAAAGCTCAGGAGGAGCGCCCCATAGGCGAGGGAGGCCGCGCCCAGAATGGCGAGAATGACCGGAGCCAGACCGAACGCTGCGCCGAATAAAGCGCCTGACCCAATGAGAATGCTCGTCAGCACGAGCAGGGCGACCGCCACGTACAGCGCCGTCATCGCCCGCTGGATGATGCGGGTGCGGCGGGCGAGACGCGGAAGCTGGCGGATGATCATGCGCTTTTCCTCGCGCGCGAGGGGTTCAAGCTGGCCGCTCTCGCTCACGAGGACCTTGAAGCGCGCGGTGAGATGCCGCACCCGGTCGGTCGTCCGCCCGAGCCGGGTACTCGTGCTCATCAGGAGCGTGCCCGCGCCGCTGATGAGCACGGCGGGGGTGATCATCGCGGTCAGGACGCTAAGGTTGGGGTCGGCGGTCGCCACAGGTTCAGGGTAAAACGTCGGCGTTGGGGTGCCCGCTGAGTCCCGGCCACAGAGACATCCTCCCTCATCGAACGTGCCCTTCCCTCCCCCCCGAACCCGCCCACGCGCTAAACTTTCCTGATGCAGCTTCTCCTCGACCTTCACCCTGACCTGTACCCGCTGGAGGGCTTCCGGCGGCGGCAACTGCTGGAGTGGGTCTTCGTGCAGGGCGTGGGGACCTTTGGCGCCATGACGAACCTTCCGGCGGAGGCTCGCGCCGACCTCGCCGCGCGCTATACCCTGAACCCCTTTAAGGAGATCGAGACCGTCCGCAGCTCGGACGGTTCGGTCAAATACCTCTTTACGCTCAACGACGGCCGCCAGATGGAGGCCGTCTACATGCCCTACCTCGACCGCAAGACGATCTGCGTGTCCACGATGGTGGGGTGCCCCGCCCGCTGCGCCTTCTGCGCGACGGGGGCGATGGGCTTCGGGCGCAACCTGACGCCGGGCGAGATCGTCGCGCAGGTGCTCGCCGTAGCGGGCGGCGAGGGGATCGGCCCGCGCGAGATCCGCAACTTGGTCTTCATGGGCATGGGCGAGGCCATGCTGAACTACGCGAACACCATGCAGGCCGCCCGCATCCTGCTGCACCCGCAGGCGCTGGGCATGAGCAAGCGCCGGGTGACCCTCTCCACCGTGGGGATCGCCAAGGGCATCCGGCAACTCGCCGCCGAGGACGATCTGGGCATCAAGCTGGCGATCAGCCTGCATGCCCCGGACGAGGAAACGCGGCGGCGCATCATCCCGACCGGTGCGGCGAACTCCATCGAGGAAATCATGGCTGCCGCCCGTGATTACCAGTCAGTGACGGGGCGGCGCGTGACGCTGGAATACACCATGCTGCGCGGGGTGAACGACCACCTGTGGCAGGCGGAAATGCTCGCCGACCTGCTGAAGGGACTCGTGAGCCACGTCAACCTGATCCCGATGAATCCTTGGGACGGCTCGGGCTTCGAGAGCAGCACCGAGGAACAGATTCAGGCGTTCTACGACGTGCTGGAGGCGCGGGGCGTGGACGTGAGTGTGCGCCGCTCGCGCGGGAAAGATGCGGGGGCAGCCTGCGGACAACTGGCGCTCAAGCGGCCCGGTGCGGCCATAGGCATTCCCGCCTAACCCCCTCCAACCAAGAGACCTCCCCCACTGGAGGTTTTTCCTTGCCCACTTCGTAAGGCTTGTGAGGCAGCCCCAACCTCTTCCTGTCCAGCTTGCCGCGGGGCGTGACAGAATTACGGCACCCAGCGCAGAGCAAGAAGGCGCGTAAGGGTTCAGCAAGAACGTCTCGCCTACCCTGTTCACGTTCTCCCCCCCCTGGAGGCCCCCGGTGAATCAACGTAATCTCAAGGTGCTGCTCGGCCTGCTGCTGGCGGGCACGCCTGCCGCCTCGGCGCAGACGCTGCTCGACACGTCGGCGGCGATCTCCGTCCAGAACACTCTCAACCAGACCGGCACACCTGCTCTCCCCAAGGTCCCGGCTGTTCCGGGAACTCCCACTCCATCCGCTACCCCCGACAAGCCCGCGGCCACCACGCCCCCCGTACCCGTCACGCCGCTGACGCAGCCGCAGCAGGCCCAACTCGCGCGGGCGCGGGCCGCCCTGAATGCGGGGCAACTCCCGCAGGCGCGCACGCTGTTCGAGGGGTTGATCGCGCAGAATTACGCGCAGCCGGAGCCGCACTTCGGGCTGGGCCTCACGCTGCTCGCGCTGGGGAATCTCAAGGGAGCGGCCTTCGAGTTCACGCAGCTCGCCACGCTGGCCCCGGACCGCTATGAGGCACCGTACAACCTCGGCGTGATTGCCACCCGTGAGAAGCGCTATGCGGACGCGCTGAGGTTTTACGGGCAGGCAGCCACGCTCGCCCAGGGCAAGGCCGGACCCGCCAGCGAGCGGCAGGTGCTGGAGGCGCTCGCCGCCGAGCAGACCCGCGCCGGGGACTTCGCGGGGCTCAGCACCACCCTGACGCAGGTTGTGGCGCTCGAACCCAACGACGTGGACGCCCAGTTCCGGCTGGCCCAGGCCATGACGCTGGCGGGACGCAGTGCGGAGGCGCTGCCCCGGGCCTACGCCGTCCTCCAGCGCCAGCCCAAGCGGGTGGACGCGGCGCTGCTGGTCGCGGACATCTACGTGGCGCAGGGACTTGCCGACCGCGCCGCGCGGGAACTCGACGCCGCCGTGGGCCGCACGGGAAACGGGGCCGACCGCGCCCGGCTGCTGCTCCGCAAGGCCGATGTCCTCGCCGCGAGCGGTGACACGCGCGGCGCAGTCCTCGCCGCCCAGGCCGCGGCCCACGAGGACAGCCGCAACGCCGCCGCCTTCGCGCGGCTGGGGGAACTGCGGGTGCTGCGGGGCAACCAGCCCGAGGCCGCAGCCGCTTACGAGATCGCGGTCCGCCTGGCGTCCAGGAACGCCGCGTACCGCACCGCGCTGGCCGCCCTGCGCCTCGCGCTGGGGCAGACCGCCCAGGCCGGGCGCGACGCCGCGCAGGCCATCAGCCTGAAGCCCGACCCCGCCACGTTGAGCCGCGCCCAGTTCGTGCGGGGGGTGGCAGCCTACCGCCAGGGCCAGTACGCCCAGGCCAGGACGGCGCTGCGCGCCAGCGGCCAGCTCACCCCCAGCGCCGAGACCTACCTGTGGCTGGGGCTGAGCGCCTACGCGATGAAGGACTACGCGGGGGCTGCCGGTGCCCTGGGCGCGAGCGTGAAGCTCGACCCCACGCCGGTCGCGCGGCAGAATCTCGCCTCGGCGCTGCTCGCCGCCGCCCGCTACACCGAGGCCGAGGCCGTGCTGCGCGGCCTGGTGAGCGACCTGCCGAAAAGCGGCGAGGCGTGGTATCTGCTGGGTCTCGCCCAGCGTGCCCAGGCCCGTGAGCCGGAGGCCCGCCGGTCGCTGAAGACCGCCGCGAACCTGGGGCACGTCGCCGCGAAGGGGGCGCTGAAGTGAGCGGGGCGCCGGGCAAGGCGCGCCGCTGGCCCGACCTGCTGATCGGCCTGCTGGTGGTGCTGCTGCTGGGGGGCTTTGGCGTCCTGCTGCTGGGGCAACGCGCGCCCCAGGTGCAGGTAGCCCAGGCTCCTCCGTCCTCCACGTCCTCCACCCCGTCCGACACCACCTCGCCGCCCGTCATCCCCAGCGCTCCCGGAACGGATCTCGGGACCGGGGCGACAGAGGCGACAACCCAGACGCCCGACAACTCTGCCGACGCGGGGCAGGACAACGGCTCCCCATCCACCCAGGCTTCTACCCCCCAGACGGACAATCCCCCAGCGACCGCCGCACCGTCTGACACGGCTCCCGAAGCGAGCGCTCCCAGCACGACGACCGATCAGGGCAACACCAGTTCCGCACCCACTGCCTCCAACTCCTCCGGCGCGGTGCCCGTGGTGCCTGCCGAGCCCATCCCGGCGGCTCCTGAAGCCCCGCCCACACCGCAGGTCGACGTGCCCAGCGCTCCACCGTCCTCCGCGGTGGAGCCCTCGACTTCCGGGGCGACGACGCCCGCTCCCACCGTCCCACCCCGCGCGGGCGGGGCCGTCGCCACGAGTGAGCAGCGCACACCGCTGCGGAGCGACTACCGCATCAGCCTGGGGACCTTCGGCAGCGAGGGCACGGCGCAGAGCCGCACCGAGGGGGTCCGGGCGCTGGGCTACACCGTCTACCCCATCGACGTGGGCAGCCAGGTCGTCGCGCAGGTCGGCCCCTTCGCCGACGAGGCCACAGCCCGGCAGGCCCTGGCGGACATCCAGCGCGTGTATCCGCGCGCCCTGCTGTACCCGCCCCGCAACCGCAGCCTGAGTGGTGATAGCGGGACCAGTGCGTCCAGCACACCGGACACCAGGTCCACCCCCGCCGAGCGCCCCACCTCCACCCCGGAAGCCACGAACACGCCCGAGACCCCCAGCGAGGCCGCGACCCCGCCCGCCGCGAAACCCACCCCCGCGCCCAGCGGTCCTGTCTACCTTCAGGTCGGCGCCTTCGACCGGGTGGAGAGCGCCCAGCGGCTGGTGGGCCTGCTGCGCGATCAGGGCTACGCGCCCACCGTGAACGCCCCCGAGGGCGGCAAGGTGACCGTCTTGATCGGACCCTTCAGCGGCGAGGCCGTGACCGACACCGAGGCGAAGCTGGACGCGGGCGGCTTCGACCACTTCCGGGTGAGGTGAGGCCATGACCGGCATCCCGACGGCCACCATCAGCCGCCTCGTGACCTACCTGCGGATTCTGGAGGGTCTGGAGGCGCAGGACGTGAGCCGCACGAGCAGTGGTGACCTTGCCGAGCGGGCCGGGGTCACCGCGTTCCAGGTCCGCAAGGACCTCGCCTACTTCGGGCGCTTCGGCACGCGCGGCATGGGGTACACCGTACCCATCCTCAAGCGCGAGTTGCTGCGGGTGCTGGGCCTGAACCAGACCTGGAACGTGGTGATTGTCGGCGTGGGGCGGCTGGGGCAGGCCATTGCCAACTACCCCGGCGCCAGCGACTACCAGTTTCAGTACGTGGGCCTGTTCGACGTGAATCCCGAGCTGGTGGGCCAGAGCGTGCGCGGTCTGCCGGTGCGCCACGTGGACGAGCTGCGGGACTTCGTCAGGACCACGCGGGTGGACATGGGCTTTCTCGCCGTGCCGCCCGAACGCGCCCAGGATGCCGCGCAGAGCCTCGCCGACGCTGGGGTGCGCGGCATCCTGAACTTTGCCCCCACGGTCATACAGCCGCGAACGCTGGAACGCTCCGGCCAGCAAGAAATCAGTGACGAATGGCGTGCTGTGATTGTGGAGAACGTGGATTTTCTGGCGGGGATGAAGCGCCTGGCCTTCTACATCCTGAACCCCCACCTGAAGACGGTCGAACCGGAGGAGAATGAATGAAGCGACTGGCTCTACTGACTCTGCCCCTCTTACTTGCTGCTTGTGGAACTGTCATTCCCGACACTGGCCGGAACGTCACCGTAAGCGCCAATGCCAGCACCATTACGCTGGCCTCAGACGGAAGTTCTGCCAACAGCACGACCTACACGTTCACCAACCCCGCCGGGGCCAAGCCCACCTCAATCACGAGTGCTACGGTCTCCTGGGGGACGGGGGCCGACCAGAGCGTGACCGTTGCCATTCCCGCCATCAACCTGCCCGCCGGTCTCACTTGCACCGCCGCCGCCACCGATCCCAGCGCCGCTTGCAACTACAACGAGGCGGGAACGAGCTTCGGCCCCCGCAGCCTTTCGCGGTCCATCAAGGACGCTGACCTGTTCGCCAAAGTTCTGGTGGCGAATCCGAGTGTCACCAGCCTCCCGATCACGGTGCAATTTAACAACACCGCCAATGCATTGAATTTTACCTTCACCTCTAGAGCGAGCGGCAGCGCGGGGGGCGGGACTGCGCCGGTAGAGCAGGCACCTGCTCCTGTCCTCCAGGTAGTGGGTACTGGGCCGTTCTCCAGCAACATGAGCGTTAATGTATCCGGAAACTTTGACAGCCTCAGTCAGATGGACCGGATGATTCTTCAAATCGTTGACAAAAATGGGGTCGTGGACAACACGTCCTATAGTACGACTCAGGCACAGGCGACCTTCAGCGTAGATACGACCAAACTCGCCAATGGGAACGCCACGCTTCAGGTCATCGCTTACACAAAGTCTGGCCTTCGTGGTGTTAGTTCTCCGACAACAATCACTGTAAAGAATGTTCTCAACCCTGTTCTGGCTGTCGCTGCTCCTTCTAATGGCGCAACGGTCAGTTCGCCCACCGTTCCCGCTAGGGTAACGCTCACCAAGAGCGGAGATACCGCTTTTACATTTAATCCAGCGACCGTCTCCCTGAGCCTCATGGATTACCGAGGCCAGCTTATCCAGCAAAAAACAGCGACCTGTACGCCCAGCACCGACGCAGCAACCTACACCTGCGACACCAGCTTCGACATCGCCGGTCTCCCTGCGGATACGTACACTCTTCGGGCGACGGCACAGGTCGTCGTGGATGGCGCGAACAGTACCCCGCAAACCCTGACTACCGAAAGCCGCTTTACATCCAACACCGTCAGCGTCAATCCGCCAGCCGCCACAATCAGCTTTCCGACAGCCGTTACCTTGACTGGCGGCACCCGCATTCCAGCGCGTATTGACAGCGGCTCTGGCTTCTTTGCCACAGTGAGTGACGATAAGGGAATCCAGTACGTCGAGGCCCGGCTTGTGGGGCCCTACGCTGAAGGCAGCGTTGAAACGGACGGCACCCGGCAATGTCAGGCCAGCGGCAGCATTCTGCCCGGCGAGTCCGAAATCAACGTGCTGGTCCTGAATGTCGCGGGCGCTGCCAACCTGCCCTACGACCCACAGGACGTCTTCATACCCAAGCTGGATGTGGACGGCTCAACCTACGTGCCGGATAGCAAACCCGGTCAGCGATATGATATGCGCGTAACAACTGCCGATACCGAGGGCAACCGCAATATTCAGTGCGTTCCAGTAAGGGTGGAGCGCAATCTGGCCCGCCCTACCTATGCTGTTTCCAAGGACACCACGCCCAGCAAACCCAATACCACCCCGGGGGAACTCACGTTCACCAGTGGCACCTGGTACCTGGACAACGTGCCCGCGAACTCCCGCGTCGCGGCAGTGTTCTACGCCAACGGGAAGCAGGTGGGCACGAGCTTCATCTCCAAGACAAACGGCGGCCAGCTCAGTGTATCGCAGACGTTCTCCGATCCCGGGACTTACTCAGTGAAGTGGCTGATCGAAGACATGAACCCCACCCTCACGGCCTCCACCGGCGTGGTCACTTCTCAGGACGGCGGCTACATCAATGTCTCTCGCAATCCCAAGTAAAAGCTCATAGCAGAAAGTCCCACCTATAAAAAGGTGGGACTTTCTTTTTCGCTCGCCTCAGAACTTGATCGAATACTCCGCGAACCCGTCCTCGCGCGTTCGCAGCAGCGTGGCTCCGGCGGGCAGGGTCTTCTGCGCGTTCGGGCTGCTGACGTACAGCAGGGTCACGCCGGGGATGGGCGTGAGCTTCCAGTTGCCGTCGGCGGTGGGGTTGACCGTCTTCTGGTCCTGGAAGTACTTGATGAGCGCCTGGCGCGTCTCGTCGGGGGCCTGGAGGACGATGTTCTTGCCGTTCAGGCCGGGGAAGGAGCCGCCGCCCGAGGCGCGGTAATTATTCGTGGCGATCACGAACTGCTGGTTGGGGTCGATGGGCTTGCCCTGGTACATCAGGTTCTTGATGCGGTGGGCACCCTCGTTCACCAGCTCGCCCTTGCTGCCGTAGCGGGAGGGCTGGGTCACGTCGATCTCGTAGGTCACGCCGTCGATCACGTCGAAGTTGTAGGTGGGGAAGGACTCGTCCA
Organism: Deinococcus aerius; assembly: GCF_002897375.1. NCBI lineage: Bacteria > Thermotogati > Deinococcota > Deinococci > Deinococcales > Deinococcaceae > Deinococcus > Deinococcus aerius. The sequence goes on along the minus strand of NZ_BFAG01000017.1, from coordinate 55,151 downwards.
CGAGGGCCTGGGGCTCGGTCTTGCTGGGGTCGATCTGCTTGAACTGCCCGGCGGCACGCTCCAGCCACTCCTGCACGCCCGCGCCGTTCACGACGACGGCCTGAACCGTGTTGGGGTACACGTACAGGTCGGCGACGTTCTTGATGGCGAGCGTCCCGGCGGGAATGTCGGTGTAGTAGCTCGGGCCACTCCGGCCCCCGGCCTTGAAGGGCGCGGCGGCGCTCAGCACGGGCAGGTCCTTGTACTGGGTGTCGGCCAGCGCGGCCTTGACGTAGGCGATCTGCGCGTTGCTGACGAGCTGCACGCTGGGGTCGTCCTGCACGAGCGCCCAGTAGGAGGTGATGGGGGCCGCGAGGTCGGCGACCTTGCCGCGCACGTAGGCCAGCGTGCCCTCGTTGGCCTGCTTGACAGCGCGGGCGATGCGGGGGTCGGGCGTGACGAGGCTCTTCTTGGCCGTCTTGTCCCAGATGGGGCGCAGGCTGGTGGTGCTGTCCGCAATCGTCCACTTCTGGCTCTTGCGGTCGTAGTTGAGCTTCAGGTCCACGATGCCCAGGTCATTGCCCCAGAACCCGGCCATCACGACGGGCTTGCCGTTGATCGTACCCTTGGTGATGTCGGCGCCGGGGATGTCCTTGTACACCGGCCCGGGGAACTCCTGATGGCTGTGGCCGCTGAGGACCACGTCGATGCCGTCCACCTTCGTCAGCTCGGTGGCGACGTTCTCCTGGCCGGGCTGGTAGTCGGCGTTGATGCCGCTGTGCGCGACGGCGACGATGATGTCCGCACCCTTGGCCTTCATTTCGGGGACAAACTTGCGTGCCGCCTCGACGATGTCGGTGGTGACGATCTTGCCGTCGAGGTTGGACTTGTCCCACTGCACGATCTGCGGGGGCAGGAAGCCGATCACGCCGACGTTGAGGACGTAGGGGCGGCCCTCGGCGTCGTAGACGGTCTTGCGCTCGATCAGGTAGGGGGTGAAGGCGTTCTCGCCGGGCTTGCCGGTGCCGTCGTCCTTGTAGGTGTTCGCGCTCACGTAAGGCATGGGCGCGGCGGAAAGCACCTGCTGGAGGTAGGGCAGGCCGTAGTTGAACTCGTGGTTGCCCAGGTTGCCCGCGTCGTACTTCAGCAGGCGCATGGCCTCGTGCATGGGGTGGAGCTGGCCCTCCTTGAGGGGCTGCACCCGCGCCACGAAGTCACCCAGCGGCGTGCCCTGGATCAGGTCGCCGTTGTCGTAAAGCAGCGTGTTGCGCTTCTCGTCACGGGCCTGCTTGATCAGGGTGGCGGTGTACTCGAACCCGAACTCGCCCGTGGGCTTGTCCTGGTAGTAGTCGTAGCCCAGCGCGTTGGAGTGCAGGTCGGTCGTTTCGAGGATACGCAGGTCGACAGTCTGCGCGCCCGCCGCTCCGAGCAGCAGGGCGGTCATCAGGGTCAGTTGCTTATGCACGCCCCGTAGGATACCCGGCTTTGTCAGGGCTGTGTCGACAGTGAAGGTGGTGCCAGGTTCCCCGGTCCAAGATCCCGGGCCGCCCGCACACCCAGCAGCCCCAGAGTCAGGTCGAACTCGGCGAGGACGTTCTGGATGACCTCCCGCACCCCCGCCTCTCCCGCGAGGGCGAGACCGTAGGCGTAGGGCCGCCCCAGCAGCACCGCCCGCGCCCCCAGCGCGAGGGCCTTCGCCACGTCCGAGCCGGTGCGGACACCGCTGTCGAAGAGGACGGGGAGGTCTCCCGCCGCCGCGACCACCGCTGGCAGGGCGTCGAGCGCGCCGATCTCACCGTCAATCTGGCGCCCGCCGTGGTTGCTGACGATCAGGCCGTCCACACCCCGACGCGCGGCTTCCCGAGCATCGTCGGGGTGGAGGATGCCCTTCAGGAGGATGGGGAGCCGCGTCCACTTGCGCAGGCGGCTCACGTCGTCCCAGCCGAGGTCGGGGCGGGTGTAGGTGGCGGTGAAGCGGGCGGCGGCGGCGCGCATCTGGGAGGGGCTGAGGCCAAAAGCGCGGCCCTTGGCGGCGAGTTCACTCCCGGCCCGGATAAGGGCGGGGGTGCGGGGAGGCTGCACGGCGGGCGCTGGAAGTGGGATCTCCAGCCGTGAGCGGAACACCGGGTCGCTGAGGTACTGCGCGATGCCGCGTCCCCGCAGGAAGGGCAGGTGGCCCAGGTCGAGGTCGCGCGGCCGCCAGCCCAGCAGCGTCGTGTCGAGGGTCAGGACGATAGCCGCCGCCCCGCAAGCCTCCGCCCGGCGCACAAAGGAGCGGGTCACCTCGTCGTCGGTGCCCCAGTAGAGCTGGAAGAGGCGGGGGCTCTCCCCCATCGCCGCGGCGCACCCCTCCATCGGTACCGACGCCTGGGAGCTGAAGATGAAGGGCACTCCCTCGGCGGCGGCGGCGCGTGCCACGGCGAGGTCGGCCTCGGGGTGGGCACTCTCCAGCACCCCGATAGGCGCGAGGAGGAGGGGCGTGGGGAGGGTGCGCCCCAGCAGTTCTACGCTGAGGTCACGTTCACGGGAGCCGACCAGACGGCGGGGGATGAGCCGCACGCGCTCGAAGGCCGCGAGATTCGCCCGCATGGTGCGCTCGGCCCCGGCCCCGCCCGCGATGTAGGCGAAGTCCGCCGGGCTGAGCTTTGCCCGGGCGGCCTCCTGCAACCGCTCGGGGGCGACCGGAACGCGGGGGCGCTCGCCACCCATCCCCCGCACGTACACCTGCGTCTGCCGTGTCCTGCCCCGCCCGGACCCGATGTTGGTCATGGGTCAGGATAGGGTGGATAGCCTGAGATCGCTCAGCGACTGCCCAATGAGGCTCGCCTTGGCAATCCCACGAGCAGCGCGAGCGGCCCCGCGAGGAGCAGCCACAGGGCCGCCTCCACCCCGAAGTGTTGGGCAATTGCACCGAGCCCCAGCAGCACTGCCCCGCTCACCATGCCCGCCACGCTGCCCAGCGCCATCACCGTGCCGCTACGCTCTGGCAAACTCGCGTACAGCCGGGCCTGCAACACCGCGTACCACCCCGAGTTGAGCATTCCCAGCAGGCCCAGCAAGGCGAGTTTGGCCCCAAGGTGAGGGATGAGCAGGAAAGCAGGAAACACAATGGCCGTCACCCACGCACTCGCCCGCAGGTAGCGCACACCGGGCACCCGTTCCAACAGCGGCAGCACGAGCACGTCGCCCACTAGCCCCACGCCCGTCAGCACCGCGACCGCCAGACCCGCTGCGGCCGGAGTCGCCCCCACCGCGTCCACAAAGTACAGGGCGACAAAGCTGCGAAACACGTCCCCCGTCAGGTTGGCGCACTCCAGCAAGGCGAGCGAGGCCCGCACCTCGCCGCGCCGGAGCGCCGCCACGACGCCCCGCGCCGCGTCCCGCCAGTCGAGCTTCTCTCCCGTCGGCGCCTCCTGGGAAAGAGACGGGGACTTCCGCACTCCGATCAAGGCCACGACGGTCGACACGGCGAGCAGCGCGAACACGGCCCGCCAGCCCAGCCCCAGCGTCACGGCGAGGCCAATGAGCAGCGGCCCGACCACGTTGCCCACCGAACCCGCCAGCGCCCAGCTGGCCATGTTCTGCTCACGGCGGGCGGGCTCGGCGTCCATCAGGGCGGCCTGCGTGAGGCTGACGAAGGCGCCCGAGGCCGGGTAGAACAGCACGAGCGCGGCGAGGAGCGGCCAGAAGCCCCCGGCCACGGCAAACAGCGCGAGTGAGGCCGCAAACAAGACCCCGCCGCCCAGGATGAGCGCCCGCCGGTAACCCAGATCGGCAAGCAGCCCCAGAAAGGGCTCCACGAGGTTGACGAGGATGCCGGGCAGCCCCAGCAGCAGCCCCAACTCGACGTACGAGAGCGAGAGGTCCTGGCGCACAAGCGGCCAGGCAGCCCCAGTGGCTCCATCCACCAGCTCGTCGAGCAGTTCGACGGTGAGCGCGGCGGCCAGAAAGACGGCGGCGAAGTTCAGCGGACGCGGGAGCGGGCGGTGGGTCACGGGTCTTTCCCTTTCACGAGAGCGGCGGCATAGGCGGCGTCTCGTGAAGGGCGGCGGGGACAAACCCGTGAAGACCGGCAGCCTGAAGGGAAGGCCGACCGTGCGGGGGCGCCTGGGGCGTTACCAGGGCGGGAAGGTCATGCGTCAGTGTACGGCGCGGCGAGAGGAGCCGCAAAACTCACGTCCTCAAGAGCCGTGGGGCAATTCCTGTCGCCCTGAACGAAGTGGAACACCTCGCCGTCCAGTCCAGCCTGGGGATGCGTCGCCTCCGGCTCAGCATGACATCTGCCTCGGCGCAGTTCCCAATCACCTTTCCCCGCCTCCCAGTGGTGAGGATGGGACCCGCGCCCACCCCTACCCCCGCCGCACCTGCGCCAGAATCCCCGCCGCGATCTCCTCCACACTCGCACTCGTCGTGTCTCGGACCGGGATTCCTGCGCGTTGGAACAGGCGCTCGGCCCGCCGGACCTCGTGTTCGCACTGCTCCAGGCTGGCGTAGCGGCTGTTCGGCTTGCGCTGGGTGCGGATGGCGTGCAGCCTGCGGGGGTCGATGGTCAGGCCGTGCAGCTTGGCGCGGTGGGGTTCCAGCGGGATGGGCAACGACTCACGCTCGAAGTCGTCCTCGGCGAGGGGGTAGTTGCTGGCCCGGACCCCATGTTGCAGCGCCAGGAAGAGGCTGGTCGGCGTCTTCCCCGCGCGGCTGACCCCCACCAGGATCACGTCGGCCAGGCCGTACTGACGGTCGCCCAAGCCGTCGTCGGTGGCGAGGGCGAAGTCGAGGGCGTCCATCCGCGCCAGGTAGCCGTTCTGGTCGTGCATGTCGTGGTAGCGGCCCACGCTGCGGGCGGCCCGCACGCCGAATTCCTCCTCCAGCAGGTTCAGGCCGGGGCCGAGCAGGTCGAAGACGCGGGCCGGTGCGGCCTCCAGCTCGCGCAGCACGGCGGGGTCGGTGATCGTCGTGAAGATCAGCGGGCGGTCACCGCGCCCCGCCAGGGCGGAGACCTCGCGCGCCACCCCCTGCGCCGCCGCCACGCTGGCGACGAAGGGCCGCTGGAGATACTTGAGGGGCTGATTCGGGAAGTGCGCGAGCAGGGCGCGGGCGGTGTTCTCGGCGGTCAGGCCGGTGTGGTCCGAGACGATCAGGACGGTGCGGGGCAGTGGGGTCATGGGGGCAGGGTGACATGGCCGGGCGCCCACCTCCCCAGAACCATGAAGGCTGTCCCCCAAAAGGTGGCAGGGAACAGACGCTCCCCGGGTTAAGCTGGTCGGGCAGCCGATACACCAACCCCCGCCGCTTCCACGCGCGGCACTCCCTTCTACACACGGAGGATGCATGAACATGATTCGCTGGTTCCAGACACTAAGGATGACGGACGTGGAGGTCGTGGGCGGCAAGAACGCCTCCATCGGCGAGATGATTCAAGGCCTCGCGGGGGCCGGGGTGCGGGTGCCCGGCGGCTTTGCCACAACCGCCGACGCCTTCCGCGCGTTTCTGAGCCACAACGGGATCGAGGAGAAGATCAACGGGAAGCTCTCCTCCCTGGATGTCAATGATGTTGTTGCCCTCGCCGCCGCTGGCCGGGAGATTCGGGGCTGGGTGGAACAGGGCGAGCTGCCCGCCGAGCTGGAACAGGCCATCCGGGGCGCCTACGCGCAGATGACAGCGGAGGCCGGGGGAACCGAGCCCGACGTGGCCGTGCGTTCGAGCGCGACCGCTGAGGACCTTCCCGAAGCTTCCTTCGCGGGCCAGCAGGAAACCTTCCTCAACGTGCGGGGCATCGATTCCGTGCTGCACCACGTCCGCCTCGTCTTCGCCAGCCTCTACAGCGACCGGGCCATTTCCTACCGTGTCCACCACAACTTCGAGCATTCGGAGGTCGCGCTCTCGGCGGGTGTGCAGCGGATGGTCCGCACCGACCTGGGCGTGAGCGGTGTGGCCTTTACCCTCGACACGGAGAGCGGCTACCGGGACGCGGTGCTGGTGACGGCGGCCTACGGGCTCGGCGAACTCGTCGTGCAGGGGGCGGTGAATCCCGACGAGTTCTTCGTGTACAAGCCCGCGTTGAAGGCCGGGAAACGCGCCGTGTTGCGCCGCACCCTGGGGAGCAAGGCCAGGAAGATGATCTATGCCGAGGGGGGCGGCGTCGAGTCGGTGGACGTGCCCGAGGCCGACCGTCGCCGCTTCTGCCTCTCGGACGAGGACCTGACCGAACTCGCCCGGCAGTGCGTGACCATCGAGGAGCATTACGGCCGCCCGATGGACATCGAGTGGGGCAAGGATGGACGCGATGGGCAAATCTACATCCTCCAGGCCCGGCCCGAGACGGTGCAGAGCCGCGCCGGGCGAACGCTGGAACGCTTCGAGCTTCAGGGCAAGGGCGAGGTGCTGGTGGAGGGCCGGGCGGTGGGAAGCCGCATCGGGGCCGGGACCGTGCGCGTCGTCCGCGACCCTGCCGAGATGGATCAGGTGCGGGAGGGGGACGTGCTGGTGGCCGACATGACCGACCCCGACTGGGAGCCGGTGATGAAGCGGGCCAGCGCCATCGTGACCAACCGGGGCGGGCGCACCTGCCACGCGGCGATTATCGCGCGGGAGTTGGGGATTCCGGCGGTGGTGGGCACGGGGAACGCGACCCGCGAACTGAAAAGCGGGCAGGACGTGACCGTGAGCTGCGCGGAGGGTGACACCGGCTACGTGTACGAGGGCCGTCTCCCCTTCCGGGTGGACCGGGTGGAACTGGACGCCATGCCCCCCGTCCCCATGAAGATCATGATGAACGTCGCCTCGCCCGACCGCGCCTTCTCCTTCGCGGCGCTGCCCAACGAGGGCGTGGGGCTGGCGCGGGTGGAGTTCGTCATCTCCAACGTGATCGGCATTCATCCCCGGGCGCTGCTGGACTACCCGAATGTGCCGGAGGACGTGAAGGCGCAGATCGAGGAGAAGGCCGCCGGGTACGCCACGCCACGCGACTTCTTCCGCGAGAAGCTGGCCGAGGGGGTGGCAAGCATTGCGGCGGCCTTTGCCCCCAAGCCGGTGATCGTGCGCCTGTCCGACTTCAAGAGCAACGAGTACGCCCACCTGATCGGCGGCCCCGCCTACGAGCCGCAGGAGGAGAACCCCATGATCGGCTTCCGGGGCGCCTCCCGTTACCGCTCGCCCGATTTTGCCGCCGCCTTCGCGCTGGAGTGCGGGGCGATCCGCGAGGTGCGCGACGGGATGGGCCTGACGAACGTGCAGGTCATGATTCCCTTCGTCCGCACGGTGGGCGAGGCGAAAACCATTATCGAGATTCTGGAGAAAAACGGCCTGAAGCGCGGCGAGAACGATCTGAAGATCATCATGATGTGCGAGGTGCCCAGCAACGCCATCCTGGCCGAGCAGTTCCTGGAGCACTTCGACGGCTACTCCATCGGCTCCAACGACCTGACGCAGCTCACGCTGGCGCTCGACCGCGACTCGGGACTGGTGGCCGACATGTTCGATGAGCAGAACGAGGCCGTGCTGACGCTGATGAGTCAGGCGATCAAGGCTGCCAAGAAGCAGGGCAAATACGTCGGCATCTGCGGGCAGGGTCCCAGCGATCACCCCGCCCTGGCCGCGTGGCTGATGGAACAGGGCATTGACTCGGTGAGCCTCAACCCCGACTCGGTGCTCGGCACCTGGCTGCACCTGGCGGGCGAGGGGACCGGGGAGCGGGAGACGGCGCGGGCGTAGCGGTTCTCCAGCGAGAGGGACGGCCCACCCGGAGCCGTCCCTCTCTTTGCCCCACTTACTTCAGGCTGTCGGCGGTGACGATCTGGACCTTGGCGACCTGGGGCTGGAGAACGTCGTCGAAGCGCATGATGAGCAGGCGCGACCGCTGCCGCTCACCCGTGTTGGAGAAGTTGACCGCACCCGTCACGGTCATGCACTTGGACTTGTCCGCGCTGAAGCAGGCGGGGAGGTTCACCTTGCGCACCGCCTCGCTGACCTGGGCGCGGGTGGGCACGCGGCCTGCCTGGTTCGCGGCGGCCTTGATGCCCTCCAGGAGGACCATCATGGCGTCGTAGGAGTACACGGCCACGCCGCTCGGCGCGGTCTTGTAGGCCGCCTTGTAACGGTCGGTGAAGTCCAGCGCGTTGGAGAAAGCGCTCACCGGGCCGAAGCCGGTGCTGTACACCACGCCCGCCCCGGCGATTCCCGCCCGCTGGAGGAAGCTGGGCGAGTCGAGGCCGTCCCCGCCCATAAAGGTCGCCTTGACGCCCGCCGCGCGCAGCGACTTGACGAGCAGCGAGCCGGTGTCGTCCGTGCCGCCGAAGTACACGACCGGGGCGCCGCTCGCCTTGACCTGCTTGACAACGTCGGCGATCTGGGCGGGGGTGGAGGCGGAGGCGCCCGTGTAGCCCGCGACCTTGATCCCGCGCTTTTTCAGGTTGCTGAGCAGCACGCGCGTGAGCCCGTTGCCGTAGGCGGTGTTGTCGGAGATCACGAACACCGAGTTCGCCTTCAGCTCGTCGGCGATGTACCCGGCTGCCGCCACGCCCTGTGCGCTGTCGGGCGAGACGACCCGGCTGAAGTTCGTCCAGCCGTTCTCGGTCAGGCCATCGTTCGTGCTGGTCGGCGACACGACCGCGAGCTTGGCAGGCGCGAACGCCTGCGCCAGCACGTTCGAGACGCTGGAGTTCAGCGCCCCGACCACGCCGATCACGCCCTTGTCCGCCAGGATCGTCTTGGCGACCTGCCCGCCCAGCGCCGCCGAGGCCTGATCGTCGTAGGGCGCGAGGACGAGGTCGTACCCCATCGCCCTAAAGGCCCCCGCCTGCGCCCGCACCGCGAGTTCCGCCCCGCGCTTGACCTCGCTGCCGATGGTCGTCAGGCTGCCGCTCAGGGGGCTGACCGTCGCCACCTTGATCGTGGCCGCGCTCGCCCCGCCCGCCAGCAACAACGCGGAGAGTGCGGCACCCTTGAACCAACCTTTGTTCCTTGCCTTCTGCATAATTCAGGCTACGAATCCTGCATAACAATGCTCTTACTGCTCCCAAGCCTCGCCGAACAGGGTGGGTTGAGGGGGGGGCGGCGGCCCGAGCCCGGCCACCGTGATCCCGACGAGGCGCACCCCCCGCCCGGACAACAGCTCGGCGCTCACCAGGCGGGAGGCCACCCGGGCCAGAACTTCCGCCTCCCGCACCGGTTGGGGCAGCGTCACGCGCCGGGTGAGGAGGGTCCGGTCGTGGAACTTGAGCTTGAGGACGACCACGCGGCCCACCACGTTCGCCCCGACGAGGCGCCGCTCGACGGCCCGCGCCAGGCCCGGCAAAACTGCCCGCACCTGCCCCAGGGTGCGGAGGTCGTCCGCGTAGGTCTCCTCGGCGCCGATGCTGACGGGCGCGCGGCCCGGCTCCACCGGGCGGTCGTCCTGCCCCCGGGCGATGCGGGCAAAGTGCTCGCCCGTCCGGCCGAACCAGGCCACGAGTTGCTCGGGCGGGGTGGCGCGCAGGTCCGCCCCGGTGTGGACGCCGTGTGCCGCGAGCTTGCGGGCCGTCGCCGGGCCGATGCCGTGGAAGTCGGCGGTGGGGAGGGAGGCCAGCAGCGCGTCCGCCTGCGCGGGCAGCAGCACGGTCAGGCCGTCGGGCTTGTTGCGCCCGCTCGCCAGCTTGGCGAGGAACTTGTTCACGCTGACGCCCGCCGTGGCGGTGAGGCCGGTGGCCGCCCGAATCTCGGCGCGGATGCTCCCGGCGATGCGGGTGGCGCTCGGCCCGCCGGTCAGGGGTGCCGTCACGTCCAGGTACGCCTCGTCCAGCGAGAGCGGCTCGACGAGCGGCGTGTAGTGCCGGAAAATCTCGCGGACCTGGGCGCTCACCTCCCGGTAGGCGTCGAACCTCGGCTCCACCACGAGGAGGTGCGGGCAGCGTTCGAGGGCGCGGTAGAGCGGCATCGCGCTCCGCACTCCGTACACGCGCGCCTCGTAGCTCGCGGTGAGGACCACGCTGCGTTTGCCACCCCAGGCGACGGCGAGGGGACGCCCGCGCAGCCGGGGATCGTCCCGCCCCTCCACGGACGCGTAGAAGGCGTCCATGTCGACGTGGATGATCTTGCGCGTCCCCTCCCCCACCACAGGTGTTCAGGGCTCGAATTGCAGATAGATCGCCTTGAGGTACTCGGCCTCGGCGAAGGCGGCGTGGTGGTCGGGGGCGTGGCGGCTGGTCCGCAGCTCGCGCCACCTCCGGCCGCTGCGCCGGGCCACCCCGCGCACGGCCTCGAAGAACTCGTCGGCGCTGACGTGGGCGGAACACGAGGCGCTGACGAGGATGCCGCCGGGCGCCAGCCGCCGCAGCCCGTCCGACGCGAGCTTGGCATACGCGCGGATCGCCCCCGCCCGCTCCGCCTCCCGCCGCGCGAGGGACGGCGGGTCGAGCACGATCAGGTCGAACTCGCGCCGGGTCTCCGAGAGCCAGTCGAACACGTCCGCCTGCACCGTCTCGTGGCGGCAGGCGGCGACGTGGGGGTCACTCGTGTTGAGGGCGAAGTTGCGTTCGGCGCTCCTGAGGGCGTGCGCGCTGATGTCGAGGCTCACCACGCCCTGCGCCCCACCGCGCGCCGAGTACAGCGAGAAGCCCCCGGAGAAGGAAAAGGCGTTCAGCACCCGCCGCCCCTTCGCCAGCGCCTCCACCCGGCGGCGGTTCTCGCGCTGGTCGAGGAAAAAGCCGGTCTTCTGCCCGCGCACCACGTCCGCCTCGAAGTGCAGGCCCGCCTCGCGGAAGATCACCGGGCCGTCGGGTTCCGTCCCAACCAGCGTCTCGCCGTCGTGCAGCCCCGCCTCCTCCGCCAGCGCCCCGATGTTGCGGCTGAGGCGCACGACCACCCGGTACTTCGGGAAGCGCTCCTCCAGCAGCCGCAACAGCAGGGACAGGTGGGGGAACCAGGCCGCGGTGTACAACTTGAGGACGAGCGTGCGGGCATAGCGGTCCAGCACCGCACCGGGAAAGCCGTCGCTCTCGCCGTTGATCACCCGGTAGCCGTCCGTCTCGGGGCCGAAGAGCGCCGCCCGGCGGTGGATGGCGGCCTCCAGCCGGGCCTCCCACCACGTCTCGTCCACGACCACGGGGGAGCCCACGTGCAGCACCCGCAGCCGCAGCGGCGAGTGGGGATCGTACAGGCCCAGGGCGAGAAAACGGTCGCGGCGGTCATACACCACGGCGAGTTCCCCGGCCTCGCCCTCGCGGTTTTGCTCGCGCACGCTCGACTCGTACAGCCAGGGGTGCCCCGCGCGCAGGTGCGACTCCGCCGTGGCCGTCACGCGCAGGCGCAACCGGGGGCGGGCGGGGAGGGCGGGCTCGGGCATCGCCGCCAGGGTAGAGGTTTCCCGGCCCCCATGCCAGCGCCCAGGCCACTCTCGCGGGGTTTGACCTCAGCTTGGGGCTTGTGAGAGGGTGGGCGTCGGACAGGCCCTCCTGAGCGGGGCAGGGCTGATGGGCACCAGGCCTCACCTTGAGGTTTGACCGGACGCACGACTTCGGGACGCCGCCTCTGGCCCTCGCCCGCCTGGATCGCGTGGAGTCAGCGCGGCGGAGCCGCCGGGTGAAGAGTTCCCCAGAACGCGCGCCAGTTTGTGGCAACGCGGGCGGCCCGAAACCCTTACGCTGAGCAGTGATGAAACCGATTGCCCTGCCCCTCCTCGGCGCCTCGCTGCTGCTCGCCTCGTGCGGGGGCGGGACGCCGACGACCGATACCACCGCGCCGACCGTCACCCTCTCGGGCACGCCGCCCACCGCGCCCGGCGACTTTCTGCTGACGGCCAGCGCCTCGGATAACGTCGGCGTGACCAGGGTGGAGTTCTACCAGGGTGACACCCTGATCGCCGCTGATACCAGCGCCCCCTACACGGCGACCGTCACGCTCGACCAGCGCGACAACGGGGCTGTGAGCTTCCGCGCCAGGGCGTACGACGCGGCCGGAAACGTCGGGGAGGGCAGGCTGAACACCACGATCAACGTCAGCTCCCTGTATCAGGGGCAGTACGAGTGGGCCGCCTTCACCGACCCGCAAAACCCCGGCGGGAGTGTGGTCGCCGAGGGAGGGGCTGTTTTCTACGATCAGAATACCGTCGAGGGAGTGACGGCTGCCCTGGGCGCTTACCTTGACGTCACGCCCGCACCGGACCAGCAGGGTCCCGCGCTTCTGGGCAAGTTCCCGGACACCGACGGCACCTCCTACCTCACCACCGTCTTCGCCTATGACACGAAGGACGCGGATCCCTACCTGATCGGCTTCGATTTCGACGGCGAGTTCGGCACCTATGAGGGCCAGCCCATCTTCGAGGGGGCGGGGACCATTCTGAACAGCGACGGCACCACCCGCAACGATGTGGTGTACTTCGCCATGCTGCGAATCAACACCAACCCCTATGCGGGCACGAACGGCGCTTCCCCGCTCAGGAGTCAGGCCATGCAGGGCCGAGCCCTCGCCTTCCTCCGCACATTGAAGGGCCGGGCTCTTCCGGGCGCGGCGGGGCTCCGGCCCAGCATCCTCAACCGCCTGGGGGCCAACGCGAGCCAGTTCCTGCACTGACCCTATCCGCCAAGCAGAAGGGGCTACCGCAACTCCGGTAGCCCCTTTGCCCTTCCGACAAACCCTCAGTCCGCCGCCTGCTCCCCCTGCCCCTCCTCCGGGAACACCTCAATCACGCCCGCCGCGCCCATGCCGCCGCCGATGCACATGGTAATCAGCGCCTTGCCGCCGCCCCGGCGCCGCAATTCATAGATCGCGGTCGTGGTCAGCTTGGCGCCCGAGCAGCCGAGGGGATGCCCCAGGGCGATGGCGCCGCCGTTCACGTTCAGCTTCTCCTCCGGCAGGCCGAGTTCGCGGATCACGGCGAGGCTCTGGGCCGCGAACGCCTCGTTCAGCTCGATCAGGTCGATGTCGTCCAGCGTCAGGCCCGTCTGCGCGAGGACCTTCGGCACGGCGCGCACGGGGCCGATGCCCATGAGTTCCGGCTCCACGCCTGCCACCGCGAAGCCCAGGAACTTCGCCAGGGGCTTCACGCCGAGTTCCTGCGCCTTCTCGCCGCTCATGATGAGCACGGCGGCGGCCCCGTCGCTGAAGGGGCTGGAGTTAGCCGCGCTGACCGAGCCGGTCGCCTTGAAGGCCGGGCGCACCTTCGCCATGTCCTCCAGGTTGGCGTCGCGGCGGATCAGCTCGTCCTTGTCGAAGAGGATGGTCTCGGACTTGACCTTGGTGCCCTTCACCTTGTCCACGCGGACGGGCACGGGCACGATCTCGGCGTCGAACCGGCCGGAGTCCTGCGCGGCAGCGGCCTTCTGGTGGCTCTTCAGGGCGAAGTTGTCCTGGTCCTCGCGGCTCACGCCGTACTTGGCGGCCACGTTCTCGGCGGTCAGGCCCATGCCGATGTAGGCGCCGGGGCGCTCGTCCACGAGCCCCGGGTTGGGGCTGGGGTTGTGGCCGGTCATGGGCACCATGCTCATGCTCTCCACGCCCCCGGCGAGCATCACGTCCGCCTGCCCGGTCTGGATCGCCGCCGCCGCCATAGCAATCGTCTGGAGGCCGCTGGAGCAGAAGCGGTTGATCGTCACGCCGCCCACGGAATCGGGCATCCCCGCCCGCAGCGCGGCCATGCGCGCCACGTTCAGGCCCTGCTCGGCCTCGGGGATGGCGCAGCCCAGGTACACGTCCTCCACGATGGAGGCGTCCACGCCCGCGCGCTTCACCGCCTCGGACAGCACGAGGGCGGCGAGGTCGTCGGGGCGAGTGTTGGCGAGGGTGCCTTTGACGCCGCGACCGACAGGGGTACGAACGGCGGAAACGATAACAGCATCACGCATGGGGAAACTCCTTGAGGAAAGGTCTAACTATCTGAAGGCCTAATGAGCCAACTGGGTAGAACTTAGCGAGAGGACTCGATACAGAGCTGCATCCTGCCCAATGCACCGTGTTGGAGTAACGCCGCTCGGACGTCCCCTCACCCCCGGCCCCTCTCCCGCAGGGGGAGAGGGGAGAAAAGCATGGCGAAGGCTTTTTTGCTCCTCCCCCTTGAGAGGGGAGGCTGGGAGGGGGTGAACGGGCCTAGCGTCCAAGAACACTATCTCCTTTTTAGGCCGACCTACTGGCGAGGAAGACCTTTAGCGCGTTTTTCAGGTACTGCTCCGGCTTGGGCATCGGCTGTTTTTTGCCCGGCTTAGCCTTTGCCATATGCTCTCGGTAGCTCTTCTCTATTCTCTCCCAGTCTTTGGGATAGATAGCGGCGAACTTCTCAATGAACTGATCTTCTGTGAAGCCCTCGGGCAGGGAGGCAATAACTTCCCCCACCTTCTCATTCTTCTTTAGAATCACAGCCACTTATAACCCTTCCTGAGATGTAAAAACCCGCGCCACGAACCTCTCCAGCGCCCCGTCATACTTCGCCGGGTCGATATTCCAGCAGCGGATGTGCTTGGCTCCCTCGACCCGGTGGTATTCCACCAGATCGGGGCGGGCGGCGGCGAGGGCGTCCGCCTGCTTCACGGGAATGGTGCGGTCGCGGGTGCCGTGCCACAGGAGGATGGGCACCCGGAAGGTGGGGGCGGCCTTGATCTGGTCCACCGCATCGAAGTCCTGGCCGCTGCGGCGGGTGACGACGTACTGCACGAAGGTCGCCACGTGCCTCGCCACAAAGGGCGGCAGGCCGTACCGCTGCCCCTGCCAGCGGATGGTCGCGCGCCAGTCGAGCACCGGGCAATCGAGCATCACGCCCAGGACGGGGAGGGGGAACGGCTCGTGCTTGGGCCGCAGCACGCTCAGGGCGATGTTGCCGCCCATGCTGAAGCCGTACAGGACCGCGCGCCGGTAGCCTGCCGCCTTCGCCCACTGGAGGGCGGCGAGCACGTCCTCCGCCTCCTCGTCGCCCAGGGTGTGGTAGCCGGTCTTGGTGCGCGGGGCGCCGAAGGCATTGCGGAAGGTGACGAAGAGGGAACCCGCGCCCGTCCGCCGCAGCGCCGGAAGCATCCTGAGCGCCTGCGACCGCTGCCCGCCGTGCCCGTGGACGACGATCACGAGGGCGTCGCGCTCGCCGGAGACGGGTGGGATGTGCCAGGCGGGCATGTCTCCCAGCGACGTACTGACGGCGGTGTCCTCGTAGTCCACGCCCAGTTGCGTTGGGGTGCCGTTGTAGACGAAGGAGGAGGCCCAGGCGAGGGCGCCGTTGGGCACCACGCCGCGTTCCTCCTGGATGGGGCGCTGAACGAGCGTGCCCACGATTCGGGCCGGACCCAGGACCGCGTGCCCCCGGTTGGGCCGGAGTGGAACGACGCCGATCACGCCCCTGGAGAGCGTTTCCGGCAACGCGGGCAGCCATACCGAGTTTCCCCGCCGCCCGATGGCGACGAACACGCCCTTCACCCGCCGCGTCTTGGACCGCAGCGTGATATCCGCGCCGACGAACGCCCCGACGCCCAGCAGCACGGCGTAGCCAAGGGCCGCCCAGCCCAGCACACGGCGCTTGGGCAGGTGGTGAAGGCGGTCGAGGAGGCGGGGGCGCTCGCTCATGGCTTAGTTCCTCAGCGGCTTGCCCGTCTTGAGCATGTGGGCGATGCGGTCCTGGGTGCCCTTCTTGCCCAGCAGGGTGAGGAAGGCCTCGCGCTCCAGGTCGAGGAGGTGCTGCTCAGACACCTTCGCGTTGCGGTTGTTGCCCGTACCACCGCTGAGGACACGGGCGAGCTGCTGGCCCACCTCGGCGTCGTACTTCGTGGCGTACCCGCCCTCGGTCATGCCGTACAGCGCGAGCTTGACGGCGGCGATGGCGGCGTCACCCATCACGGGAATGTCCTGGCGGGGTGTGGGCTGCACGTAACCGGGCGCCAGGGCCAGCACCATCCGCTTGGCCTCCTGGATGATGTGGTTCCTGTTCATGGCGATGGTGTCGTGGTCGCGCAGGAAGCCGAGCTTGCGGGCCTCCAGCGCACTCGTGGACACCTTGGCCGTGCCGATGAGTTCAAAGGCGCGCTGCACGGCGGGGAGCAGTGGTTGGCCGGGCTGAAGCTGGTCGGTGAAGCGCAGCAGCATCTCCTTCGTGCCGCCGCCGCCGGGGATCAGGCCCACGCCAACCTCCACCAGGCCCATGTACGTCTCCGCGCTGGCGACGATGTGATCCGCGTGGATGGAGAACTCGCAGCCGCCGCCGAGCGCCAGGCCGAAGGGTGCGGCGACCGTGGGGTGGGGGCTGAAGCGCATGGAGGTCGTGACCTGCTGGAACTGCCGGATCGCGCTGTCCAGCTCGTCCCACTCCTCGTCCTGCGCCTGCGAGAGGATCAGGGGGAGGTTCGCGCCCGCGCTGAAGTTCTCGCCCTGGTTGCCGAGGACGAGGCCCGCGTATCCCATCTCCTGAACGAGCTTGTGCGCGTCCTGCACGGCGCGGAGCTGGTCTTCCCCGAGGGCATTCATCTTCGCATGCCACTCGACGAGGAGCACGCCGTCGCCCAGGTCCACCACGCTCGCGCCGGGCCGCTTCTTGACGACCTTCGTGGCGTCCTTTTTCAGGTCGGTCAGGATGAAGTAGGGGGCCTCGTACCGCGTGGGCTGACCCGTGGGCGTGACCGTCTCGCCGTCCTGATAGAAGCGCTCGCGGCCCGAGTCCTTCACGGCCTGGAGCAGGGGCGGGAGGGTGCGGCCCTCGGCCTCCAGGTTGGCGATCACGCTCCGCACGCCCAGCGTATCCATCGTCTCGAAGGGGCCCTCCTCCCAGCCGAAGCCCCACTTCAGGGCGTTGTCGATGTCCTGAAGGCGGTTCGACACGTTCCCGGCCATCTTCGCCGCGTACCAGAAGCCGTCGTTCATCACGCCGCGCAGGAAGTCGCCCTCCTTGCCCTCGGCGTTGTAGAGGGCCTTTACGCGGGCGGCGAGGGGCTGGCCCTTCACGGCCTCCACGACCGGCACCTTCACCTTGCCCCGGTCCTCGTACTCCAGGGTGTCGAGATTCAGAGACAGAATCTTCGTCTTGCCCTTCTCGTCCTTCGTCTTCTTGTAAAAGCCGCTGCCCGTCTTGTCGCCGAGCCACTTCTTCTCCTCGACGAGGCGCTTGAAGGTGTCGGTGAGGCTGAAGTCCTCGTCGGGCGGTGTGACCCGGTTCAGGTCGTTGGCGACGTGGTAGATGATGTCCAGGCCCGAGAGGTCGGCGGTGCGGAAGGTCGCACTCTTGGCGCGGCCCAGCACGGGGCCGGTGAGCTGGTCCACCTCGTCGGGCGTGAGGCCGGTCCTGGCCATATGCTGCATCGCGCGGACGATGCCGTACACGCCGATCCGGTTGGCGACGAAGCCGGGCACGTCGTTGGCGACCACGATGCCCTTGCCCAGCGTGTGTTCGCCGAACTCGGAGAAGGCGCGCAGCACGTCGGGGTCCGTCTTCGGCGTCGGGATGACTTCGAGGAGGTGCAGGTAGCGCGGGGGGTTGA
Organism: Deinococcus aerius; assembly: GCF_002897375.1. Lineage (NCBI taxonomy): Bacteria > Thermotogati > Deinococcota > Deinococci > Deinococcales > Deinococcaceae > Deinococcus > Deinococcus aerius. The sequence goes on along the minus strand of NZ_BFAG01000017.1, from coordinate 37,758 downwards.
AGAAGTGCGCGCCGACAAAGCGCCGCTGGAAGTCCTCGGAGCGGCCCTCGATCTGGAGGTGCATGGGGATGCCGCTGGAGTTGCTGGAGATGATGGCGGTCTTCTTCGCCACGCCCTCCACCCGCGCCCACAGGTCGCGCTTGGCGTCGAGCTTCTCGATGATCGCTTCCAGAATCCAGTCGGCGTCCTTGAGCTTCTTGAGGTCGTCTTCTAGGTTTCCAGGCGTGATGAGGGCGGCGCGCGCCGGGTCCATAAAGGCGGCGGGGCTGGCCTTCAGCGCCCGCTGGATGCCCTGCTTCGCCAGAAAATTCCGGTCCGGGTTGTCCGGCAGCACGATGTCGAGCAGGGTGACGGGGATGCCCGCGTTGGCGAGTTGCGCGGCGATGGCGGCGCCCATCACGCCCGCGCCGATCACGGCGGCCTTCTGGATGCGGTACGGCTGATTCTTCATGCAACCTCCTGCGGCGGCAAAGGGCTAAAAACTTGAACTCGGTCCAAAGGTTAGGACGCCCCGGGGCGTTTGTCCACCGGGCGGGGCACAAAGGGGCAAGGTCAGCGGGCGGCGAGCCAGGACCGGGCGGCAGTTTCCAGCGCAGCGAAGGAGGGGAAGTCAGCGGAACGGGCGGCAGCGTCAGCATTGCCCGTCTCTGCAAATGCCTGGGCCAAGCGCCAAGGCCCCTCCTTGCCCCGGGTCCCCGCCAGAAACTCCACCACCCCGAGGCCCTGACGATAGGCGTTGTCCCAGCGGGCTTCGGGCACACTCGGGAAGTCGGCGAGTTCGGTCAGGGGCACCCAGCCGGAGCGGGCGTAGGCGTTCGCGCGGCTCTGCCACGCCTGCCAGCCAGGGGCGGAGACGAAGGCGCGGGCCGCGAAGTTCGCCAGGCCCTCGTGCAGCCACCAGGGGATGCGCTTGTCCCTTCCCTGACCCGCCGCCAGCCCCACGGCGAGGTGGGTGAACTCGTGGGTCAGCACGCGCAGGGTCGCGCGCTCAACCTCCGCCGGGGGGCCCTCCGGGAGCACGAACTTGATCGCCTCGCCCGGCTCGTTCCAGCCCGCGACGGGGGGCAGGGAGAGGTACACGCTGGCGCTCAGGCGCGGGGCATCCGGGTAGACCTTGACCACGGCGTCGGCGGGGACGGTCAGGCTCAGGACGTTCCTCACCTCCTGGGCGGCGCGGGCGAGGAGCGGGGCGAGGGGCGCCACCCGCTCCGGCAAACCCGGCACCTTCAGCGCGAGGAGGGTGCCCGTCCCCGTCCTGATCGGCTCGAACGCCTCGCCCGCGTAGCGCCACAGGTCCCCCACCCGGACGAGCCCCACGGGCAAGGTGACGCGGCTCACCTCCCCCTCTGCCGGGCTCCCACCCTCCGGCACACGCGTCCAGACGAGGGTGAGGTTGGCCTCGGCGCCCGAACCCTGTGGCCGAATGTCGCTGAAGCTGTACGTCACGTCCCCCGGCGGCCTGCGGGTCAGGTCCGCCGCGAAGTTGGCGCCCTCGACCGTGAAGGTTCCCGAGGGGGCAAGCAAGGCCCGGTAGGCCGAGGCGTCCCCCGCGCGGGCGGCCTTCTGGAGCGCCCCCGCCAACTCCTGTGGGGTCCGTTGGGCGAGGGCGGCGGGGCACAGCAGCGTGAGGCCCACGAACAGGGCGGCCCGAGGTGTCATGCCCCAGCTTAGGACGGGGGCGGGAAGTCAGACCGTGCCTTCGATTCGGACGCGGCACATGGGCCTTTTGCCCGTCCTTTCAGCCTGAACTCCAGGCCGGGAGTGAACTTCTTTCGCGGCCCCACTCCCTTATGACTAGACAGGAGCGCCTTTTAGATCGCCTTTACGAAGTGAGCAAGTTGCTGAAGAGGAGTACATTAGGGACAAACCCCTCAGCTCCTTCTTTTTTCTCCTGCTCCCCCACAGCCGGAAGTAGACCCGGTTGGAGCGAAGCGCCCACCGTTCAGGCTGGGCGTTTCTTGCGGTTCAGATAAAACTCTTGACGATGTACACGGCGGCGAGCCCGCCCAGCGCCGCGAGCGCCCCGATGCTGAGGCGGCGGTCCCGGTTCCAGGCGGCCACGGCGACCCAGACGGCGGCGAGGACGGGCACCAGGCCCACCCACGAGACGCCGACGAAGGCCAGGCCGGGGAACAGCACGCCGAGCGCGAGGAGCCCCACAGCGACCCAGAAGCCCGCCGGGTAGAGCCAGGCGGGGAGACCCGCGAGTTCGGTGTCCCTCGGGCGCTCGGGCGTCATCCGTGCCCCCAGTATTTCCAGAGGAGTTGCCCCGCCGTGAAGATCAGGAGCAGGCTGAAAAACAGCTTGAGCCCCGCGGCGGGAATGCGGCTTTGCAGGCTAGCCCCCGCCCGCGCCCCCACGAGGACGCCGAGCGCCACCCCCGCCGCCAGCCGCACGTCGAGCAGCCCGCCCGCCTGGTACACCAGCGCGTTCCCCACCGCAGTCAGCCCCATGATGAAGGTGCTCGTCGCAATCGCCTGCCGAATGGGCACGCCCGCCAGCAGGTTGAGGACGGGCACCTGCACGGTCCCGCCCCCGATGCCCAGCAGGCCACTCATGATCCCCGCGAAGGTCATCGCGGGGGGCACGAGGCGGCTCGGTTCGCGCTCGACCTCCACCCGCCTCAACCCCCGCAGCAGGTTGTACGCGGAGTACAGCAGCAGCAGGGAGAACACCGTCGCCACCGCCCGCGCGGGCAGCACCAGCCCCAGGAAGGAGCCCACCGCGCCCCCCAGGATGGTGTACGGCGAGAGCAGGTAACCCGTCCGCGCCCGCACCAGGCCCTGCTGCAGGTAGCTCGCCGCGCCGCTCAGCCCCACCGCCAGCACCCCGATCTGGGACACGGCGACCGCCTGCTGAATCGTGATGGGGTGGCCGAACTGCGGCAGCACGAACTCCAGCGCGGGCACGACGACCACGCCCCCGCCCAGCCCCAGGATCGCGCCCAGCACCCCGGCGAGCAGGCCGACACCGATCACGGCCAGCATCAAGAGAGGATCACGGGAGGGAGGCTAACACGGGCGGGGAGCGCGGGAAACCGGGCCTTTCTTCAGCAACCGGGCAACGGCAAGAGCCTCGGGTTCCTGGCGGGTCGGGGGCGCACCCGGCTCCCCTCTCAAGGGAGCGAACTGAGGGGTAGAGCGGGGCGGGCCAGCACGGCGTGACCCACCCCGTTCCTCAGAGAATGCGCCTCGTCACCAACTCCGACACCCCCAGGCTGCCCAGCAGCACCAGCCCGGCGAGCGCGGCGAGGAAGCCCGAGACCTCGCGCGCCTGCACGGTCCAGCCCAGCGAGCGGCCCAGCTCGCGGTAGATCGAGCTGAGCTGGGAGGCCGAGCGCGCCTCGGAGTAGTGGCCCCCGGTGGCGGTGGCGATCCCCTTGAGGGTGTCGGCGTCGAAGCCGCCCTGAAAGCTGTTCCAGCGGTTGCTGCGCAGGTCGCCGCCCACGGTGCCCAGCCCCACGGTGTAGACCTTGACCCCGAGCTTCTTGGCCTGGGCCGCCACCTCAAGGGGATCGCTGCCCGTGTTGTTGCGCCCGTCGGAGAGGAGGACGATGGCCGCCGGGGGCCGGTCCTGGGCGTTCGCCGCCGCCTTGGCATCCCGCCCCGGGAGGGCCTGGAGCGCCGTCCGCAGCCCGTCCCCGATGGCGGTGCGGGGCGCCACGGTCAGGCTGTCGATGGCCGCGAAGACCCGGTCGTGGCGGGAGGTCGGCGGGGTGTGGAGGACCGCGTCCCCGGAAAAGGAGACCAGGCCGACCCGCGCGCCGGACGGCAGCGCCCTCACGAAGCGCCGGGCGGCCTCCTGCGCGGCGACGAAGCGGCTGGGCTCGATGTCCTGGACCTCCATCGAGCGCGACACGTCGATGGCGAGCATGATCGAGGTGCGGTTGTCGGGCAGCGGCAGCGGCGCGGTGGGCCGGGCCAGGGCGAACAGCGTCAGGGTCAGGGCGCCCAGGTACAGCAGCGCGGGGAGGTGGCGCCTGAGCGGGCGGGGGCGCGCCGAGGCCTGCGCGAGGAGCCGCAGGTCCGGGTGCAGGGCGGCCACCCGGGCGGGCCTGCCCAGCCCCCGCAGGTAGAGCCACACGAACAGGGGCAGCAGCGCCAGCGCGGCCAGCGCCCAGGGCCAGAGAAAGGTCATGGGGACACCTCCTGAGACACGTTCAAGGCACCCTCCGCTGCCAGCCCAGCGCCAGCCCGCCGCCCAGCAGCAGCAGCGCGGCGGCGAGGCCAGCCAGCGGGGCGGCGAGGCCCAGGTTGCCCGGCGACCAGCGCACCGCCGTGCCCAGATCGCGGTACAGCTCGCGCAGCCGCTCGGGGTCGGGCGGGGAGAGGAACTGCCCGCCCGTCAGGTCGGCGAGGCGGGACAGCTCGCGGGTATCGAAGGGCACGAACACGAGTTGCCCCTGCACCTGGCTGACCGCCCCGCCCTCCTGCCCGATGGCGACCGCGTACAGCTTGACCCGCTGGTCCGAGGCGAAGCGAGCGGCGAGGAGCGGGTTGGCCCCCCGGTTCGAGATGCCGTCCGAGAGGAGCAGGATCGCGCCCGGCGGGAGCGTGTCCGGGTCCACCGGCGCGGTGCCCGGCGCGGCTCCCGCCTGGGGCGGCAGTTCGAGCAGCTCGCGGGGCGGCACGACCTTCTCGCGCCCCGGCAGCGCCCGCACGCCGCTCACCAGCGCCCCCGCGAAGGAGGTGGCCTGGGCGGGTTTGACCCGGTTCAGCGCGTCGAGCACCTCCTGGCGGTCGGTGGTGGGCGGCACGAGCACCGAGGCGCGGTCGGAAAAGGTCAGGAACCCGATGCGGGTGGTGGACGGGGCCAGCCGCAGGAACTCGCGCGCCACCTCGCGGGCCGCCTCCAGCCGGGTGGGTTTGACATCGTCGGCGAGCATGGAGCGCGAGGCGTCGAGGGCGATCATCACCGAGGCCTGGTTGGTGGGCAACCGCAGGGTGGCGACGGGCTGGGCGGCGGCGAGCAGCAGCAGGGTGAGCGCGCCGAGTTGCAGGGCGAGCGGCCACCGGGAGCGCCCCGCCGCCCCACCCCGCAGCACCGAGCCCAGCAGGTGCGCGTCGGCATACGCCCGCGCCCGCTGCTCCCGCCGCCGCGCGGCCCGCCACAGCCCCCACACTGCCAGCGGCACGAGCAGCAACAGCCACAGCAGGGCCGGATAGGTCAGGGTCATGTGCGCCTCCCCCGTCTCGCCGCCGTGAAGCGCAGCAGGGGACCGACCGGGTCACGCTCGGTCCCCAGGTCGAGCAGGTCCACCTGCACGGAGGTCAGCGCCCGCCGCAGCGCCCCGTCGCGCTGGGCCACCAGCCGGGCATGGGCGGCCCGCACCCCCGGGTCGGAGGTGTCGAGCCACAGCTCCCCCCCCGTTTCCGGGTCCCGCAGCCGCAGCCCCCCCACGTCGGGGAGCACCCGCTCGGCGGGGTCCGACACGCGCACCGCGACCACGTCGTGCCGCTGCGCCAGCCGCCCCAGGGCCGTGGTCCAGCTCCCCGGGCCACGCGAGGCCTCCTCCAGGAAATCCGACACCACGAACACCAGCGACCGCCGCCGCAGGGTGCGCTCGACCGCCGTGAGGGCCTCGGCGAGGTCAGCGCTGCGATGAGTCTCTGGGCCGCCCGGCGTCTCGCGGGACAGCAGGCCAAGGACCGCGAGCGCCTGCGCCCGCCCGCCCCGCGGTGGGGTAAAGCCCGCCCGGGGGCCGAAGGTGATCGCCCCAACCTTGTCCCCGTGCCGGGCGATGACGAGGGCCGCCAGCCCCGCGAACTCCTTCGCCAGGTCCCGTTTGAGGACCCGCCGGGTGCCGAAGTCCATCGAGGCTGAGGTGTCGATGACCAGCCAGGCGGTCAGCTCGCGCTCCTCGCGGTACTGGCGGACGTGCAGGCGGCCACTTCGGGCGGTCACGTTCCAGTCGATCCGCCGCACCTCGTCGCCGGGCTGGTACTCGCGCACCTCGGCCAGATCCAGGCTGGGGCCGTAGAAGAGGCCGCGGTAGTCGCCGAAGAGCACCCCGTCCAGCCGCCGCACCACCCCGAACTCCAGCCGCCGCAGGAGCTGGGCGGGCCGCTCGGTCGGGGGGCGGGCCGGGGTGGGAGCGGGGGGCGGCGCGGTCACCCCCCGGCGGCGTCTAAGCAGGCTCATCGCGGGTCACCACCGGCGGGGCGGCGCCGTGCGGGTCGCCCAGGTGAACGCGCGGCAGCGGCACGGCGGCGATCAGGCGCCCGACCAACTCCTCCAGCCGCACCTCCTCCGCCAGCCCCTCGTACGAGAGCATGATGCGGTGGCGCAGCACCTCGGGGGCGAGGTCGCGCACGTCCTCGGGCAGGGCGTACTCGCGCCCCCGCACGATGGCGAGCGCCTTGGCCCCCAGGATCAGGTTCACGCTGGCGCGCGGGCTGGCCCCGTAGACGACCGAACGCCTGAGCTCGGACAGGCCGACGCTCGCCGGGTCGCGGGTCGCGCGGGCCAGCGTCACCGCGTACTCCACGACCGAGGGGTGGACATAGACCTGATCGGCCATCCGCTGCATCCCGCGCAGTTCCTCGCTGGAAAGCTGCACGTTGATGGGCTCGAACTTGTGCGAGACGCGCTCAACGACCGTCATCTCCTCGTGGAAGCCGGGGTAGCTCACGATGACCTTGAACATGAAGCGGTCGACCTGCGCCTCCGGCAGGAAGTAGGTTCCCTCCGACTCGATGGGGTTTTGCGTGGCGAGCACCAGGAAGGGGTCGGGCAGCGGGAAGGTCTGCGACCCGATGGTGACCTGGCGCTCCTGCATGGCCTCCAGCAGCGCGGACTGGATCTTGGCGGGCGCGCGGTTGATCTCGTCGGCCAGGATCAGGTTGGCGACCACCGGGCCGAGTTCGACCTCGAACGCGCCCGTCTTCTGGTTGTAGATGCGGGTGCCGATCAGGTCGGCGGGCACGAGGTCCGGCGTGAACTGGATGCGCCGGAAGGACGCCCCGATGGCCTGCGCGGTCGTGTGGATCGCCAGCGTCTTGGCGAGGCCCGGCACGCCCTCCACGAGCACGTGTCCGCGGGCGAGCAGGGCGACAAGCAGGCGTTCGAGCAGCAGATCCTGCCCGACGATAACTTTCTTGACCTCGAACAGCAGCGTTCGCAGCCGCGCGGAGGCGTCGATCACCGCCTGGGGCGGGAGCGGGGTCAGGGGAGCGGGGCCCGTCATCAGACCCTCAGCTCCGGCTGGGCGGGCGCGGGCTGCTCGGGCTGCGGGGCGGGCTGGTTGAAGGGTTGCAGCGGGATCAGCTCGTTGTCGCCGCCCGGCTGGCCGTTGCCGGGGGGCTGGGTGCCGGGCTGGAGGCGGTACATCTGCCCGTCCTTGAACATCAGCACGTTGCACTCTCCTTGTCCCGGCGCCTGGCCGGGTTGCTGGGGACCGGGGCGCTGGCCCTGCTCAGGCCCACTGTTCGGCCCGGGGACGAGCGGGATCAGCTCGCGGGGGTCGTCCGGGGCCTGGGTCGCCTGAACCGGAATGGGGCGCAGGAACGCGCTGGGGGTGTGGGCACCCGTGGCGGGAGCAGGCGCGCTCTGGCGGCCCGCCACGAAGCCCACCGCGAGCCCGCCGAACGCCAGCAGGGCGAGCAGGGGGTTCATGGGGACACCCGGGGATGAGGGAAAAACGCTCGGAACCGACGTTCTGAAGCGGTCACGCCAACCTCCTGGGGAGTGGGGAAAAGGGCGTAACCCACTCTAGGCTTTTCTCCTGGGAAAACCTTGAATTGGCGCACAGATTGGGGGGCGCACAAGGGGCCGGGTCGAGGGAGGCCGGGCAAACAGACGAACACCCGGCCTGGACCGGGTGCGATGCTCGTCCTGTTTGGTGGAGCCTCAGGCGATGTTCGGAGAGGCAGCCACCCGTGTCCGCATCGTCTGCTTCGGGGCGAACTTCCCCGTTCTCGTCGTGAAGTGCTGGACCGCGTGACAGGTGGGACATAGGACCTGCAAGTTGCTGGGATGGTTGTTGGTGCGGTCGCGGTCTATATGGTGGACCTCCAGCACTCCAGGCACGGCGCTGTACCCGCAAAGCTCGCATTTCGCCTCACGTCCACGCAGGGCAATCTGGCGGTAGTGATGACTCCCATCCCCGTACCGGCTGATCTCAAGGACTCCCGATTCCAGGGATTGAGCCTTCTCCTTGCATGTTCTATTGCAGAACATCAGCCCACTCCTGCTCGCTGCCCGCTTGGACCTCATGCGGTAAAACGCCGCACCGCAGTATGCACAGGAGCAGTTAGGCTCTTTTGGTATGGGGTCACGCCACTGATGCTGAGCCGAACACGCTCTGGAACAGAACTTGCCGTATCCCCGATTCACTTCACGGAGGGGCGCATCAAATTCGCGCCCACATTTCAAACACTTCCGCAACATGACCTACTCTACGCCGTCCAACATATGCCGAGACCACAGCAAATACAAAAAGGGCCACGGCAATCGCGGCCCTTCTGTTTGATGGTGGAGGTTGAGAGATTCGAACTCTCGACCTGAGCCTTGCAAAGACCCCGCTCTCCCGCTGAGCTAAACCCCCCGGCGGCGCTCAGGCTAGCAGGTGCGGCCCGGGGAGGCAAGGCTTAGGCCAACACGCCGACAGTCCTGCCGGGGCTGCCCCGCTAGCATGTCCCCCATGTTCCGCCGCCGCCCTCCCCTGCCCGCCTTTCCGCCCGGCGCCCTGCTCGTTGGCGGCGGGGCGCGCGACTGGCTGCGGGGGGTGCGGCCCAAGGACTTCGACTGGGCGGTGCCGGACCCGGAGGCGGCGGCCCGGGAGGTGGCAGCCCGGCAGGGCGGGGCGGCCTTCCCGCTCGACGAGGAGCGCGGCTACTGGCGGGTTCACCTGCCGGAGGGGGTGCAGCACGATTTCGTGCCCCTGCCGGGGGATGTGATGGACGATCTGCTCCGGCGCGACTTCACCGTGAACGCGCTGGCGCTCATGGCAGATCGGCAGGTTCTCGACCCCACCGGCGGGCAGGCTGACCTGCGCGCACGGCGGCTGCGGATGGTCTCGGAGGCGAATCTGCGGGACGACCCCCTGCGGGCGTGGCGGGCGGCTCGTTTCGAGGTCACGCTGGGCTTTCGGCTGGAGGCGGCGACGGAGGCGGCGGTCCGGCGGGTCGCGGCTGAGCTTTCGGCAGGCCTGCTGCCCATGCCCGCACCCGAACGGATACGTGACGAGCTGCATGCCCTGCTCAGCCATCCCGACGCGGCGCGGGGCATCTGGCGCCTGGAGGAGCTGGGCCTGCTCGCCCTCACCCTTCCCGAGTTGCGCGAGGGCATCGGCGTCACCCAGGGCGGCTTTCACCACCTCGACGTGTTCGCGCACGGGGTGGAGGCGCTGCACCAGCTCCTGGCCCGCTTTCCCGACGCTGGCCTGCCGCTGCGCTGGGCCACCCTGCTGCACGACGTGGGCAAGCCGCGCGCCCGGGGGGTGAACCCGAAGTCGGGGCGCACCACCTTCTACGAGCACGACAGGATCGGCGCGGCGCTGACGAAGGCCATCCTGACGCGCCTGCGCCTGCCCTCGGCGGAGGTGGAGCGGGCCGCCGCCCTGGTCCGGGCGCACATGGCGCCCCTCCCGGCGGGCGAGCGGGAGGCCCGGCGCTTCGTCCACCGCCGCCGCGAGTTGCTGCCCGACCTGCTGCGCGTGATGCTCGCCGACCGCGAGGCCGCGCGGGGGCCGCAGAGCCACCCTGCCATCCGGCACGCCTACGCCCGCGCGATGGACCGGGTGCTCGGGGCGCTGGAGGAGCAGCCCGCCGCCCCCCGTCCCCTGCTCACCGGTGAGGACGTGATGGCCCTGCTGGACATTCCCCCCGGTCCCGCCGTCGGGGAGGCGCTACGGGCCGTGGCGGAGGCGCAGGCGCTGGGCGAGGTGCGGACGGCGGAGGAGGCGCGGGCCTTGTTGCTCGGGCGGGAGGACGCGGCTTCTTCCAGCGGGCCGCCGCACCTTTGATTTTCTTGTAGCGGTCGCCCGGCTATCCTGGCCGGGCATGTCGCCCTCCGAGCAGCCGCACCCCACCACGCCCGAATGGGTCAAGGACGCCGTCTTCTACCAGATCTTCCCCGACCGCTTCGCCCGCAGCGGGCGCGTGACGGGCCTGAACCTCCAGCCGTGGGGCAGCCCGCCGCAGGTTCACGGGTACATGGGCGGCGACCTGTGGGGGGTGACGGAAAAACTGGACCACATCGCGGCGCTCGGGGTCAGCGCCATCTACTTCTGCCCGGTGTTCCAGTCGGCCTCCAACCACCGCTACCACACGCACGACTACTACCGGGTGGACCCCATGCTGGGCGGGAACGAGGCGCTGCGGGCGCTCATTGACGCGGCGCACGAACGGGGCATCCGCATCGTGCTGGACGGGGTGTTCAACCATGCCAGCCGGGGCTTTTTCCAGTTCAATGACCTCTTGGAGCAGGGCGAGGCGAGCGCCTACCGCGACTGGTTCCACGTCTCGGGCTGGCCGCTGCACGCCTACGACGACGCGGGACCCGCGAACTACCACGCCTGGTGGGGCATCCGCGCGCTGCCCAAGTTCAACACGTCCACCCCCGCCGTGCGTGAGTTCCTGTGGGACGTGGGCGAGTACTGGATGCGCTTCGGGATCGACGGCTGGCGGCTGGACGTGCCCAACGAGATCGACGACGACGAGTTCTGGCGCGAGTTCCGCCGCCGGGTGAAGGCCGTAAATCCTGAGGCTTACATCGTGGGCGAACTCTGGGGCGACGCGCACCGCTGGCTGCAAGGGGACCAGTTCGACGCCGTGATGAACTACCACTTCACCCGGCCCTGCCTGGCCTTCTTCGGGGCACGCACCCTCCAACAGGCCGCGAACGAGTACAGCGGCCTGGGGCACATCGAGCCCATGGACGCCGCCACTTTCGCCCGCCGGATGGAGGAGGTCACCCGGCTGTACCACCCCGAGATCGTCCGGGCGCAGCTCAACCTCCTCGACTCGCACGACACGGCCCGTTTCCTGACGGCGGCGGGGGGGGACGCGACGGCCTTTCGCCTCGCCTCCGTCTTTCAGATGACCTACGTGGGCGCGCCGTGCATCTACTACGGCGACGAAGTGGGCCTGCCCGGTGGGCACGACCCTGACTGCCGCCGCGCGTTCCCCTGGCAGGACGAGGCGAGCTGGGACTGCGAGACGCTGGGCTTGCTGCAACGGCTGACGAAGGCCCGCCACGCCACCCCCGCCCTGCGCCGTGGGGAGTTCCACATCACCCACGCCGGGGGGGACGAACTGGTGTACGTGCGCGAACATGAAAGCGGCGACGCTCACGTTGCGATCAACACGGGCCTCACGCCCGCCCATCTGCCCCTGAGCCGCGTGAAGCCTGGACGTTACTGCAACGCGCTGACGGGCTCCCACATTGAACTAACGGAGGGGACGCGGGTGGAAGTTCCGGCCCGGGGCGCGGTGGTCCTCGTCCGGGAGTGAGGGAGGCAAGGAGGAGGGGCGGGGAGATACCGACAACTCCCCGCCCCTTGCTCCCGCATTCGACGCCTACCCCTTCACCCCGCCGCTCGTCACGCCCTGGATGTAGTAGCGCATCAGGAAGGCGAAGAGCACGAGCAGGGGCACCGCCGCGAGCACGTAGGAGGCCATCAGGGCGCCGTAATTGGGCGTGACCGCCGTGGCCGCCCCGCCCCCCTGGAAGTTGACGAGCGCGACGGGCAGGGTGCGGTGCGCCTCGTCGAGCACGAGCGAGGGGAGCAGATACTCGTTCCACACCGGCACGAGGCGGATGATCGCCACCGAGATCAGCACGGGCAGGCTGATCGGCAGCACGATGCGGCGCAGCAGTTGCAGGTGCCCGGCGCCGTCCAGCCGCGCGGCCTCCAGCATGTCACGGGGAATCGCCTCGAACGCCGCCCGCAGCACCAGGATGGCGAAGGGCTGGCCGACCGCGACCGTGGGCAGGATGATCGCCAGGTAGTTGCTGGGCAGCGTCAGGTTGCGAATCTGCACGTACAGCGGGATCAGCGTCAGGAAGTCGGGCACGAGCAGCAGGGCGAAGGTCAGGGCGAACAGCAGGTGCCGCCCCGGAAAGTCCATCAGCGCGAAGGCGTAGGCGCTCAGCGAGGCCAGGATCAGCGTTGCCAGCACGCTCGTCACGGTGACGACCACCGAGTTGACGAGCGGGCCCTGAACCTGGGCCCAGGCGAGCGCATAATTCTCGGGATGCAGCCGGGTGGGGACGTTGAGGAGGTTCTCGGCGTACTGCACCCGGTCCTTGAAGGAGTTGACGGTCGTGAAGTACAGCGGAAAGAGGGCCAGCAGCCCCAGGGCGATGAGAATGGCCTGCCGCACGACCTCGCCCGCCGTAAAACCCGTACGCCCCACGCCGCCCCTCACGGTCCCCCTCACCGGTTCCCCCGGCTGATCAGGCGCGAGAGCAGCGTCAGCACGACCACCAGCAGCATCAGCAGGAAGGCAATCGCCATCGCGTAGCCGAAGTCACCGTCCCGCCTCGCCGTCTGGAACATCAGCAGCGCGGGCACCGTGGTCGCGTAGCCCGGGCCGCCCGAGGTCAGCACGAGCGGGCTGATGTAGTACTGCACGTTCCCGATGATCGCCAGCATGGCGATGAGGCCCAGTTGGGGACGCAGCAGGGGCAGGTCCACCCGCAGCACCCGCCGCAGCCCCGTCGCCCCGTCGATCTTGGCCGCGTCGAACACGTCCTCGGGGATGGCCTGGAGCCCCGCGTACAGCAGCAGGAAGTTGAAGGCGTCGATGTAGGGGAACCCCAGGAAGATCAGCGCGTACAGCGCCGTGTGGGGATCGCCGAGCCACTCGTGCCGCAGCCCGCCCAGGCCGACGGCGCCCAGAAGCTGATTGAGCAGCCCGTCACTGCGGTAGAAGTCGCCCCACACGAGCAGCAGCACCAGGGACGGAATCACGATGGGGATGACGAACAGGGTGCGGTAGGCGTACTGCCGCCGCCGCCCCCTCAGGTGAAAGACCAGCTCGGCGACGATCAGCGGCATCACGAGGGCGAGCAGGGTCCCCAGCACCACCCAGATGCCCATGTTCTTCGTCGCCTCGCCCATCACGGGGTCGGTCACCGCCCGCCGGAAGTTGTCCAGCCCGGTGAAGTTGGGCGTGTTCAGGCCGTCCCAGTCGGTAAAGGCGCGGGTCACGGCGATGTAAGCCGGGTAATAGGCGAAGTACCCCACCAGCAGCAGGGTCGGCAGCAGGAAGAGGTAGGCGGGCCAGTTCCGGCGCAGCCGCGTCAGGACGCTGCGGGAGGCGGCGGAACCGGAACGGAAACCGGGCAGGGCGGTCATGGGCACTCCTCGGGGGAGAAAGGCGGCAGGCCGGAGGGGCGCGCGGGGGCGTCTTCCGGCCTGCGGGTCAGGCGGCCCGGCCTATGGGCCAGGTGTGGCTGAGCGTCGTGAGCAGGTACGGACGGTCACACATCCCGGCTCCTCCTCAGTACTTCGACAGGTCGATCTTGTTCTTGCGGGCGTAATCCTGCGCCGCGCGGTCGAGCACCGTCTGCGCCTGTGCCTTTGCCTGGTCGAGCGTGATGTTGCCGCTGAGGTACAGCCCGAAGATGCGCTGCATGTCCACCCAGCCCAGATTCGCGGTGGCGGTCGCCGCCCCGATGGACCGCTCGGGCAGCTTGAGCTGCGCCGTGATCGCCCCCGCGTCGAAGTTGCTCAGGGCGAGCTTGACCGTCGTGCCGGGCCAGGTCGGGGCATAGGTGCCCTGCTCGGCGGTCAGGCGCTGGAGGTTTCTCGGCGTGCCGAAGAAGCGCATCCAGTCGATCACCGCCTCCGTCTTGCCCTTCTCGCGCATGGTCTTGTTCGACTGCGGCGTGCTCATCGCGTACTGGAAGCCACCCGTGCCCGCATAGGCGTTGGCGGTGTTCACGCCGGTCGCGTACCTGCTCTCGGCCTTGGAGAGCCTCGGGAAGTTGAAGGCCCCCACCGGGAACTTCACCCCGGCGTCCAGCATCTCGCGGACCTTGTAGCTGCCCTCGTAGAGCATCGCTTCCTTCTGCCCCACGAAGTCCTGGAAGGCGTCGTAGTTCTTGCCGGGGTCGGCGGCGAGGTAGTCCTTGGGCCAGGTGTCGGTGAACTGCTTGAAGACCGGCCACCACGACATGAAGCGGTCGTCCTTCGGCGTCAGGATGCCCTTGTGGATCGCCACCGCCTCGTCAAGCGGCGACTGACCGGGCAAGCCGTCGTAACCGGTGAGCTTCGCGTAGTCCTTCGAGTACAGGTCCGAGAGGAAATGGCGGCTCCACCACGGGTAGGCCGGGACCGCGTGCATGGGGTAGATGCCCGCCGCCTTGAGCTTCTTGGAGGCCGCGATGAGTTCGGGCCAGGTCGTCGGGACCTTGGTGATCCCCGCCTTTTTGAAGAGGTTCTTGTTGTAGAAGATGGTGTAAACGACCTTATCGCCGCTGAGGGTGTAAATCTGGCCCTGCGGCGTGCGGCTCTCGGCGAGCTGGGCCTTGTCCATCACGTCCTGCCAGGCCTTGTTGCCGGGAATGTAGGGGTTGGGCTGTTTGAAGTAGGGCGCGAGATCGGTCGCCACCCCCCTGGGCAGGGTGGAGTTCAGGTTGTAGGACTGCGCCCAGTAGATGTCGAAGAGTTCGCCCGCCGCCGCCTTGACGCGGATCATGGTGTTCGTGTCGGGGATGGGTTCCTCGTAGAACTTGATCTTGATGCCGGGGTACTTCTTCTCGTACTCGTCGGCGATCTGCTGAAAGACCTTGAGCTGGTTTTTCACGCCGGGGAAGTTGGGCGTGTAGTCGGCGGCGGCCATATAGATCGTGCCGCGCCAGGAGCCGGGCGCGGCACTCGCCATCGAGATCAGGGCGCTTGAACTCAGAAGCAGGGCGGTCGTCAGGGCAGTGCGGCGTTTCATAGGTCCTCCTCGGTCACATGCGGATGGGGGCAGCATAAAAAGGTCCGCCCCACCGAAATGCTGGATTTCCTACGACTTGGCGGCGGCGAAACAGGGCCACCTGTGCCCCGCCTCCTGCCGGTTGAGCCGGGCCGCCGCGGGGGATGAGGGGCGGGCGCTGGGCGGGGTCGGGCCGCTTCCCCGGGTCACTCCCCTACGTACTGGATGCGCCAGACCCGCCCCTCCCCGTCGTCCGTCAGCAGCAGCGACCCGTCCCGCGCCACCACGAGGTCCACCGGACGGCCCAGCACCCGCTGCCCGCTGAGGAAACCGGTCAGGAAGTCCGTCACCTTCCCGGTCTTCGGGTCCACCGTCACGACCTTGTAGCCGCTCTTGGTGCTGCGGTTCCACGAGCCGTGGAGGGCCGCGAACATTTGCCCCCGGTAGGCGCTGGGGAACGTTTTGCCGTCGTAAAAGGCCAGGCCCAGCGGCGCGGAGTGGGCGGTCGTCAGGGCGAAGGCGGGGGTGGCGTCCTGGCAGACGGCGGCGCTCTTCCGGCCGAAGTCCTTGTCCCACACCTGCGCCTCCCCGGCCCGGGTGGTGTAGCAGTACGGCCAGCCGTAGAAGCCGCCCGCCTTCGTGCGGTAGAAGCCCTCGGGCGGGAGATCGTCACCCAGCAGGTCGCGCCCGTTGTTGGTGGCGTAGAGCGCCCCGTCGTACCACTCCAGGCCCACCGGATTTCGCAGCCCGGTCGCGTAGGGTTTCCCATTCTTGCCGTCGGCGTCGTAGACCCACACGGCGGCGCGGCGCTTGTCGCTCTCCTCGCAGACGTTGCAACTGCTGCCGGTCGCCACGTACATCTTGCCGTCCGGGCCAAACACGACAGTTCGGGTCCAGTGCCCACCGCCTGCCGGAAGGTCCACGATTCTCTGCGGCCCCCCGCTCGCCTTCGTCTGCCCTGCCTTGTAGGCGAAGCGCACCACGCCGTCGGTGTTCGCCACGTAGAGGGAGCCGTCATGGAAGGCGAGGCCGTGCGGACGGTTCAGGCCGGAGGCGAAGACCGCCCTGCCGTCCGCCTTCCCGTCCCCGTTCTGGTCGGGCAGCACGGTGACCGTACCCGCCTGGGGGTCCGACACGAACACGTCGCCGTTGGGGGCCACCGCCATGAAGCGCGGCTGCTGGAAGCCCTCGGCGAACAGGGTCACCCGGAAGCCGTCCGGCGCCTTGAGGGTCGGCGTCTGCGCCAGCGCCCCACCCGCGAGGGCCAGCGCCCCCGCCGTCAACACTTGTTTCAGCATGAGGCCAGGAGAACACGCGGCGGTGAGAGGGGGCGGGGAGGCGGGTGAGGAAGCCGTCAGAGACGCGAGAGGGCGCCCGCCAGCAGTTGAACGGCGACCACGACCACGGCCACGAGCAGCACGCCCTGCAGGAAGGTCAGGCCGACGCCCGCGATGCTCCGCGCCCGCTGCGGATACGTGTCTCGGAACCAGAAGAAGGCCAGCCCCCAGACGAACAGCAGGAACGGGAAAAAGAGCGTCAGGACCAGCAACACAAATCGCTGTCCCGACGTGAGCGGGGCGTCATGGGCGGGAAACATGCCCCAGCGTAGGGGCTTCAGCGCGTGTCCGTCTCCGCATACTCGAACCGCGCTCCCAGCCCCTCCAGGTGGCGGAAGAACAGCGGGTAGCTCTTGCGGATGTGGTGCGCCCCGGTGATGCGGATGGGCGAGTCGGCCCTCAGTCCCAGCAGCGTCAGCAGCATGATCATGCGGTGGTCGCCGTGCCCGTCGGCGGTGCTGCCCCCGGCGATGCGCTCCGTCCCCGTCACGCTCAGGCTGTCCTCCGTCTCACCGGCCCTTAAACCCAAGCGTTCCAGTTCGCGGCGGGTGTCGCTGATGCGGTCGCACTCCTTCAGGCGCAGGGTGGCGACGTTCTCCCAGGTCGTCGTGCCGTGGGCGAAGGCGGCGGCGGCGGTAAGCGCCTGCACGGCGTCGGTGAAGCTGTCGCCGTCGCGCCTCACCGCATGGAGGGGTCGTCCGCCCCGCACCGTCACCCGGTCCCCCTCGCGCACAATGTCGGCGCCCATCCCGCGCAGCACGTCCACCGCCTCGCGCTCGCCCTGGAGATCATCCGCCCGCAGGTTCGACACCGTCACCTCGCCGGGCAGGATCGCGGCGGCGGCGAGAATGGCCGCACTCCCCGGATAGTCCCCTGGTACGAGGACGCGGCCCGCCCGGTACGCCTGCCCGCCGGGAATGGAGATGCGGGAAAGGTCGTCACTCGCACTCGCGCGAACCCCGAAGGCCGCGAGCGTCGCCAGCGTCTGCCGTAGTGGCGCGTGGCTCTTGATCTCGCCCGTGAGGCGCAGGTCCAGTCCCTCGGGGAGCAGCGGCGCGAGGAACATCAGGGCGGAGGCGTACTGGCTGGAACGCTCGGCGGACACCTCCACCAGCCCGCCCCGCACCGGGCCACTGATGGTGATGGGGAGTCGCCCACTAGTGCTGCTCACCCGCGCGCCAAGCCGTTCTAAAGCCTCAAGGAGGTCCCCCTGTGGCCGCTTCCCCAGCGAGTCGGCGTAGTCGGTGACAAAGGTTGTCCCGCTGGTCAGCGCCGCCACGCCCATCAGGAAGCGGGCGACGGCCCCCGCGTTGCCCGGGTTGAGGGTCACCCCCGTCCGGGGATGCGCCCCGAAACCGCGCACCACCACGTCTTCCCCCACCCGCTCCACGCCCGCGCCCCAATCGCGCAGGCAGCGCACCAGGGCCTCCGCATCCTCACTGGTGGCCGCGCCCACCACCCGCGTCTCCCCCTCGGCCAGCGCCGCCGCGAGCAGGTAGCGCGTCGTGTAGTTCTTGCTCGGCTGCGCCCGCAGTTCCCCCCGAAGCTCGCGGGCAGGGTGAACGATCACGTCGAAACGCTCGGGCAGGCCGTCGGTGGTCATGGGGAGGAGGCTAGCGCGGCGGGGGAAGCGGGCGGCGCAGGGGTCGAGACAGGGTTCTACCGCGTCTCCACCAAAGCGACTTCAGGAGGACGGCCCGGCGGCTGATCGTCGTTGAGGTTCACCAGTTCCCGCGCACCATCGGAAGTGACCGCGTAGAGGCGTCCCTCCCGGGCGTATACAAGTCGGCCCTGCTGGTCGAAGTCCGCCCATGAGGCGCCCTCAAGTCCCGGCACAGGCCGTGGGCCGCACCAGACGTATTGCCGAAGAAAGCCGCTGGGAAGCATCCAGCGGCCAAGAACATGCAGCTCAAGGGCCTTTTTTCGCAAGATCAGTGGGGGCTTGAAGTTTGCCCAACCCCCCGCTTCCGGTATCTGCGTCACACGCCAGCCGGTGCGCTTCATGGCCTCGATCCAAATGGCCTGTGAGCCCTTGGGATTGAACGCGACGTTCAAACCTGGAGGGGTGCGCAACGTCTCCATTTCGCCCAACCTCCAGTCGTGATTGAGCCACAGCTTCGTGTTGTCCGCGAAAATACCCCCGGCGACAAGGTTGCCGCTGGCATTCCATAAACCCAGGGCCTTGACTCGGGGCGGAGTGCAAACCGCCGTCCAGGAGTAAAAGTGCTTGACGCCGAGTTCTAGGCGCGCCCGCTCCTGGCGCCGCTTGGATTCATTGCGGGCCACATACACGAGATGCTGGCCGTCAGGCGACAGGTCGCTCAGCAATTCATACAGCCGCCCTGCGAACCATGAACCGGGCGTGAAAGTGTCCGTGCGGGTGTCCCACAGGTAAAGCCGTGTCCAACGGGAAGGGCCTCGGCGGAAAATGACGGCGGTGCTGGCCTCACTTGCCAGGAGTACCCAGACCCGCGCGGGGGCAGGGGGTGTATACGCCGGTCCCTTCGCCTGTTGCACAGCCCATGCTGGCATGAACTTCCCTACGGCGAGACCTGAAAGGTCCGCTGCCCCTCCAGCCTCAGGGTCGCCACCGCCCGCCCATCCTTCACGTTCACGACGCAGCTCTGCACGGTGTTCGGGGGCTTCCGCTTCAGGACCTCCTGACAGCTCACCTCGTAGGCCGCGTTTGGCGAGAGGCCGCCGCGCGCCGCTGCCTGCGCCGCCTGGCGCCCGTACTCGCGGGCGGCGCGGCCCTGCCACGAGAGCACGGCCACGAAGACCAGTACGCCTGCCACGAAGGCCAGCAGGATGAGCAGGAACGTCCGCATACGGGGAGCAGGCTAGCGCAGCAGAACGGGCCGCACCCAGGAGGAGGAGGTGGCGCGGCCCGCGAGGGAGGAGGCGAGCGGGACCAGAAACCGCTCGTCCCCATGGTGCGCCGGGAACCTGACGCGGGGATGACCCGGCTCCCATGAGGAAGCGGGGTACACTGACCCCCGATGAGCAAGGTCATGATTATCGGCGCGGGCGGCGTGGGCAACGTCGTTGCCAAGAAGTGCGCGCAGAACGACGAGGTGTTCACCGAGGTGCTGCTCGCCAGCCGCACGGTGAGCAAGTGCGACAAGATCGTCGCGGAGATTCACGAGCACATGCCCCAGAGCCGCACGAAGTTCACGACCGCCGCCGTGGACGCCGACAACGTGCCGGAACTCGCCGCCCTGATCCGCCAGTTCGGGCCGGAACTCGTCATCAATGTGGCGCTGCCGTACCAGGACCTCACGATTATGGACGCCTGCCTGGAGACGGGCGTGCATTACCTCGACACCGCGAACTACGAGCCGCGCGACGTGGCGAAGTTCGAGTACAAGTGGCAGTGGGCCTACCGCGAGCGCTTCGAGCAGGCGGGCCTGATGGCGCTGCTCGGCTGCGGCTTCGACCCCGGTGCCACGAACGTCTTTACCGCGCACCACGCCAAGCACCACTTCAGGGAAATCCACTACCTCGACATCGTGGACTGCAACAACGGCAGCCACGGCAAGGCGTTCGCCACCAACTTCAACCCGGAGATCAACATCCGCGAGATCACGGCGAACGGGCGTTACTGGGAAAACGGCGACTGGGTCGAAACACAGCCCCTCGAGATCAGCCAGGACATCTACTACCCCAACGTGGCGACCCGCAAGAGCTTCGTGCTGTACCACGAGGAGCTGGAATCGCTGGTTGTCAACTTCCCGACAATCAAGCGCGCCCGCTTCTGGATGACGTTCGGGGAGCAGTACATCAAGCACCTGACTGTCCTGGAGGCAGTGGGCATGACGAGCATCGAACCCATCGACTTCCGGGGGCAACAGATCGCGCCCATCGAGTTCCTGAAGGCGGTGCTGCCCGCGCCGGAAAGCCTGGCCGCCAACTACACCGGGCAGACCTGTATCGGCGTACAGGCGCGCGGCATCGGCCAGGACGGGAGGGAGAAGGTCCACTTCGTCTACAACGTGAAGGACCACGCCGAGTGCTACCGCGAGGTGCAGGCCCAGGGCGTGAGCTACACGACCGGCGTGCCCGCCATGATCGGCGCGATGCTGATGCTGCAAGGGACGTGGATGAAGCCCGGCGTGTACAACGTCGAGGAGTTCGACCCCGATCCCTTCATCGCCGGGATGAACCGCTGGGGCCTGCCGGTGGATGAACTGAGCGGCATTCAACTCGTGCTGGACTGAGGAAGCCATGCGCCCCGGTGTCCTCTTGGCTGTCCTGCTCACCCTGACCGGGACCCCCGCGTGGGCCGACACCCAGCCCGCCGAGCAGGGCCGGGGGGACGCCGTCCGGGTCACGTCCCTGAACGATGGGCGCTTCCGGTTCGTCCTGGGGCCGACCCAGTTCGTGCTCAACCTGGAGTCCAGCATCAGCGGCTGCACCGGGCCGCTCTATGACGGGGCGACGGGGGAGCAGTACGGGGGCAACGTGCGCGCCCGCGTGCTGGACGAGGTGCGGCGGGCGGGCTTCTGGTACGTCGTGATGCAGGTGAGCACGAACACGGGCTGCAACGTGCAGGGCCTGTGCGGCGCGGGCCTGTCCACCGATGTGCTCTGGCTCAAGCTGGACGGGCGGTTGCGACCCGTGGCGCGGCAGGCGGCGAGCGTCGAGGACTGCGGCACGGACACGGAGCTGGCCCGCTTCGACGGCCGGAAGCCAGAGGGAGGCGATACCCGCCTGGAGATGCGCGGCGGCGTCCTCTCGCTCGAATCGAGGCAGGACGACTACACCCGCAAGGTCACGACGGTCACGGCCCTGCGCTACGACCGTCGCTTTCCCGAACGCGGGCTGCTGCGCTCCACGAGGCAGATGCCGCTGAACTAGGGAAGCTGGAAGCCGCCCCGGAGCCTCAACGGGCACTCCGGGGCGGCCTTGTTGTGCTTACGCTCCCTTCGTCCCGTCCAGCGCCCTCATCGCCTCGCCGATGTAGGACCACATGGCCTGCATCTCGGGCGTCATGTTCCGCTGATACGACTCATTGAGCGCCCCACCGATGTCCTGCCGTCCACCCGTGAACTCGGCGACGAGGCCCTGCCAGCGCCGGGCGAGTTCGAGGACGCGCGGGTCCGTCGCCGGGGTCCCGGCCTCCATCTCGCGCAGCACCTCGGCCATCAGCCGCGGCCACTCCCCCTCGACCTCCTTGATGCGGGCCTCGCCGACTTCCTGGCGCCGCTCCTCCAGGTACTTCTTCTGCTCGTCGTCGAACTTGGGCTCCTCGCCCACGCGGCGGGCCGTTTCCAGCATCCTGTCCACCTTCTCACTCATGCGAATCACCTCCAGGAGGTCGGGCCAGCTTGCCCCGCATACGTCCAGCCGCCTCAGGCGCTCCAGCAGCGCCCGCTGGCGTTCCAGCCCCTCCTCCAGCACCCGGATGTGCTCCTCGATGACCCGCTGGGGATCGTGGCCGGGCGTTTGCAGGACGGCCCGGATTTGCCCCAGCGGCAGCCCGATGGCCCTCAGGCTCTGAATCTGTTGCAGGGTTCGCAGGTCGGCCTCGGAGTACAGGCGGTGCTCGGAGTCAGTTCGCTCGCCGGGCGTCAGCAGCCCGATCTCGTCGTAGTGCCGCAGGGTCCTGACCGTCAGTCCCGTGCGCCGCGCGAGTTCCCCGATCCTGAGCTTCACGCTGCCCTCCTGGAAGACACGGTAAAACCGGACGTTACGTGAGGGTCAAGGCCAGGCGAAATGGCGTAGTCGGGAGGTGCGCGGGGACCCGGCGACAACCCGCTGGGGCCTTTCTCAGAGAAAGGCGTCTGGAAAGATGGACGGCGCCTTGGGCGAATTCTCGGAAGGCCGCGGGAAAGACTCAAAGGCGGCTGCGGCGCGCCCGCCCTACAAAGCCTGCCCGGGAGGTCTGCTGTGGACATGTCGGAAGACACACGACCCCCTCCAGAACAGCTTCCCGACGCCGAGCTGCAAGAGCGGGTCAAGCAGCTTCGGCTCCTGTCCGAGCGCGTCCGGGCGCGCCGGGACCTGTGGGCGTCGTGGGACCTGGAGATGAGGGTCATTCAGCAGGAACAGGCCTGGAGGCGGGGGCAGCGGGTCCAGCGGGCTGGGCTTCTTCCCCCCCGGCAGGAGTAGTCCCCCTCACGCCGCGCCCTGGTTCTCCACCCGGGCGAAGATCATGCGGCCCACGTTCGTCTGCACGTTGTTGACGACCTGAACGCGGGTGGGCTTGCCCCGGAACTTCAGGCCGTCCTCGACGACGACCATCGTGCCGTCCTCCAGGTAGCCCACGCCCTGGCCCTGCTGCTGGCCGCCCTTGGTGACGGTGACGGTGAGGAGGTCCCCGGCCTGCACCTGGGGCCTGAGCGCGACGGCGGCGGCGTGCAGGTTCAGCACCTCCAGGCCGTGCAGCCGGGCGATCTTGCCCAGGTTGCCGTCGTTGGTGACGAGCTTGCCGCCCGTCTCGCGGGCCAGGCGCACGAGCTTGTCGTCCACGGTACTCAGCGTGGGGTCGTCCCAGTCCTCGACGCGCAGGGGGCGGGCGGCGCGCAGGTCCTCCAGCACGGTGAGGCCGCGCTTGCCCCGGGTGCGCTTCTGGGGGTCGGCGTGGTCGGCGAGGACCTGAAGCTCGCGCAGCACGAAGCCGGGCACGACGAGGTCGCCCTCCAGGAGGCCGCTTCGGGCCAGATCGACGATGCGGCCGTCAATGATCACGTTGCTGTCCAAGATCTTGCTGCCCGGCTGGCGGCGCACCGGGGGAAAGGCGAGCCCCCCGAAGGCGTCGGCGTGCCGGGCGGCGAAGGGGACGAAAAAGGCCGCCAGCACGAGCGTGACCACGACGCTCCAGACCCAGGTGTAAAAGGGCAGGCCGCGCAGCAGGTTGCCCAGCAGCACGCTGAGCAGCAGCGCGACCATCAGGCCGAAGGTGGCCGCCGCGACGGTGCGGGGCGAGAGGCGCGCGTACCAGCGGCCCAGGCGGGTCAGCTCCCGGGCCGCGAGGCGCTCGCCGCGGGGGGCGAGCAGCAGGGCGGCGAGCGCGCCCGCCAGCATCAGGCTGAGGGTATTCACCCGCGTCACATCGGGATCGCCGGTCCCCACGGCGAGGACCCGTCCCGCCCCCCATCCGGCGAGGAGGCCGAGCAGCATGATGATCAGCCGGAAGGCAAGCACGTCCCCGAGTGTAGCGGAGCCCTGGCCCCCGGGAAGCCACACTCCGTCACAACGGGTGAGGAAACTGACGGCTTGATGTGGGGCTCAAAGTGGACGCTCATGGAGGGCAGTTACCATGCCTGCCATGCGTGAAGTTTCCAAGGTGGCCTGCCTGGCGGGCCTGTTGTTGAGCGGAGTATCCGGCGTGACGGGCGCGCAGGGAACATCCGCTCCCGCCCGTGCCGCCACAGCGGCGCCCGTGTCGGCTGCGACTGCCCGCGGCGTGAGCAGCGTGGCGGTGGAGATCAGCGGGACCGTGAAGGGCCAGATCGTGGCCTGCCCCAAGACCCTGAAGGTGAGCGCGGCGGCAGTCTGCCTGTACGTGCGCAGCACCCCGGCCTCGCTGCGGCCCCTGGTGCGCGGCAAGCTGGGCACGCGCGCCCAGGGCGACTGGAAGACCTCCGGCCAGGCCAGCTCGCTGCTCGTGGCTGCTGCTGCGGGCGGCGCGGCCAACACCTTCGTCCTGATGGCCCCGCTGAGCGCCCAGGAATCCCTGCTGGTGGTGGACACGGCCCCGACGACGACCGCCGCCTCCGCTGCCCGTCCCGCCGCTCCGGCAGGGGTGATCAAGGGCCAGCCCTACGTGCTGGGCAGTGACCTGATCGGCGTCGTGAGCGTCACGCCCCTGGGCTCCGGCAAGTTCCGCCTCACCCGCGGCGGCCTGGACCCGCTCACGGTCACGGTGGGGCAGAAGCGGGCGCAACTGGGCAGCGGCAGCGTGGAACTCCCGCTCGTGCCCGCCACCGACGGCACCAACCTGATCTTCCCGCTGGCGGGATTGCGCTCGCTGGGCTGCACCTTCACCCCGGCGGGGTCGAACGTGACGGTCGCCTGCGGCCAGGCGAGCGTGGGGCTGCGGCCCATCGTGTTCTGAGCCGTCAGCCGTCAGGAGGGGAAGCTTCCGCGCGGGGCTTCCCCTCCTTCATTGCCCTGCCCCGGCTTTAGCTCGCCTTGAGAGTCGGGGGCGGAGGAACCCCGGTGGGCGCGGCTGCGTAATCATGACCACAAGGAGGCATCACCCATGACTATTCTCGACCGTCTGTCCCGACTGCTGCGTGCCAATGTCAACGACCTGATCAGCAAGGCCGAGGACCCCGGCAAGATCATCGACCAGGCCCTGCGCGACATGCGCGCCGCCTACGGGGAAGCCCGCGCCGAGGTCGCCGACGCGATGAGCCAGAACGCCCGTCTCCAGCGCGAGGCGAACACCAACCGCACCCTCGCCCAGGAATACGAGAAGAAGGCGGAGGAGGCCCTGCGCGGCGGCAGCGAGGACCTCGCCCGCGAGGCGCTGAGGCGCGCCCAGAACCACAAGGACCTCGCCAAGGGGTTCGAGGACCAGATCGCGGTGCAGAGCAGCACGGTGGACCAGCTCAAGACCCAGCTCCGTGCCCTGGAAGCCAAGATCGACGAGATGGAGTCGAAAAAGACCCTGCTCGCCGCCCGGCAGAAGACCGCCCAGGCGGGCGCCACCCTCGACCGGGTCAGCGGCTTCGACAAGGCGGGCGGGGCGATGAACGCCTTCGAGGACATGGAGCGCAAGGTCGCGGGGATGGAGGACCGCAACCGCGCGATGACCGAGTTGCGCCAGGAGGGCGACCTCGACGCGCAGCTCAAGGACCTGGGGCGCGACCGGGACCTCGACGACGCCTTCGCGGCCCTCAAGGCCCGGGTGCAGGGCGGGGACAAGCCGCAGGGCTGAGCAAAACTTCATGCAAAGGGGGCGTCTCAGACGCCCTTTTTTCATACCCGGAGTACGGCCAGCGCGCATTTGTTAGGCCAAGTTCAACAATGCTGACAGAATGGGGCCGATGTCGCGCTCTACCCTGAACCCCATGCGAGGCCCCGCCTCCCTCCTGATCGCCGCACCCCTCCTCGCGCTGCTGGGGGCGTGCGCGCCCGCCGCCACCAAGACGGCCCCGCCCGTGCAGGCGAGCACGAGCGTCTCCAGCGTCTCCTTCTACCCGCGCGAGACGGGACTGACCTGGACGTACCTCCCGGAGGGCGAACCGGCGGGCGGGCTGCCGTACACGTTGCGGGCACTCGGGCCGACCGTGTTCGCGGGGCAGACCGTGCTCGCGTTCGAGCTGACCGGGCGCGGGGCGGATCAGACGTGGTATCGCCAGGTGGGTGCGTCGGGCATTCAACTCCTGGGGTTTCGCAAGCCGGGGGTGACGGTGCGCCTCGACCCCGCCTGGACCGAGGCGCCCGCCGAGAACGCCTGGCGGGTGGGCCTGTCCTGGGAGGGCCAGAGCCAGGTGACCCTGACGAGCGACGACGGCAAGGTGCAGGCGCAGGGCACGCTGAAGTACCGCTACGACGTGCAGGACCGCCGCCGGGTCACCACACCCGCCGGAACCTTCGACGTGTGGGTGGTCACGCGCCAGATCACGGACGACGTGGGCGGCCTGTTCCCGGAGGCGCAGCAGGAGTGGTTCACCCCCTTCGTGGGGGACGTTCGGACCCCCGAGGCGCTGCTCCTCACCGGGCGCAACTTTGGGGGGAGGTAACGGTGCCCGGCCTGCTCTACCGTGGGGACATGACGCCCCGCCCCATACGCCTACCCTCAGAGTCGGGAGGCCAGCCATGAGCGAGCCGAAAACCTCCTCCAGCCTGACCACGGCGAGGCGCACCCCGCTCCTCGACCGGGTGGACAGCCCGGAGGACCTGAAAAAACTCTCGCGCGATCAACTGCCCGGGCTCGCCGCCGAGTTGCGCGACGAGATCGTGCGGGTGTGCTCGGTGGGCGGACTGCACCTGGCGAGCAGCCTCGGCGCGACCGACCTCATCGTGGCGCTGCATTACGTGCTGAACTCGCCCCGCGACCGCATCCTCTTCGACGTGGGGCACCAGGCCTACGCCCACAAGATGCTGACCGGGCGCCGCTCGCGGATGCACACCGTAAAGAAGGAGGGCGGCCTCTCGGGCTTCACCAAGGTCAGCGAGTCCGAGCACGACGCGATCACGGTGGGCCACGCGAGTACGAGTCTGGCGAACGCACTCGGCATGGCGCTCGCCCGCGACGCGATGGGGCAGGATTTCAAGGTCGCCGCCGTCATCGGGGACGGCTCGCTGACGGGCGGCATGGCCCTGGCCGCGCTGAACACCATCGGCGATATGCAGCGCAAAATGCTCATCGTCCTGAACGACAACGAGATGAGCATCAGCGAGAACGTGGGGGCGATGAGCCGCTTTATGCGCGGCCTCCAGGTGCAGAAGTGGTTCCAGGAGGGCGAGGGCGCCGGGAAGAAGGCGGTCCAGGCGGTCAGCAAGCCGCTGGCCGACTTCATGAGCCGCGCCAAGAGCAGCACCCGGCACTTCTTCGACCCCGCGAGCGTGAACCCCTTCGCGGCGATGGGCGTGCGCTACGTGGGGCCGGTGGATGGGCACAACGTCCAGGAACTCGTGTGGCTGATCGAGCGGCTGGTGGACCTCGACGGGCCGACCATCTTGCACGTCGTCACGAAAAAGGGCAAGGGCCTGAGCTACGCCGAGGCCGACCCGATCTACTGGCACGGGCCGGGCAAGTTCGACCCGGTGACCGGGGAGTTCAAGCCGAGTGACGCCTACTCCTGGAGCGCGGCCTTCGGGGACGCGGTGACGGAGCTGGCGAAGGCGGATCCGCGCACCTTCGTCATCACGCCCGCCATGCGCGAGGGGAGCGGGCTGGTGCGCTACAGCCAGGTTCACCCCCACCGCTACCTGGATGTGGGCATCGCGGAGGACGTGGCGGTGACGACGGCGGCGGGAATGGCGCTGCAAGGCCTGCGCCCCATCGTGGCGATCTACTCGACCTTTCTGCAACGGGCCTACGACCAGGTGCTGCACGACGTGGCCATCGAGAACCTGAACGTGACCTTCGCCATCGACCGGGGCGGCATCGTGGGCGCGGACGGGGCGACGCACAACGGCGTGTTCGACCTGAGTTACCTGCGCTCGATCCCGAACGTCCGTATCGGGCTGCCGAGGGACGCCGCCGAGTTGCGCGGGATGCTCAAGGCGGCGCAGGAGAACCCCGGCCCCTTCGCCATCCGCTACCCGCGCGGCAACACGGAGCGCGTGCCGGAGGGCACCTGGCCCGAACTCCGGTGGGGCACCTGGGAACGCCTGAAAGGCGGCGACGACGTGGTGATCCTGGCGGGCGGCAAGGCGCTGGAGTACGCGCTGAAGGCGGCCCGCGACCTTCCGGGCGTGGGCGTCGTGAACGCCCGCTTCGTCAAGCCGCTGGATGAGACGATGTTGCGCGAGGTGGCCGGGAAGGCCCGCGCCCTGGTCACGGTGGAGGACAACACCGTTGTCGGCGGCTTCGGAAGCGCGGTGCTGGAGGCGCTGAACGGCATGGGGCTCAGGACGCCCGTGCGGGTCCTGGGTATCCCCGACGAGTTCCAGGACCACGCGACGGTCGAGAGCGTCCACGCGCGGGCGGGGATTGACGCACAGGCGATCCGCACGGTGCTGGCCGAACTCGGGGTGGACGTGCCGCTGGAGGTGTAGGGGGAGGGGCGGGTCCAGGCACTGACACAGGCATCGACTCTTCAGAGAGGGTTGATGCCTGTTTCTTCTTCTGGAATGAGCCAGCCCTTATGGCTGCGAGTCATGCGGTGCAAGAACTCGAACGACTTAATCCATGCCGCCTCGAACTCTTCC
The DNA here is from genome assembly GCF_002897375.1 of Deinococcus aerius. Classification (NCBI taxonomy): domain Bacteria; kingdom Thermotogati; phylum Deinococcota; class Deinococci; order Deinococcales; family Deinococcaceae; genus Deinococcus; species Deinococcus aerius. The sequence goes on along the minus strand of NZ_BFAG01000017.1, from coordinate 9,716 downwards.
TTTGTGATAGGAGCGAGGTTGGCGCGTCCCGCCTCGTCGTAAGGGGGCAGGTTGGGATTCAAGTCCAGCGGGCGATCAGTGAGCAGGTGCTGGTCATAAGCCGAGTTGATGTACCACTTCCGGCGCTCATCCGTGTAGCCCCTACCGTCGCCCAGCAGGATACGAACTTGCCGGGAGGGGTATTTCCCAACGTATTCGACCAACTCTTCGGTTTCCTCCTGCCCCGTGTCACCCTGCACCCGGAAGTAGCGCACCTCCTGCCTCAAGCCCGCACCTGACCGTCCCCCACCACGACCCATTTCGTTGTCGTGAGTTCGCGCAGGCCCATCGGCCCCCGGGCGTGCAGCTTCTGGGTGCTGATGGCGACCTCGGCGCCCAGGCCGAGTTGCCCGCCGTCGTTGAAGCGGGGGCTGGCGTTCACCATGACGGCGGCGCTGTCCACGTCGGCCACGAAACGCTCGGCCTGCGCCGGGTCGCGCGTCAGGATCACGTCGGTGTGGTTGCCGTGCGCGGCGATGAAGTCGAGGGCCTCGTCCAGACCCGGGACGGTGCGGATGCTGGCGGTGAGCGAGAGGAACTCGGTGCCGTAGTCGGCCTCGCTGGCGGGCTCGGCGTCCAGACCGGCGGACCGCAAGGTGGCGAGGGCGGGGGGATCGGCCCGCAGCGTCACGCCCGCCGCCATCAGGTCGCGGGCGAGGGCGGGCAGGGCGGGCAGCGCCCCCCGATGAATGAGCAGGGTGTCCAGGGCGTTGCAGGCGCTGGGTTTCTGCACCTTGGCGTTGTGGACGAGCCGGGCGGCCCGCTCCACGTCGGCGGGGTCACGGGTAAAACTCTCGTCGAGGTAGATGTGGACGACGCCGATGCCGCCCACGATCACGGGCACGGTGGCATTCTCCACGCAGTAGCGGTGCAGCCCGGCCCCACCGCGCGGAATGATCGCGTCCACCAGATCGTCGAGGCGCAGCAGTTCCAGCATCCGCTCGCGGGCCGGGTCGCGGATGACCTGGACGGCCTCGGCGGGGACGCCCTCGGAAGCCAGGCCAGCGCGGATGGCCTCCTCCAGCGCCGCGTTGCTGCTCACCGTCTCCTTGCCGCCGCGCAGGATAACGGCGTTCCCGCTCATGAGGGCGAGGGCGGCCACGTCCACCGTCACGTTCGGGCGGCTCTCGTAGATCACGCCGAGGACGCCCAGGGGCACCCGCCGCTGCGAAACGCGGATGCCGCTGGGAAGCGTGCGCTCGGGCGTGGTCTCCCCCACCGGGTCGGGCAGGGCCGCCACCGCCTCCACGTCGCGGGCGATGGCGGCGAGGGCCGGGGCGTCAAGGCGCAGGCGGGCGACCATCGGGGCGGGGAGTCCCGCGGCCTGGGCGGCGGCCACGTCCCGCGCGTTCGCGGCCAGAATCCCGGCCTCGCGCGCCCGCAGTTCCCGCGCGACCGCGTGCAGGGCCGCGGCCTTGCGATCCGTGGGGAGTGAGCGCAGCACCCGCGCCGCCCGCCGCGCCCGCAGGCCCATCTCCCGGACGCTCAGGGTCTCGGTGGTCGTCATGGGGGCAGGGTAGCAGGGGGGATGGCGCGGGGCCCGTGACTTGTCGAGGCTTGGCCGGGCGCCCCGGCTCTCCCCAAAGGGGACTCGCCACCGTCCCCCTTACAGCCGCACGAGGTCGTCCCGGTGGACCGCCTCCGGGCCGTAGGTAAATCCCAGCACCCCCTCGATGTCGCGCGAGTGGCGCCCGGCGATGCGCGCGAGGTCGGCGGCGCGGTAGCGGGTGAGCCCGCGCGCCACCTCGCGGCCATCCGGGGCGAGGAGGCGGACCGTGTGGCCGCGCTCGAAGGGGCCGTGGACGGCGGTGATCCCGGCGGGGAGCAGGCTTCCGCCGCGCTCGCGCACCGCCCGCGCCGCCCCCTCGTCGAGCACGACGCGGCCCGTCGCCACCTCGGCCAGAATCCAGCGTTTGCGGGCCTCCAGCCGCGAGCCGTGCGCGAGGAAGCGCGTGCCCAGCGCCTCGCCGCCCACGATCCGGTTCAGGGCGTTCTCGGCATCGCCGGGGGCGATCACGACGGGGGTTCCCGCGCGGGTGGCGATCTCGGCGGCCTGGATCTTGGTGTGCATCCCGCCCGTGCCGCGGTGACTGCCCGCCCCGCCCGCCAGCGCCCAGACCTCCGGGGTCACCCGCTCCACCACGGGGATCAACGTCGCCCCGGGGTCCACCCGCGGGTCGGCGGTGTAGAGCCCCGGGGCGTCGGTCAGGATCACCAGCAGGTCGGCCTCCGTCAGGTTCGCCACGAAGGCCGAGAGGGTGTCGTTGTCGCCGACCCGGAGCTGCGCCGTCGCCACCGCGTCGTTCTCGTTGATGACCGGCAGCACGCCGCGGCTCAGGCAGCCGTCCAGGGTGGTGCGGGCGTTCAGGTAGCGGGTGCGGTCGCGGAAGTCGTCGGCGGTCAGGAGGACCTGCGCGACGGGCACCCCGTACAGGTCGGCCACGGTCGCGTACAGGTGCATCAGGCGGCCCTGCCCGACCGCCGCCAGAAGTTGCTTTTCCGCCAGGGTCCGGTCGCGCGGCGGAAAACCCAGCGCCTCCCACCCGGCGAGCACGGCGCCGCTGGTCACGAGGACCACCTCGTGCCCGGCCGCCCGCACCGCCGCCATGTCGCGGAGCAGGTCCACCAGCCGCGGGCGGTGTAGCCGGTCGCCCCCCGCCGTCAGGACGCTGGTGCCGAGTTTGAGGACGACGCGCATGGCGCCCAGGATAGGGGAAAGAGGCCGCTTGGACCCGGCTCGCCCCTGCCGGAGGGACCGCGTTCTCAACCTACCGCGAGCCCACCAAAGGCCTGCCGGACGAACCACCGATGACGTGCCCGCAGGGTTTCCTCCGTCCGGGCGTCCAGCCCCCACCCCGCCAGTCGTCCCGCCGGGCGCAGGGCGGCCCAGAGGTCCCAGAACGGCAGGGCCGCGAAGTCGAGGCCCGAGCCCGCCCGGTAACGCCGCGTCAGCTCGTCCATCGCGCCCCGTCCATAGAAGAAGAGGGTTTCGAGCCGCGCATTCGCCAGGTCGGCCAGGGGATCGCCCAGCGCCGCGTCCTCCCAGTCGATGACGGCGGCCAGGCGGCCCTCCCGCCACAGCACGTTGCCCGGCCAGAAGTCCCCGTGCAGCGGGGCGGGCGCGTTGCGGGGCGCGGGCGGCCAGACCGGTTCGAGCGCGTCCCGGATCATGCCCTCAGCCAACGCCTCGTCGAGGACGGCGGGGCGCTCACTCAGGCCCGGCAAGGGCTGGAGGAAGGGCAGTTCCCCCGACCACCGAACGGCGTGGAGGCGAAGGAGGAAGTCGGCCACCCGCGCGGCATACTCCACCGGGGCCGCCGGGGTGAGGACCGCCTCGCCCCCCACGTACCGGGTGACCAGGACGGGTGCGGGGAACACTTCGCCGGACGAGTCGGCATACAGCGGTTGCGGAACGGGCAGCCCGGCCGACATGAGGAGGCGCAGGAGGCGGAACTCGTCGTCGGCCACGTTCGGATTGCTGCGGACGTTGGCCTCCCCGTACTGCCGGACGACCCACCGTTCGACTGACCCGCCCGGAACACCGATCTCCAGCGCGGTGACCCGGGCCGAAACACCCCCGGTGAGCGGCCACGACCGCAGCACCTGGGCGTGGGGGTTCAGGCGCCGAGCGAGCCGCTGCCAGGGGGTCACGTCCATCAGATGGGCTTCCCGCGCTCGACTCACGACTCCTCCAGGGTAATGGGGCTTGTGCGGGCGTGGGTGACGGGCCGGACAAGGGCCTCTTCATCACCGGCTGAAGGGGAGCTGACCGGAGGAAGGGACGCTGGGTCCAGGCAGGAACACCCACCTGACACTCACCGCACCAGGGAGGCTTTCAGATGCGCACCGAACCCCGCCGCACCCCTTCTCTCCTCGTTCCCCTGCTCGCGCTGCTACTCCTCGCGCTCGTCACCGCGGTGGGGGGCTGGATCGCGGGCGGCGTGGTCGCCGTGCTGGGCCTCCTGCTGCTCCCCACCGCCCTGGGCCATCAGCGGCGCGGCGAGGGAGCAGCGGGCGGCGAGGGCTGGTCCGGCGCCGATTCCTGGGGCGGGGATTCGGGGTGCGACTCGGGTGACGCTGGCGGGGGGGACGGGGGCGGCTGCGGGGGCGAGTAGCCCGGGCCTCCTCCACCCCGCAGGGCGCGGAAGGTGCCGCGCAGCAGCCGGGCCGCCTCGCCCGCCCGCAGGCCGCCCGTGACGGATAGAGCCTGACCCCAGCGGAAGGCGAGCAGGTCGGAGACGCCGCCCAGCGCCCCCGCCCCCCGGTTGCGCGCCCCGTACACGACGTGCCCCACCCGCGCCTCCAGCGCCGCACCCAGGCACATCGGGCAGGGCTCCAGGGTGACGACGAGGGTGCAATCCGTGAGGTAGGGGGTGCCGAGCGTCCGGGCCGCCTCGCGCAGGGCGGCGAGTTCGGCGTGCCGGGTCATGTCGCCGTGTTCGCGGCTGGTGTTGCGCCCCCGCCCCACCACGCTCCCGCCGGGCCCCAGGACGACCGCGCCGACCGGCACCTCGCCCAGCCGGGCCGCCTCGTGCGCGAGGGCCAACGCCTCCCCCATCGCGGTGTGGAGGGGGTCCTCGGGAACGCCCGCCTCCTCCCGCGCCCCGGCGGCCCAGAGGGGCGGCGCGAGGCCCACCCAGCGCACCTCACCCCCCGCGGCGAGGACGGGCACCCGGTCCCGCTCCCCACGCGGCACCCTGGCGTCGGTCAGCACGTCGCTGAGCTTGCGCGTGCCGCCGGGAAGACGAATTCGGTCCCCCGGCAGCCGGGTGCGGAGCGTCCAGCCGTCCGGGAGCGGGAAGTCGGGGGCGGGCCACGCCAGCGGCCGGAGGTGGAGCCGCCCGCCCGTCGCGGTCACGTCCCGCGCGCCGGGCAGGGTGACGTGCGCCGTCTCCCCCGCTCCAAGGGCCGCGGCGAGGCGTTCCACGTGTTCGGTGTGGTAGGGAAGGCCCGCGTCTGCCAACGCCCGCGTCACGTGACGGCGCAGGACGGCGGGCGGTTGGGCCTCCGGCGGCGCGTGCCCGGTCAGGCGGGCGGCGAGGTCCCCCAGCGCCGCGTCGTCCTCGCGGGACAGGCGGGCCACCCGGGCGAGTGCCCCCTCCACGTCGGGAAATCGGGCGTTCAGGAGGGGCAGCACGGCGGTTCGCAGCCACGCGCGGGTCTGGGCGGGGTCGGCGTTGGTGGGGTCCTCGCGCCAGTCCTGGCCGAGGGTTTGCAGGAACGTCTCGATCTCGGCGCGGGGCACGTCCAGCCAGGGGCGACGCACCCGGCCCCGCTCGGGCGGAATGCCGTTCAGGACGGCCTCGCCGCGCAGGAGTTGCATGAGCACCGTCTCCGCCTGGTCGCGGCGGGTGTGGGCGGTCAGGACAGCCCCGGCCCCGTGCCGTTTCGCCATCCGGCCCAGGAACTCGTAGCGCACGCGGCGGGCGGCGTCCTCCAGGTTCCAGCCGCGCCGCGCCGCGACCGCCGCCACGTCCACCCGCACCCCCTCAAACGGCACGCCCAGCCCGTCCGTGAGGGTCTGCACCCATGCCGCATCCTCCGCCGAGTTCGGGCGCAGCGCGTGGTCGAGGTGGGCCGCGACGGGCCGGGCACCCACGAGTACGAGCGCCCGCAGCAACGCCACGCTGTCCGCCCCGCCCGACACGCCCACGAGGACCGTCTGCCCCGCGTAAGGCGCGAGGGGGCGTTCCAGAATCGGGTGGAGCCTCACCCCTCCCCCCCGCCCGGCCAGGTCACCCCCAGCGCCCGCATCAGGGCGAGCGCGTCGTGGGGGGCGTGCGCGCCGATATCGTTGTCGAAGTACACGTACACGTCGCGGGGCTGGCGGGAAACGGGCGTCCCGGTGAGGCGGCGCGCGTCCGCGGGCTCACCCCCTGCCCGCCACGCCCGGACCCGCCCTGCCCAGGCGGCGATCTCGCCCGGCTCATACCCGCTGCGGTACAGCTCGCGCGAGCCGTGCAGACGGACGTAGACGAAGTCGGCGGTCACCTCCTCGATCAGCGGAAAGTGCCCCGCCGCGTCCGCGACGACGAGCGCGACCCCGTGGCGGCGCAGCAGCCCGGGCAATTCGGGGGTGACGAAGCTCGCGTGCCGGACCTCCAGCGCGTGGCGCAGGGGCACGTCTCGCTCCGCGTGGGTCCACGCCCGGCCCTTCAGGTGCGCGTCATGTTCGGCGGCCAGCCGCGCGGCCTCCCCCGTTGAACCCGGCAGCAGGTTCAGGAAGGCGTCCAGCACGTCCGGGTCGAAGCGCACCCCCTCGGGGAGTTGCCAGAGGACCGGACCCAGATGCTCCCCCAGCCGCAGCACCCCGGACGCGAAGAAGTTCGCCAGCGGCACCCGCACCCCCCGCAGCTTCTTCATGTGGGTGACGAAACGCCCGCCCTTGACCGCGAAGACGAAGCCCGGCGGGGTCTGCGCCGCCCAGCGGGCGTAGGCGTCCGGCTTCTGGAGGGCGTAGAACGACCCGTTGATCTCCACGCTGCCCAGCCGCCCGGCGAGGTATTCCAGTTCGCGCCGCCCCGGGAGCCCGGCGGGATAGAACGCGCCGCGCCAATGCCGGTACGTCCAGCCGGACGTGCCGATGTGGACGCGGCCGGGCGAGGGTGGGGTGGGCGGGTCGGTCAAGGCGTCCTCGGGGCGGGAAGAGGGCGGCCCCTCCCGGTCCCCCACTATGCCCCGAAAGCCGTCTGACCGGGCATGGCCCGTACAATGGCCCCATGTCCCCCCGCGTCGGCCAGCCCGCCCCCGAGTTCGACACCCGCAGCGACGATGGCCGTCCCGTCTGCCTCGCCGACCTGCGGGGGCGCTGGGTGGTGCTGTATTTCTACCCCCGGGCGAACACCCCGGGCTGCTCCATCGAGGCCCAGCGGTTCGAGGCCGCCCTGCCCGAGTTCGAGCGCCTGGGTGCTGCCGTGATCGGCGTCAGCACCGACACCGAGGCTCGGCAGGCCAATTTCCGCGACTCTTGCGGCCTCAGCTTCCCGCTCATCCCCGACGGGGACCGCACCCTGTCGCGCGCCTATGGGGTGCTGGGCGGCCTGGGTGGGCTGCTCGGCCTGGCGGCCCGGCAGACTTTCCTGATCGACCCGCACGGGAAGGTCGCGCATCACTGGTCCAGCGTGAACCCCCAGACCCACGCGGCGGAGGTGTTGCGCTGGCTCCAGGGCCAGGCGGTGCGGGCGTAGCCTCAGCGCCCCCGGCCCTCGGGCGCCCGGTCGGCTGAACCCCCCGGGATCACCGGCCCCTGCGGGTACAGCCAGCGCAGGAAGACGAGGAAGAGCCCGATCACGGTCGCCGTACTCGTGGTGAGAAAGGCGATGATGACGCCGCTCTCCAGCCGGAAGGGGCGCCCGTTCAGCTCGCCCCAGCCCACGGCGAGGGTGAGGATCACGTCCGCGACGAGCCACGCCGTCGCCAGGAGGAACACGGCCCCGCCGATCCCCAGCCGCAGCAGGCGCTGGTCCACCGCCTCGCGGTAGCGCAGCTCGCGGGTGCGGCGCTCCAGTTCGGCCGCGTTCGCGTCCCGCAGCCGCTGCTCGACCTCCAGGCCGCTGCGCACCACCCGGTCGATCGGGTTGGGCTCGGCCAGCGGTTCCGGGGACGGGGGAAAGGAGGGTTCGGGGGGCATCAGGCGCTGCGGGCGAGACTGGTGTAGTACTCGCGGGTCACCTCGTTGGGAATCAGGTCGTTGGGGAGGCCGTACGTCTGGGTCCACGGGCTGCCCTGCAGGTGGGTCAGGCGCGCGAGGTCCTCGCCGTCCATCTGGCCGTAGTTGCGCCACACGCTCCGCACGACCTCCAGCGCCTCGGGATCGGCGCCGAGGTCCGGTTCGCCGGGGGCGACGGGCAGGACATCGTCCGGGCCCAGCGTCCGCTCGCCGCGCCAGTAGTCCCAGAGTTTGCGCACCACCGGCCCGTGCCGCCAGGCATGCACCGTGTTGTAGATCAGGGGCCGCCCCAGCAGCGCCAGGGTCCACCCGTGCGCGATGTACACCAGCTTGTGAACCTGCATCTGCGTCAGCGTGCGTCCCTCGGCCCGCGCGAGGTCGAGGAAGGCGTTCGCCACCACCTCGGCGGCATACCCGGTTCGGGTCGGATCGGCGATGGTCATGGGCGGCCTCCTTTCTGATCACAGCGTAACACAAGCGGCCCGAGTTCAAGGAAAGGGACCGTCACCCCGGGGAGGACGGCCCCTCTGCTCGCGGCTCCTACTTCAGGCTGGCGAGCGCCTCCCGCATGATGCCCAGGCCCGTCTCGGCCTCCTCGCGGGTGAGGATGAGGGGCGGGCTGATGCGGATGACCGCCTCGCCGCAGTCGAGGTTGAGGAGGCCGCGCTCGAACATCGCCATGCTCGCGGCGTCGCGCAATTTCCCGTCCGGGCTGCCGTCCGGCTTCACGAACTCCAGACCGATGAAGAGGCCTTCTCCGCGCACGTCCCCCAGGAAGGGGAACTCGGCCTGCATCCCCCGCAACTCGTCCATGATGTAGGCGCCGACCCGGGCCGCGTTGTCCATCAGGTTCTCGCCGCAGCCGGGGTGCTTGACCACGCCTTCGAGCAGGTCGAGGGTCGCGTGCGCCGCCGCCGCCGCGACCGGGTTCCCGCCGAATGTGCTGCCATGCGAGCCCACGGGCCAGGTCATCACGCTTTCCTTCGCCAGCATCGCGCTGATGGGCAGGCCCGAGGCGATGCCCTTCGCCAGCGTCACGATGTCGGGCTGAACGTCGAAGTGCTGGAAGGAAAACATCTTCCCGCTGCGGCCCATCCCCGCCTGCACCTCGTCGAAGATCAGGAGGATGCCGTGGCGATTACAGAGTTCGCGGAGCTTCAGCAGGAAGTCGGCGGGCGGCACGATGTACCCGCCCTCGCCCTGCATGGGCTCGATGATGATGGCGGCGACCTCATCGGCGGGGATAACGGTCTGGAAGAGGTGTTCGATGTGGTCGAGGACCGCCTGCCCGCAGGTTTCCGGCGTGCTCCCCAGCGGCGGGCGGAAGGGGTTGGGATAGGGCACGTGGCTCACGTTGGGCAGCAGCGGGCCGAAGCCGCGCTTGTACTTCGTTTTGGAGCCCGTCAGCGTGATCGCCCCGTAGGTCCGCCCGTGGAAGGACCCCAGCGTGGAGATGACGTGCGTGCGCCCGGTGTGGTTGCGCGCCAGCTTCACCGCCGCCTCGACCGCCTCCGCGCCGGAGTTGCCGAAGAAGACGCGCCACTTCTCGCCGGGCCGCTCGATGTGCGCGACGAGGCGCTCGGCCAGGCTGGTGGTGATCTCCTGCGGGTAGTCGGTCAGGCAGACGTGCGTGAACCGCGTGACCTGCTCCTGCACGGCTTTCACCACATGCGGGTGTGCGTGCCCCGTCGTGCTCACCGCGATGCCCGCGAAGAAGTCGAGCATGGTATTGCCGTCCACGTCGGTGAGCCACACACCCTCGCCGTGGTCCGGCACGAAGGGATAGGGCCGCATGTACGAGGTGGAGAGGTGCTGAGAGTCGCGCTCCATGATGGCCTTCGTCTTGGGGCCGGGGAGCGAGGTTTTGAGGAGGGGTTGGCGGGGCTTGGGAAGGGTGGTCATGGGGACTCCTGAATAAATTGAGTGAATGGGGAGAGATTTGGGCGGTTGCGTCGCGGGTAAACCCCTCCGGCCCTACGGGCCACCTCCCCTTGAAGGGAGGCAAGTG